>CAMLID010000085.1 GCA_946480055.1 uncultured Lysobacter sp. | reverse complement strand
GGCGCGATGAGCTGCAACCCGGCCATCGGCGGCATCGGCAAGGGTCACCTGGTCAAGGAGATCGACGCGCTAGGCGGCATCATGGCGCGCGCTGCTGACGCCGCCGGCATCCAGTGGCGCCGCCTCAACGCCAGCAAGGGCCCGGCCGTACGCGCGACCCGCTGCCAGGCCGACCGCGCCTTGTACCGCAGCTACATACGGCGCGCGGTCGAAGCGCAGCCGAACCTGACCCTGTTCCAGGCCGCGGTCGACGACATTGAGTTCGATGACGGCCGCGTGCGCGCGGTGATCACCCAGACCGGCCTGCGCTTCCAGGCGCAGGCGGTGGTGCTGACCGCCGGCACCTTCCTCGCCGGCAAGGTCCATGTCGGCCAGACCACCTACGCCGCCGGCCGCGCCGGCGACCCGCCCGCGATCACCCTGGCCGCGCGCCTGCGCGAAGGTCCGTTCGTGGTCGACCGGCTCAAGACCGGCACCCCGCCGCGCATCGACGGCCGCAGCCTCGACTATTCGGTGATGGAGGAGCAGCCCGGCGACGATCCGCGCCCGGTGATGTCCTTCCTCGGCAGCCAGGCCGACCATCCGCGTCAGGTCTCGTGCTGGATCACCCACACCTCCGAGCGCACCCACGAGATCATCCGCGGTGCGCTCGACCGCTCGCCGCTGTACACCGGCCAGATCGAAGGCACCGGCCCGCGCTACTGCCCCTCGATCGAGGACAAGGTGGTGCGTTTCGCCGAGAAGGCCAGCCACCAGATCTTCGTCGAGCCCGAAGGCCTGGACGTGGCCGAGATCTACCCCAACGGCATCTCCACCTCGCTGCCGTTCGACGTGCAGCTGGAGCTGGTGCGCAGCATCCGCGGCTTCGAGCGCGCGCACATCACCCGTGCCGGCTACGCGATCGAGTACGACTACTTCGATCCGCGCGGCCTCAAGACCACGCTGGAAACCAAGGCCGTCGCCGGCCTGTACTTCGCTGGCCAGATCAACGGCACCACCGGTTACGAGGAGGCCGCCGCGCAGGGCCTGCTCGCCGGCGCCAACGCCGCGCGCCAGGTGCGCGGCGCCGAAGGCTGGAGCCCGCGCCGCGACCAGGCCTACCTGGGCGTGCTGGTCGACGACCTGATCACCCACGGCACCAGCGAGCCCTACCGCATGTTCACCTCGCGCGCCGAGTACCGGCTGCAACTGCGCGAGGACAACGCCGACCTGCGCCTGACGCAGACCGGTCGCGAACTCGGCCTGGTCGACGACGCGCGCTGGAGCGCATTCGCGCGCAAACGCGAGGCGATCGAGCGCGAGAGCGCGCGCCTGGCCGCGGTCTGGGCCGCGCCCAACAACGCCCTGGGCCGCGAAGTGACGCAGACGCTGGGCATCGAGCTCAGCCGTGAGACCAGCGCGCTGGATCTGATCAAGCGTCCCGAGCTCGACTACGCGCAAGTGACCTCGGTGCCCTCGCTGGGCCCGGCGGTGGCCGATGCGGCGGTGGCCGAGCAGGTCGAGATCGGCGTCAAGTACGCCGGTTATCTCGAACGCCAGCGCGAAGAGATCGCGCGCCAGCAGCGCAACGAAGGCACCGCGATCCCCGACGGCTTCGATTACGCCGGCGTGCACGGATTGTCGGCCGAGGTGCAGCAGAAGCTGGAGCGCGTGCGTCCGCAGACCGTCGGCCAGGCCCAGCGCATTCCGGGCATGACGCCGGCGGCGATCTCGCTGTTGCTGGTGCATCTGACGCGAGCACGGCGGGCCCGGGTGGCCTGAGCGAGCGGTGCGGTTATCACCGCACCCTACGAAGCACACGTGGTTAAGTTCGACGGCGCGTAGTCCGGTTAGCCGGCGCGATGACGCCGCCACCACGGCAGCGGAATGCCGAACAGGAACAGCGACAGGTAGGCGAGCCGGCTCGACCAGGATTCGCGATACGGCGCCGGCACGACCTCGCTCTCATCGCTGAGCACGAACCCGCCGCGGTCCAGCTCGCGCAGCAAGTCGCGCGCGTCGGCGAGCTGAGAGAACGGCACCTTGACCTTGACTCCACCCAGCGCCTGGCGCAGCTGCCAGTACGCGAGCACGGTGTGCTGGTCGACGATCCGGGCCTCGATGCCCTCGGCCTGCAGGCGGCCGCAGACGATCATCGCTTCGATCGGGTCGGTGTAGCTGGCCGCGGTCCGGAGCATGCGCACCTCGCTGGGCTGGATTACCCTGCCGGGATGAAATCCAGCCTAGCACTCGCGATTGCGTTCGTCCTGAGCCTGGCCGCCTGCGAGCGCGCCGCTGCGCCGTCGCCCACGTCGGCCACCGCGCCGGCACCGGCGCCGGCCGTGCGCTTGGACGCGAGCGCCTGGCGCTTGCCGGTCGAGGCCGCCGCGGCGCAGCCGGACCTGCTCGCGACGCCCGACGGCCGTTTGCTGTTGCTGTGGATCGAGCCGCGCGAAAGCGGCCATGCGCTACGTCTCGCGCAATCGCGCGACGCCGTGCATGCGACTTGGTCGGCACCGACGCAGGTCGCGGCCGGCGACGACTGGTTCGTCAATTGGGCCGACACGCCGCACGTGATGACGACCGGGGACGGTGCGCTATGGGCGCACTGGCTGCGCAAGTCGGCCAGCGCGCCCTATGCCTACGACGTCGCCCTGGCGCGCTCCGGCGACGAGGGCATGACCTGGTCTGCGCCGGTCCTGGTCAACGACGACGGCACCGCGACCGAGCACGGCTTCGTCTCGCTGTGGCCGGCCGCACGCGACCGCCTCGGCATCGCCTGGTTGGATGGTCGCCGCAACGCCTCCGTGCCCGCCGACAAGGCGCACGCCGGCCACGATGCGCACGGCGGCGCGATGACACTGCGCAGCGCGGTGATCGATGCGCAATTGCAGCGCAGCGACGAGCTCGAACTCGACCGCATGACCTGCGACTGCTGCCAGACCGACGCCGCGCTCACCGATCACGGCGCGCTGCTGGTCTATCGCGATCGCAGCGCCGAGGAAATCCGCGACATCGCCGCCGCGCGCCGCGATGCCACCGGCTGGACCGCGCCGCGCCCGGTGCACGCCGACCGCTGGACCATGCCGGCCTGCCCGGTCAACGGGCCGGCGGTGGCCGCGCGCGGATCGCGCGCCGTGGTGGCCTGGTATACCGCGACCGGCGACGTGCCCACGCTCAAGCTCGCGCGTAGCGAGGATGCCGGCGACAGTTTCGCCGCGCCGCGGGTGCTGGACCAGGGCGCGCAACTGCAAGGGCGCGTCGATGTCGCGCTGGGCGAGGATGCGGTCTGGCTGCTGTGGCTGCGCGAGGATACGAACGGACAGTCGCTGCAGCTGGCGCGCTACGCCGCCGATCTGTCGGGCGAACCGCAGCGCATCGAAGTCGCCCGCTTGCAGGGCCGCGGCCGCGCCACCGGTTTCCCGCAACTCGCGCTGTCCGGCGATGCGGCCTATGCGGTCTGGACCGACGTGGTCGAAGGCCGCCCACGTCTGCAGGGCGCGCGGATCGTCGCGCGCTGAAGGCTCAGGCCGCGTCGCTGGCGTACAGCAGCAGTTCCTCGGTGTCGTCGCCGAGCTGCACCGTGCGCTGATAAGCCAGCCCGATCTTGTCCAGCACCTTGGTCGAGGCCCCGTTGCCGGGCGACACGATCGCCAGCACCCGTGGCAGTGCCAGCGGGCCGACCGCGTATGCGAGCACCGCGGCGCAGGCTTCGGCCGCATAACCTTGGCCCCAGTGGCGCGGCAGGAAGGCGTAGCCGATGTCGGCATCGGGCAGGGTGACGCGCCGCACCAGGCCGCTCAAGCCCATGGCCGCGCCGTCGTCCTTGCGCCGCACCAGCCACAGGCCATAGCCGAGCTTGGCGTAGTTCGCGACCTGGCCTTCGATATAGCGCACCGCGCCTTCCAGGCTGTGCACGCCACGGTCGCCGATGTTGGCGAGGAACGAAGGTTCGTTGAGCAGCTCCAGGATGAACGCCGCGTCCGGCGGCGCCAGTTCGACCAGCGTCAGGCGTTCGGTTTCGATCACGGTAACCACGCAGCACTGCCCTCCGGTTGCACGACGGATGTTGCCGAATACGGATGTCGCCCAGTGTCGCCGCTCATATAAGCTCGACGCCAGTCTTTGCCTGTCCTTATGCGATGAACCGCGACGCCGATCCCGAGATCCACCCCATCGCACCCGAACAGCGCGCCGCCGTGCTCGCCGCGCTGGACGGCATCGAACGCGAGCACGAGGTGCGGATTCTGTTCGCCTGCGAATCGGGCAGCCGAGGCTGGGGCTTCTCCTCGCCCGACAGCGACTACGACGCGCGCTTCGTGTACGTGCATCGGCGCGACTGGTACCTCAGCGTCAACGAGCGCACCGGCCCGGGCCAGCCGCAACGGGACGTGATCGAACTGCCGATCGACGACGAGCTCGACGTCAGCGGCTGGGATCTGCGCAAGGCGCTGCGGCTGCTGTCGAAGTCGAATCCGACCTTGCTGGAATGGTTGCGCTCGCCCCTGGTGTATCGCCAGGACGAGGCGATGGCGCCGCAGCTGCGCGCGATCGCCGACGAGTTCTATTCGCCGCTGGCGGCCTGGCATCACTACCGTCAGATGGCGCGGAGCAACTTCCGCGGCTACCTGCGAGGGGATCGGATCCGCACCAAGAAATACCTCTACGTGCTGCGACCGGTGATGGCCTGTCTCTGGATCGAGCAGGCTGCGGGGCCGCCGCCCATGGCGTTTGAGGCATTGCTCGACCGGTTGTTGCCGAACGGACCTTTGCGTACCGCTATCGGCGTACTGCTGGCTAAGAAGCGGATCAGCAAGGAAGTCGCCGACGGGCCGCGTATTCCGGAGATCAGCGATTTCATCGAGCAGCAGCTGCGGCGCATGGAAACCACCGCGCCAATGCTAACGCCCGGCCACGGCGATCAATCCCGGCTGGACGAATTCTTCCGCCGCGCCATCGCCGACTGAAATCGCTTCAGGCCTCGCTCGCGATCGCCTGTCCGATCATGATGCGGTGACCGTCGGCGGTGACCAGACCGAATTCGCGCATGCCCCAGGGTTTGTCGCCGATCGGGCCGCAGGCGCCGGGCGCGTGGGCTTCGACGCGGGCGCGGTAGCCGTCGGCATCGTCGACCATCAGATAGGCGTAGTAGCTGTGGCTACCCAGCGCGGCCGGCTCCAGATCGTTCGGGCATTCGCCGAGCATGATCATGCAGTCGTCCTTGCGCACGAACACCCAACCGGGATGCTCAGCGACGACCGAGAAATCCAGCGCCTCGACATAGAAGCGCACGGAGGCCCGCAGTTCGTGGACCGCGAGTACGTAGTGGTTGCGCAGGATCGTGGACATGGACGGCCTCGCGACTACGGCGACTCGGCCCAGTCGCCTACTTTTCCTTGCGCCAGTTGACCGAAGCGCGGTTCTCGATCGTGCTCGATTCGATCTCGATGTCGAAGCCTTTGCGCAGCAGGTATTTGAGCGTCAGCACCTGGCCGGTGCCGAGCAGGGACACGCCGTAACCGACGTACAGCCGCGGCGACAGGTACTTGCCCACGCCCAGGACCGAGCCGCCGAGGGCGCGGCTTTCCATCACGCCGGCGTCGTCCAGGCCGATCTTGGCGCCCAGCTGCGAGGCCAGCATGCTGCCGCCGGCCGACAGCGCGGCGCTGGCGGCGTTGAGCTGGCGGCTCTCGTCGCCGCTGGCGCTGGACAGCGGGCGGCCCAGCGCGAGGTAGGCCAGGGCCTCGGACTGCGAGCTGGCCGGGTTCGACCAGACGTTGGCCTGCGGCGCACTGGCGCGGCCGCTGATGTCGACGCCGGCGGTGACCTGGCCGACTTCGCGTTCGGCGCGGATGTCGAGGATGGGGTCGGACACCGGCCCGTTCGACCATGCCAGGTGGCCGCGGGTGATCTGCAGCTTCTGGCCGTAGGCGCGATAGCGGCCGTCGACGTCGAGCCGTCCGCTCGCGGTCATCTCGCGGCCAGGACGCGCACGCACCCGCATCTGGCCTTCGAGGCTGCCGTCCAGGCCGAAGCCGTTGAGCTTGACGTCGTTGCCCAGCGCCAGCGTCAGGTCCAGGTCCAGCGGCGAACTGCCGGTGTCCTCGGGGTCGACCGGATCGAGCACGACCACGTCCGGCGACGCCGACACGCCCTGGTCGAGGCGCTCCAGGTCGATCCGCGCCGAAGGAATCGTGACCGTGCCGGTGACCCGCAGCGGTTGCTTGGCGGCGTAGCGCACGGTCAGGTCGGGGTCGGCGACCGCGCGCAGGTCGCGCGTGTCCGACATCAGCACGTTCTTGCCGCGCAGGCTCAACACCAGCGGGGTGTCGTCGCCCTGCCAGCCCAGAGTGCCGTCGATGTTGAGCGTGCCTTCGCCAGAACGCACGCTGCCGACGATGCGCGCGCTGCCGTCGGGCTGCGCGTCCAGGCGCACGTCGCCGTTCTGCAGGGCGATCGCCAGCGCCGGTAGTTCGGTGCTGAATTCGCTCAGCCGCGCCTGTCCGCCCAGACGCGGCGCGTCGCGCGTGCCGCCCAGGCTGATGCGGCCGTCGAGCTTGCCCTTGGGATCGACGATGTCGGGCGAGAACAGTTCGACCCAGGTCAGTTCGTCGGTGTTGATCGCGACCTCGCCGTCCAGCGGCGAATACGCGTCCCAGCCGGTGGCGATGCGCGCGTCGATGCGGCCGTCGTCGTTGAGCACCGCGCCCAGGTCGGCTTCGATCCGGCGCGGATCGAAGGTCGCACGCAGACTGAGGTTGCTGTAGCGCACCGGTTCGCGGCGCGAGCGTTCGCTGAACTTCATGCCGCCGCCGGCCGAGGTCACGGTGGCCTGGCCGCGCCAGGCGTTGCCGACCGGACGCAGTTCGCCGTCGACAGCGATTTCGCCGCGCAGCAGCCACGGCCGCTTGTCGGAGCGTTCGGGCAGATACGGTTGCGCCAGCGTCAGCGGCAGGCCCTGGCCCTGCACGTCCAGCCCGCGTCGCGGCCAATCCGCGCTCGCGCACAGCGAGCCGCCGCCGCTGGAGGCGAGACAGGCATTGCTGAGCGCGCCGTTCTTGCCGTCCCAACGGAATTGCGCGGCTTGCTGCAGGCGCCAGGACGCGCCCTTGCTCGGCGCCAGCTGCAAGCTCGCCAGCGCGCCCTGCCAGCCCGCGCCGCGCTTGTCGGCATGGCCGGACAGGTCGAGCGTGCCGATTTCGCCGCGCGCGTTGCCCTGCAGTTGCAGCGACTCGACCGCGCCGCGCGCGTCGAGCGCGACGGTGTCCATCGGCAGGCCGATGTCCAGACCGCTGGCGCGCACTTCGATCGCACCGCCGCGGCCGCGCCAGGGCAGCTTGCCCTTCGCCAGCAGGCTCTCGGCGCGGTAGTCGCCGTACTTCAGGCCGCTGCCGCTGAGGTCGGCGTCGATGTTGGGCGCATCGCGCGCGCCCGTGAGCTTGAGCGTGCCGCGCAGGCTGCCGGCGGTGTCGGGCAGCAGGTCGTTGAGCTGCAGCGGCGAGAACCTGGCGTCCACGTCCATCGTCTGCGCAAGCTTGCCCTTGGCGTCGATGCGGCTGCCGCCCAGCGACAGCGCGACTTCGCCTTCATAGGCGTCGTCGCTCTTGCCGGTCGCGGCGCCGTGCATCAGGAAGCGGCCGCTGCCCTGCAAGGGACGGTCGCGCAGGCGGCCGCCGAGTTGGCTGGCATCGACCGCGATCTCCAGTCCGCCGTCGGCGCGGGTGTCGCCGCGCGTGACCAGTTTGCCGTTGACCGCGCCCTTCCAGTCGGGCGCGAAGTAACCCGGGTCGAAACCGGCCAGAATCGCGTTGAAGTTCCAGCCCAGCTTCGGCGCCCAGGCCACGTCGCCCTTGCCGTCGAGGCGACCGGTCGGCATCTGCGCCTGCAGGGTATTGAGGGTCATGCGCTGGTCGTTGCCGCGGCCGTCGAAGCGCACGGTCGCGACCTGTTTGTCGCGCTCGATGCGCGCCTTGCCGATCGCGGCCCAGGCCTGGACCGTGCCGGCAAAGCCGAGGTCGGCGTCGGCGACGATAGCAGGCGTGGTGGCGGCCGCTGGCGGCACCGGCGTCTTCGCGCTCGGCGCCGGCGCCTTGCCGCCCCAGCGCAAGCCGCGCGCGTTGACCGCGAACTTGAAGCGGCCGTTCTGCGCGTCGGTGAAGTCGGCGTGGCCGCGCAGGGTCGCGGTGCCGTCGAAGATGCGCAGCGCCAGCGGCTGCACGTCCAGCACCTGTTCTTCCAGTTTGACCTTCGACGGCAGGATCTCGGCGCGCAGATCGCCTTGCGCGAAATTGCCGCTGAGTTCGGCCGCGCCGCCGACGCCGTGCATGTCGAACTGCGCCGCCAGCGGAGTTTCGCTGGGTGCGGCGTCGGGCGAAAGCAGCACGCCGATGTCGAGCGCATCGGCCTTGGCGCGCAACTGCCAGCGCGGATCGTCCTTGCCGCGCAGGGTCAGGCTCGCGCGCAGCGGGCCGGGCGCGTAGCCCGACACAGCGACATCCATGCGCGCCAGATCGCCCTTCGCGACCAGGCCCAGCCGCGGCGGCGTGCGTCCGGCGGACGCGGGCAGCACCGCGGTGGCGACCAGGTCGGTGCGGTAGTCGTCGCGCGGCACGTATTCGCCGTGCAGAGTGATATACGCGCGGTCGCTGTCGATGTTGAGCTTCTCGACCTTGAGCTTGCCGGTTTGCGCATCCAGACCGCCGCGCAGCTTGCGGATGTCGATGATGTGCTCGCCGGCCTGGCTGATCTTCATGCGGTCCACGCGCACGTCGTCGGCCTGCAGCGACAGCGGCGGCGCGATGTCGGGCAGCACCTCGGGCCAGCTCGGGAACTTGAAGGGTTCCTTGCTCTTGGGCACGTCGAGGGTGGCGTCCTCGACCTGCAGCGCGTCCAGGCGCAGCTTGCGGCCCAGCAGCGGGCGGATCGAGGTGTCGAGGTAGACGCGCTCGGCGCGGAAATCGATGCCTTCGTAGGCGAAGTGCACGCCGCGCAGGGTCAGCGGACCGGCCGCAGGGCCGTCGGCGTCGCGCCAGGTGAAGGTCGCGTTCTCGGGCAGGCGCGCCTTGATCTGGTTCAGCAGCACGTTACGGCCGCCGACCGTGGCCAGCAACCAGTACAGGGCGAACGCGATCAGCAGGGTCAGCGCGCCGGCGACGAAACTGCTGCGCCAGGCCCAACGGCGCGCGGCCGCGCGTCGGCGCTGGCGGCGCTCGGCGAGCAGTTCTACGGCGGTCTTAGGCGTGTCGCTCATATCCGTGTGCGGTCTTGTCCTGGGGCGCAGGTGCGCGGCGCTTTAGAGATCGGCGCCGATGTTGAGGTAGAGCTGGAAACCCGAATCGGGATCGTTGAGGCCGCGCGCGATGTCCACGCGCAACGGGCCGACCGGCGATCGCCAGCGCACGCCGACGCCGACGCCGGTGTGCCAGTCGGGCGTGCCGTCGAACGCGCTGCCGCTGTCGACGAACACCGCCGCGCCCCAGCTGTCGTTGAAGTACTGCTCGAACTCGATGCTGCCGGTGGCGACGTTCTTCGCGCCCAGCGCGTACTGCTTACCGTCGCTGCCGGGAATACGCGGACCGACTTCGCGCCAGGCGTAGCCGCGGATGCTGCGGTCGCCGCCGGCGAAGAAACGCAGGCTGGGCGGCATGTCGATCAGCGCATCGGTAAAAGTGTGGCCGAGCTCGCCGCGCGCGATCAGTCGGCTGCGCTCGCCCAGCCCGCGGTACCAGCGCGCGCTGGCGTGGGCCTGGGCGAAGCTGGCGTCGGAGCCGGCGCCTTCGACGCCGCCGCGCAGCATGACGGTCGCGCCGAAGGCCTTGCGCGGGTAGATGCGGTCGTCGGCGTCGACGTACTCGGCGCGCAGCGAGGGATAGGTGAAGGTGGCGATGCGGTAGTCGACCGGCGTGCTGTCGTCGTCGTCGTCGTCGATCGCATAGGCCCAGCGCTCGCGCAGGACGTGGATGGAGGCGGTCGCATTCCAGCGCCGGTTGATCTGGCCGCTGCGGCTGGCGACGATCTCGATCCGGCGCGAGTCGATGTAGTCGGTCTGCTCGTCGGCGAGCTGGGCGCTGAAGGTGTACCAGCCGTCCAGCCAGGTGAACGCGGGGATGCGGTACTGCAGGGTCGCGGTCTTGCGCTGCTCGGCCCAGTCGACCTGGGCCAGCGCCTTGTGGCCGCGGTCGTTGACGTAGCGGCGCTCCACGCCCATGCGCACGCCGGCGCCGCTGTCGGTGCCGAAACTGACGCCGGCGGTGTAGATGCTGCGCTTGGCCGGAGTCAGGGTGACCTTGACCGGCACTTCGCCGTCGACCGCGTTCTCCGGCTGCGGCTGGATGTCGATGCTGGCGAAGTAGTCCAGCCGCGCCAGCGATTCGCGAAAGCGGTCGAGCTTGCCCTGGTGGTAGTAACTGCCCTGTTCCCAATACACCAGCTTGTCGAGCAGGCTGTCGCGGATGATCCGCTTAGGGGTCTGCTCGAAGGTGATCGGGCCCATGTCGTAGCGATCGCCGCTGCTCCAGACCAGGTCGATGTCGGCGGCACGCTCGGCGCGCGTGACCTCGACCCGGCGCGAGGTGAAATCGGCGTCGAAGTAACCGCGCTCGGCTAGGCGGCGGGTGATCTTGGTCTTGCTGGCTTCGTAGATCTCGTGATCGAAGACGTTGCCGAGCTGCGGCTTGAACGCGGCCAGGTCTTCCTTGAGATACCGGTCCTCGCTACCGGCGCCGAGGATGGCGACGTCGGAGCGGCGCACCCGCACCGGCTCGCCCTTGTCGACGGTGATGACCACCGAGACTTTGGCGTTGGAGCGCGGGGTGGCGGCGTTGGGGTCGGACGACGCGGGCGCGGCTGCCTGCGCGGCGGCATCGGCGCGTTCGGCACGGGCGATGGCCTCGCTGGGCACGTCGGCGCTGGTCGGGTCCACGCGGTTCGGTGCTGCGCGGTTCGGATCTGCGGGCGCTGAGTTCGCGTCGACGCCGGCGTTCGCGTCCTGGGCCGGTGCCGCGGCAGCGCCGGTCGTGGCCGCGGCATTGCGCGTGCCGTTGCCGCCGCTGCGGGTGTCTTCGACCTTGATCGTCGGCGAGTAGTAGCCGAACGGTTCCAGCGCCTCGCGCGTCTCCTTCTCGGCCTCGCGCAGCAGATAGCCCAGACGCCGGCCCGAGACGTCCTTGCCGATCGCGTCGACCAGCGACAGCGAGGTGCGGACGTTGAGGGTCATGGTCTCGTCCAGACCGCGGATCTCGACCGTGGTGACGGTCGCCGCCTGCGCCACGCCGCAGGCACTCAGGGCCAGGGCAGCAGCAAGGATGAGGCGGGGGAAAGGGGGCATGCGGGGGAGGATAACCAACGAAGGCGGGCATTGCTTGCGCGCATGTGGCGATCGAGCGCCGTGTTAAGCGCTCGTGATGCAATGTGCATGCGGATAGTGATTTTTTGCGCTTCCCGGTGTGGCTTGGTTTCCCCTCTTCGCAACAGGGGCAGGGGAGATTCGCTGCTCGGAATCGAAGCAACGGCAACAACAAATCCCCCGCGAGCGCTACGCGCCCGCCGCCCCCTTTTCCAAAGGGGCAGAGAAGCTGGCTTCGCCTTTGCAAAGCTGGCCGCGTAGCGTACGCGACTGGCCTCCCTACTTTACGAAGGGGTCGCGAGGCATCTGCGGCTAGCTTCCCTTCTTTGAGAAGGAGCCGCGTAGCGTTTCCCCTTTTTGAGAAAGGGCCGCGGAGCGCTTTCCCCCCTTTGGAAAAGGGAGATAGGGGGGATTTGCTTCTAAGCGTCGCCGATCAGATCGACAGGTGCTCGATCGCCGCGACGCTGCCCAACCGGTCCGACAGGCGCTTAAGCAGGGCCAGGCGGTTGTTGCGCACGGCCATGTCGTCGACGTTGACCATCACGTGGGTGAAGAACGCATCGACCTGCGGCCGCAACCGCGCCAACCGGCCGAGCACGGCGACGTAATCGCGCTGCGCCAGCAGCGGATCGGTATCGGCGACCGCGGCATCCACGACCTCGGCCAACTCGCGTTCGGCGTCCTCGGCGAACAGCGCCGGGTCGATAGCGGTCGGCAGCTCGCCCTCGACCTTCTTGAGGATGTTGCGAATGCGCTTGTTGGCCGCGGCCAGGGCCTCGGCTTCGGGCAGCTTGGCGAATTCGGCGATGGCTTTGAGGCGACGGTCGAAGTCGAGCAGGGAGGCAGTCTTCAGTTCCGCGACGGAATTGAATTGCTGCGCCGGCACACTCTGGTCGGCGTAGTAGCTGCGCAGACGATCGAGGATGAAATCCTGCAGCTCGTCAATTTCAGCGAGCGACGTACCGCCCACGACTGGCGCCGGGTTCTTCACCTCCACGCCTGCGTTTGCGACGTCATCGGCTGCCTTTCGGCGATCGTCGGTGGCCTTCAGCGTCTTTGCGAAGCTCACCTGATCCAGAGCGGAGTCCAACAAGCTTCTCAAGTTGAGATCAAGCCCCGTCTCGATCATCGTCCGAGCGAGTCCCAACGCGTTGCGTCGCAATGCGAACGCATCCTTGTTGCCGGTCGGCTTGAGGCCCGCAGCGAAACCGCCGGCCAGCGTGTCCAAACGCTCGGCGATCGCCAGCACCTGACCCAGCTTGGACGGCGCGATCGCATCGCCGGCGAAACGCGGCATGTAGGCCTCGTCGAGCGCGGCGGCCAGTTCCAGAGGCTGGTTCTCGACCGCGGCGTAGTAGCGGCCGGCGATGCCTTGCAGTTCCGGGAATTCATTGACCAGGCGCGATTGCAGGTCGGCCTTGGACAGTTCCGCCGTGCGCCGCGCGAGTTGCGGATCGACGCCCGCGGCTTCGGCCACGGCTTCGGCCAGCGCAGCCACACGCGCGACCTTGTCGGCCAGCGTGCCCAGCTTGTCCTGGTACTTGACCGTCTTCAGGCCCTCGTTCATCGAGGCCAGGCCCTGCTTCATGTCCTCGACGAAGAAGAACTTGGCGTCGGCGAAGCGCGGGCGGATCACGCGTTCGTAGCCCTTGCGGACTTCCGACTCGTCGCGGCTTTCGATGTTGGCGATGCCGACGAAGCGTTCGCTGAGCTTGCCGCTGGCGTCCAGCACCGGGAAGAACTTCTGGTTCGCTTCCATGGTCGCGATCAGCGCTTCCTGCGGCACGGCCAGGAACTCGGCCTCGAAGCTGCAGGCGATCGCCTTGGGCCATTCGGTCAGGCCGTTGACCTCTTCCAGGATGCCGTCGTCGATGCGCGCGCTGCCGCCGTCCGCGCTGGCGGCGGCCTGGACTTCCAGGACGATGCGCTCGCGACGCTCGTCCGGATCGACCAAAACCTTGGCGCCGCGCAGGAATTCGACGTAATCGTCCGGCGTGCTGAACCACACCGACTTGTCGTGCATGAAGCGATGGCCGCGGCTCATGCGGTCGCTGCGCACGCCGAGGATGTCGGCGTCGACCACGTCCTTGCCCAGCAACACCACCAGCCAATGCACGGGCCGGGCGAAAGCGTAGTCGTGGTCGCCCCAGCGCATCGGCTTGGGGATGGGCATGGCGGCGAGCGCGTCGCGGATCACGTCCTGCAACAGCTCGCGGGTCTGCGCGCCGGGCTTGAGCGAGCGGTGCACGAAACGTTCGCCCTTGGCGTCGCTGGTCTTCTCCAGCTGCGTCCAGTCGATGCCGGCCTTGGCGGCGAAGCCCTGCAGGGCCTTGGTCGGCTGGCCGTCGGCGTCGAGCGCGATGTTGAGGTAGGGGCCGAGCACTTCGGACTTCTGTTCCGGCTGCTCGATGGCGACGCCCTTGAGCAGCACGGCCAGACGGCGCGGCGTGTACAGCGGCTTGGCGCCGTCGCGGTCGAAGGCGATGCCGCGCTTGGCCAGCCCGTCGATCACGCCGTCGAAGAAGGCCTGGGCCAGGCCGGGCAGGGCCTTGACCGGCAGTTCTTCGGTGCCCAGTTCGATCAGCAGCGGCTGCATGTGGGTCTGCTGGGACATCACGCGGCCTCCTGCTTGTCGCGCTTCAGGCCCGGGAAGCCGAGCTTCTCGCGCTGCGCGTGGTAGGCCTCGGCGACGCCCTGGGCGATGCGGCGCACGCGCAGGATGTAGCGCTGGCGCTCGGTCACGCTGATCGCGCG
>CAMLID010000084.1 GCA_946480055.1 uncultured Lysobacter sp. | reverse complement strand
ACCAAGCAGTTCTATCACTGCTTCGGCTGCGGCGCGCACGGCACCGCGATCAGCTTCCTGATGAACTACGACCGCCTCGAGTTTCTCGACGCGGTCGAAGAACTGGCCAAGCGCATCGGCGTCGAAGTCCCGCGCGACACCCGGCAGCGCAACGAGGACTCCGACAGCAGCGACCTGTACGCCGCGGTCGAGGCCGCCTCCAAGTTCTTCCAGAAGCAATACGGCCTCAGCGGCAAGGCCCAGGGCTACCTCGACAGCCGCGGCGTGAGCGCCGACATCCGCGAACGTTTCGCGATCGGCTACGCGCCCGACGGCTTCAACGCCCTGCGCGACGCGCTGGGCACCGACGAGCGCCGGATGAAATTGCTGGAGCGCGCCGGCCTGTTCTCCAAGAACGACAGCGGCCGCGTCTACGACAAGTTCCGCGACCGGGTGATGTTCCCGATCCTGGACCGCCGCGGCCGCGCCATAGCCTTCGGCGGTCGCGTGCTCGACAAGGAAGACGGGCCCAAGTACCTCAACTCGCCCGAGACCCAGCTGTTCCACAAGGGCCGCGAACTCTACGGCCTGTGGCAGGTGCGCCAGGCCCACAACAAGATCCCGCGCCTGATCGTGGTCGAGGGCTACATGGACGTGGTCGCGCTGTTCCAGCACGGCGTCGACACCGCGGTCGCCACGCTCGGCACCGCGACCACGCCCGATCACGCCGAACTGCTGTTCCGCAACGCCGCAGACGTTTATTTCTGTTTCGACGGCGACCGCGCCGGCCGCGGCGCGGCCTGGAAGGCGGTCGAATCGGTGCTGCCACGCATGAAAGACGGCCGCCAGGCCTTCTTCCTGTTCCTGCCCGAAGGCGAGGATCCGGATTCGATCGTGCGCAAGGAAGGCGCGGAGGGGTTCGACGCGCGGCTGCGCGAGGCCACTCCACTGTCGCAGTTCCTGTTCGACTCGCTCGCCGCCGACGTCAACCTCGGCACCCTGGAAGGCAAGGGCCGCCTGGCCGAACGCGCCAAGCCGCTGCTGGCGCAGATTCCCGATGGCGCCTTCGGCGACCTGATGCGCCAACGCCTGACCGAACTCACCGGCGTCGGCGCGCGCGCCAGCACGCCCGACACCCACGTGCCCGCGCAGCGCGCACGCGCGGGCATGCCGATCGCCGCCACGGCAGCCAAGCCGTCGCTGGTGCGCAGCGCCATCACCATGCTGTTGCAGCAACCGGCCGTCGCGCTGGCGCTGCCATCGTCGCTGCATTTTGCCTCGCTCGACCAGCCCGGCGTCGGCCTGCTAGTGGAGTTGATCGAACTGGTGCACCAGCGTCCCGACATTTCCACGGGCCTGATCCTGGAACACTTCAGCGAACGCAGCGAATCGCCGGCACTGACGAAGCTGGCTACCGCGCGCGCGGTCGAGTCGACCGCCACCACACCTCTGGACTCGCGAGTGCTCGACGACGCCGACAAACGCCAGCAGACCTTCCTCGATGCGATTTCACGCCTGGAGTCCCAGGCGATCCAGCAGCGCATCGACGCTCTGCAAGCGCGAAGGTCCGAACTCGACGACACCGAGAAGCACGAACTACGCGAATTGCTGAGCCTGCGTGTCAGCCATATGAGGGCGATCCCACGCGCCTGACGGCTCTTCTTCCATCACCAAAAATGTGCCGACGAGCCGAGGGCAGCCACGTCGACATCGCGTTATTATCGCCTCATCTTCGCAGAGTGTCCCTTCATACCATTGCGTCACGCCGACCTGTGCTCAATTCAGAGCGGAAGCGACGCAGCGTGTCCGCCTACGGCGTTAGAACGAAGAGAGGCACATCGTGAACCGGGCCGCATTCAAGACCATCACGCTTATCTCGGTCACCGGCTTGCCCGACGCGCGCGGCGCAGCGATGGCCTTGCAGCACAGCCAAACGCAGATGCCCGGCGCACGCGCCTTGCTGTGCAGCCCACAGGTGCCCGACAACTTGGCGCCCGGCATAGAACACCAGGCGATCGCGCCGCTGAACTACCACGAGTACGGCTGGTTCATGATGTTCGCGCTCTGGCGCGTGGTCCGTACCGAGTTCGCGTTGGTCGTTCAGGAAGATGGCTGGGTCGTCAATGCCGACAATTGGCGCGACGAGTTCCTGGACTGCGACTACATCGGCGCGCCCATCCATCTCGCCAAGATCGACGCGCCGCAGGGCACGTACTGGCGCAACCGGTTCGAATGGGCCGAAGAGCTCGGCAAGCCCGACCACGCCGTCACGCCGATCCAAAATGGCGGCTTCAGCCTGCGCAGTCGACGCTTTATGCGCGCACTGCTCGACCATCCACACATCCGGATGGAGATTCCGCCGCCCGACGCCGTGGAAGGCGATCCGTTGAAGATGCGCTGGCAGAACAATGCGCTGCTCGAGGACGTGCAGCTCAGCGGCGTGCTACGGCCCGCGCTGGAGGCTGTCGGCATGCGCTTCGCTCCGCTGGAGCTGGCGCGCAGCTTTGCCATCGAGCATGCGGGGCCGCAGCTGCACCACGGCTACGACGCGATGCTTCTGTTCGGGCATCACGCGAGGGTTCGGCAGCTCGTGAGCCTGTCCCCACTCACGCTGCGCTCGCAGATTCCGCTGTCGCAACTGGACGCGTGGTACGGGGAGCGCGACATTCTGCAGATGTTCGAGCGCAACGGATACCGGGTCGAGTTTGCGCCGGAGCCCGACGCGCCCGCCGCGCCCCACACGCGCAAGGTATTCGATTGCATCACATACAACGGTGAGGCCGACATACTGGCGGCACGATTGCACGAGCTGTCCGAAGTGGTCGACTATTTCGTCATCGTCGAGGCCGACCGCACCTTCAGCGGCGAACCGAAGGCCTTGCGCTTCGATGCGGCCGACCCGCGCATCGCCGCGTTCCTGCCGCGCATCCGCTATATCGCGGTGCACGACATGCCGATGGCCGACGAGGCAGCCGAGGCCGCGCCGGTGGTAGGCGACTGGCATTCCGACACGCCGCGCTCCGGCTTCTGGATCCGCGAGAAGTTCCAGCGTAACCAGATCATGCGCAGCCTGCACGACGCGGCGCCACACGACCTGGTGATGGTGTCAGACGCCGACGAGATACCGCGTGCCGACGTAGTCCGCGCGATGCGTGACGACCGCCACCACGAGGTCTATGGCCTGTGCCTGGCCTTCCATTATTTCTTTGCGAACTACCGCAATGTCGAAGGCCCAGAATCATCATCGGTATGGACTGTGGCGGCCACGCGTGCACACCTCGACCGCCTCACGCCCGACCAGTTGCGAATGCGCGTGCGCAGCGGCGCACAACCGGCGCTGATCCTGGCCGATGCAGGCTGGCATTTTTCGTACCTCGCGATGAACGAGACCGCAGTGCGCGCCAAAATCTGCGGCTTCGCGCACCAGGAGTACAACGCGCCGGGCTTTCTCGACTCCATCAATATCTCAGCGTTGATGGCTACTGGCAGTGACCTGTACGGCCGGCCGGGTTATGTGTGGCGTGTCGTCGACAAAGCCGAGGCTCCGCGCTGGCTGGCCGGCGAGCCAGCACTGGCGCGGCTGTTCGCCTGAAGGACCCGTTCCCCCGAAACAGTTGAGTTCGTGCTCGACGAGGCCGACGAACGTTCGCATAACACCCGTTATGCGATCTCGTGCTGGCGCGATGACAGGGACGCAGAGCAAGCGGCGCCCTGATCGAGCACTTCGCCGAGCGCGAGGAAGCCTAGGCGCTGCAGAAGCTCGCCGCGGGCAGCTTCGTCGGCGACGAACAGATCATCAGCCGTTACTTCCTCGGCACCATCAGCCAGCTCGAACTGCAGGCGGTGGAACAACGCCAGGCCGAGATCGCCGACAAGCTGCGCGAACTCGGCCCTTCCTCGCTGGATGCCGACGAGCGCGCCGAAATCGCGCGCCTGCTGCAGGACGCACGCGCGCTGCGTTCGCAGATCGCCGGCTACTCCGGCCCGGCGCTCTGACGGCGTCCGAGTTCACGCCGGTGCGGTGCGCCTGCGGCTTACCGCACCCTACCTCGACATAAAACATTGCGGAACCGTAGGGTGCGGTGATAACCGCACCATCGCCCAAGCCCGGCGAATCGGCGCGAACTCAACCCCAGACTTCGCTCATCACCCGCTTGAAGTTGCCGCCCAGGATCTTGCCGATGCGCGCATCGGAATGGC
Organism: uncultured Lysobacter sp.; assembly: GCA_946480055.1. Next base: position 9,947 of record CAMLID010000084.1, on the reverse strand, counting down.
CGCGCGCCGACAGCATCGCCGCCAGGGTCTCGAAACGGCGCGGATGGTTGAGGTCGGGCAGGATCAGGTAGACGTCGCCGGCCTCGCCCGGCGCCGAAATGCCCAGCGCGCGGCGCTCGGCGATGAACTTGCGGTGATCGCGCTTGTACTCCGGCGTCAGCTTGGTCGCCGCCACCGTACCGTCGCTGCCCAGGCCCACGTGGTCCTCGCCGCAGATCTTGATCGCGTGCTCGAGGTGCGCGATCAGATCGGCCGCCATCGGCTGGCCCTTGAGGCGCAGGAACGGCATCAGGTAGATCCCGACCACGCCGCCGCGTTCGGCGACCGCGCGCAGTTCGGCGTCGGTCTTGTTGCGCGGCACGTCGGCGATCGCGGCGCAGCCGGTGTGGCTGATCACCGCCGGCGACTTCGACGCCGCGATGCCTTCCAGCGCGGTGCGGCGGCCGCTGTGGGCCAGATCGACGACGATCTTCTTCTCGTTCAAGGCCTCGACCAGCTTGTGGCCGAACTTGCTGAGCCCCGCGTCGCCGGGCTCCAGGCAACCGTCGCCGACCAGGTTGCGCAGGTTGTAGGTGAGCTGCACCACGCGCACGCCGCTGCGATGGAACACGGTGATGCGGTCCAGGTCCTCGCCGATCGGCGTGGTGTCCTGGAAGCCGTAGATCATCGCGGTCTTGCGCTCGCTCTGCGCGCGCTGCAGATCGGCGCCGGTGCGCGCCAGCAGCAGTTGCTCGGGATGGCGGGCGATCTCGTCGTCCCAGGAGGCGATCTGCTCGATCGTCTGCTCGAACGCGTCCTTGTAATGCCCGACCGGCGCGACCGTGACCTGCAATGCGCTCAGTCCGGACTCGCGCAGGTCGCCCAGTTCCGGCGCGCTCAGCGGCGCATCGCCTTCGTGGTCCTGACGGCCGATGGTGCCGCAGGCGTCCAGCACGAAGGCATCGGCGTAGGGCGCCCAGCGCGGCGGCGGCGCGAACGCCTGCGCGTTGCGGGCCAGGCCAGCAAGCGCGAGGCTGCCCGCGCCGATCAGAAAACCGCGACGATCGATCATCCCCACACCTCGGTCATGACACGGGCGAAGTTGCCTCCCAGGATCTTAGCGATGCGAGCGTCCGAATGCCCGCGCGTCGAGAGCAATCCGGCCAGGGTCTCGAAACGGTCGGCGGTGTTGAGATCCGGCGCGAACAGCAGCAGGTTGGGGTCGCGGCCTTTCTCGAAGATGCCGTCCCCGATCATGCCTTTGACCATCTCGGTGTTTTCCTTGACGTACTCGGGCGTGACGTCCACCGCCGACACGTTGATATCGGTGCCGATGCCGACATGGTCTTCGCCGCAGACCTTGATCGCATACTCGATATGCCGGATCACGTCGGCCGAGGTCTGCTGACCCTGGTCGCGCAGGTAGGGCCAGAAGATGATGCCGACGACGCCGCCCCTGTCCGCCAGCAGCTTGAGCTCGGCGTCGTGGACCATGCGCGGCACGTCGGCCAGCGCGCGGCAGCCGGTGTGTCCGATCAACACCGGTGCCTTCGAGGCCAGGATGCCCTCGCGGATGGTGCGCTGCGAACCGTGAGCCAGATCGATCACCATCTTCTCGGCGTTGAGCCGCTCGACCACCTGATGGCCGAAGTTGCTCAAGCCGGCGTTGCCCGGCTCCATGCAGCCGTCGCCGACCAGGTTGCGGCGGTTGTGCGTGAGCTGCAGCACCCGCAGACCCTGCTCGCGGAATTGCGCGATGCGCTCGACGTCCTCGCCCAAGGGCTCGGCGCCCTGGAAGGTGAAGATGATGCCGACTCTGTTCTCGCGCTCGGCCTGCTTGAGGTCGGCGCCGTTGCGTACCAGCAACAGCACCTCGGAGTGGCGCGCGATCGTCGCCTTGCAGTCTTCGACGCGCTGCTTGGCCTCGGCGTAGGCCTGGTCGGTGTACCAGAACCGCCCCTGCGGCGCGAGGCTGGCCATGATCCCGCTGAGCCCGCATTCGCGCAGCTGCTGCAGCGCCTTGGGAACGTCGGGATCGCCTTCCTTGAGATAGAACAGCTCCGAACCGCTCAGGGCGTCGATCGCGAGCGTGTCGCGGTATCGCGGCCAGCGCGCCGGCGCGGCGGCGGCGGCGAACGTGGGCCCGGTGGCTGCGGCCAGCGCGGTCAGCCCGACCGCACCGAGGAATTCGCGTCGATCGATCATGCCTGCCCTCTCCCTGTGGACGTCGCGCCGACTCTAGCGCAGCCGTCGCGGCCCGGCCGACCGTTTCGGCGCATGGCGGGTTATCGCCGCGCCACGGGACGGCTCGCGGCGCCTGGCCTCAAGCTGCCGCGATCGCCTCGATCTCCAGCAGCCAGGCGCTGTCGTAGATGTCGACCACGACCACCGTCAGCGCGGGGGGATGCGGCAAGCGACCCAGCACCTCTTGGCGCACTTCGCGCGCGGCGTCGCGATCCTCGCGGCAGGCCAGGTAGACCGTGGCCTTGACCAAGTGTTCGTAGCCCAGGCCCGCGGCCTTCAGCTGCGCGCCGACGTTGCGCCACGCCAACCGGCATTGGGCGCGGAAATCCTCGGGCACCGCACCTTCGGCATCGGCGGGCACCTGACCGCTCACGAACAGCAGGCGCTGCGCCGCGCGCACTTCGGCGGCTTGCGCATAGGTGCCGTCGGCAGGCGCGTAGCTGCGGCGTCGGACCGTTGCAGGAGCCGGGATTCCTGCCGTAGCGGGTACGAATGGCGCCCACAGGCCCAGGCTCGTGATGCAGAAACCTCTTCTGTCCATCGTCCACGCTCCGTTCGGGTCGCAGCGCACTATAACCGTTAAAACTTGTTTTGACGGAATGATGGCGCTAGGCTGGCAGCGGCCCCAGTCCAGGACCGCCCGGATGCGCGCACGCTGCCTGATTCCCGCCCTGTCGCTGCTGTCGTTGTCGGCGCTGTCCTGTCATGCGCAGGTGGCATCGCCGCAGCACTGGACACCGACCGCGATCGCCAGCGATCAGTACGAATCCTCGCCGACGTTCACACCGGACGGTCGCGAGCTCTACTTCATGCGCAGCGATCGCAGCTTCGGGCGCTACCGCCTGTTGATGTCGCGCTGCGAGAACGGTGCCTGGAGCGCACCGGTGCCGCCGCCGTTCGCGGGTCCCACCGCGGCGCAGGAAGCCGACCCTTACGTCAGCGCCGATGGCCGGCGTTTGTACTACGTGTCCTCGCGTGGCAGCGCGGACCCCGACGATCTCGACATCTGGCGGGTCGAGCGCAGCGCCGATGGCATCTGGTCGGAGCCGCAACGCTTGCCCGCGCCCGTCAACTCGACGGCATCCGAACTGCTGCCGCGCGAATACGCGGGCGGGGCCTTGTACTTCGGCTCTTCGCGCCCCGGCGGTCCGGGCCTGACCGACATCTACGTAGGCAGGCTGCGCAACGACGGCGGCTGGGACGTGAGCCTGCTCGGTCCCCCGATCAGCACCGCCGAACAGGAATACGAAGTGGAGGTGTCGCGCGACGGCCGCCAACTGATCCTGGTCGGACAGCGCGGCGACGGTCGCTCGCATCTGTATCGCTATAAGCGCGAAGACGGACGCTGGGTCGCGCACGGACGCGTATCCGCGCGCGAAGACGTGTTCCAGGTCGGACCGTTGCTGTCGCCGAGCGGCGATCGGGTGTTGTTCGGCCAGGTCGCCAACGAACGCGACTCCGGCGAGCTGTTTCTCGCCGACCTGCAGCCGCAGGTCGATGCGAACTGGCCGCCGCGCTGCGGAGATTGAACGCGGCGCGGCGGCGTTCGGGCCTCAGATCACCGGCTGCAGTTCGAACAGCGGTGCCGGCTGCATGAACGGCAGCAGCCAATGGTCGACCAGCAGGAACGCGAACAGCGCCATCAGGTAGACGATGGAGTAGCTGAACACCTTCATCGCGTACAGCTCGTCCGGCGGGTTCATCAGCTTCCAGGCATAGCCCAGGAACACCGCACCCAGCACCAGCGCGCCGCCGAGATAGAACAGACCGCTCATGCCGGTCGCCCAGGGCAGCACGGTCACCGCCACCAGCAACACCGTGTAGAACAGGATCTGCCAGCGCGTGTATTGCACGCCGTGGGTGACCGGCAGCATCGGCACCATTGCGCGCGCGTAGTCCTCGCGGCGGAAGATCGCCAGGGCCCAGAAGTGCGGCGGGGTCCAGACGAAGATGATCAGCACCAGCAGCAGCGCGTGCGGATCGAGGGTGCCGGTGATCGAGGCCCAGCCCAGCGCCGGCGGCGCCGCGCCGGCGATGCCGCCGATCACGATGTTCTGCGGCGTCGCCCGCTTCAGGAAGACGGTGTAGACCACCGCGTAGCCGATCAGCGAGGCGAAGGTGAGGATCGCGGTCAGCGGGTTCACCCACAGCAGCAGGATCGCCATCGACAGCGCGGCCAGGATCAGCGCGAACACCAGCGCCTGGGCCGGCGTGATCTGACCGGCGACGATCGGCCGCCACGAGGTGCGCGCCATCTTGGCGTCGATGCGCGAGTCCAGCAGCTGATTGATCGCCGCGGCGCTGGACGCGGCCAGCCAGATACCGAGGAAACCGAGCAGGCCGCGTACGGTCTCCTCGCCGGTGGGCACGCCGTCGACCGCGAGCAGCATGCCGACCAGGGCGGTGAACACGATCAGGGCGACCACGCGCGGCTTGGTCAGGTCCCAGTACTGGCGCAGGCTGGCGCGGGCGGCGGCCATGCTCAGTGCTCCGGCGCGCGCATGCGCGCGAGCAACGACACCAGCACGAACAGCAGCAGCACCGCGCCGGCGTTGTGCAGCACCGCGATGGTCAGCGGCAGGCTGAGTTTGACGTTGGCGATGCCCAGGCCGACCTGGGCCAGGGTCAGCAGCGCCAGCAGCACGCCCCAACCGAGCATGCCCGGCGTGCGCAGCAACTTGATCGCCAGGCCGAGCAGATAGACGAACACCACCATCGCCATCGCCCGGTGCGCGAGCTGGATCGCGATCCGCGCCTCGCCGTCGAGGATGCCGCCTTCGTAGTCCACACCGATACCGCGCCACAGCACGAAGGCTTCGCGGAAGTCGTGCTTGGGCAGCCACTGGCCGACGCAGGTCGGGAAATCGTTGCCGCAGGCGAGCGCGGCGTAGTTGGCGCTGGTCCAGCCGCCGAGCGCGATCTGCACGCCGAGCAGGACGATGCCCAGGATCAGCAGCTTGCGCACGGTCACGGCGTCGGCCAGGCGGATCGGCAGATCGGTCGCGCGCCAGGCCATCCACAGCAGCAGCGAGAAGGTGAGCAGGCCGCCGATCAGATGGCCCATGACCACGATCGGCTTCAACAGCCAGGTCACCGTCCACATGCCCAGCAGGGCCTGGAGTACGATCACCGCCAGGGTCAGCGCGGCCACACGCGAAAGATCGCTGTTGTTCCAGCGCAACGCCGCAAGCAGCAGCACGGCTTCGCCGACCGCGGCCAGCACCGATGCGGCGACGTGCTGGCCCTTCATGTACAGCGGAATCGACACCGCCACCAACGCAGCCGCCACGATCACCTGGGCGACGCCGTAGCGGCGCTTGCGCGCGGCCAGCAGCGCCAGGGTCAGGGTCAACACGCCGAGCAGGCCGGCGATCATGCGATGGAACTGTTCGCGCCACGCTTTATGCACTTCGACAGGGCGGATCGCGGTGGCGGCGTGGTCGCCGATCTCGTGCGCGACGGTCGGCCACGCGGCGCGGCCGTAGCAGGTCGGCCAATCGGGACAGCTGAGGCCGGCGTTGGACAGGCGCACGAACGCGCCGAACACGATCACGCACAGAGCGAGCGCCACCGCCAGCCAGGCGATGCGGTGGAAGTTGCGGTACCAGGTCGGTTTGAACGTCACGTTCATGCGGAACTCTTGCGGTTGACTCGATTGCGGCTGGACGCGGTCACTGTAGCGACCCGCGGCCGGGTCACATCAGTTTCAGCAGTCTGGACAGGTCTTCGCGCAGGTCGGCCGGGTCGAAGCCGGGAGCGTAGCGCAGAATCACGAAGCCGTTCGGATCGATCACGTAGACAGGGACCCCCTTGGGATCGTCCACGCGCGGCAGGCCGGCGCGCAGTTGCGGCGTGGACTGCACGATGCGCAGCGCGGCCGGATGCGGCGCGCCCGCGGGCGGCTGGCCGATCCACAGCACGTGGACCTGATCCGCGTCCTTGCCGAACAACTGCCAGACGGTGTCGAGGTCGCGCGCGAGCTTCGCGCATTCGGTGGTGCAGTCGGCCGGCGGCGCCAGCGCGATGCGCCACATACGCTCGGCCGGACGCCATTCGTAGGCCTTGCCGTCGGCCAGGCGCGGCACGACTTGGCGCAGGTCCGACGGCGGCTGCAGCAGCTCGCCGTGGTTCTTCATGCCGTGCGGGCGCCAGCCCGAGAAACGCAGCGCACCGGCGATCAGCATGCTGCCGAAGAACAGCGCGAAGATCGCGATCAGCATGCCGCGATTGCGTTTGCGCGAAACGTTCGCGTCGGTGTCGGGGACGTTCATCGGCGGGATTTCCGGAAAGTGAGTATCAAGGCGGTGGCCAGCACCGCCGCTGCCAGCGCGAACCACTGCAGCGAATAGCCGCGGTGCTGTTCGGGCGGCAGGGTATTGGCGAGCAATTCCAGGTCGCGTTCGTAGCCCAGCTTCAGGGCCGGGTCCAGGCGCAGCACGCGCGGCGCCAACGCCACCGACAGGCCGACGCCGGACGCGATCGCATCGGTGTCGACGCGGGTCAGCAGCCAGCCCTCGCCTTCGCGGCCCAGAGCCGGACCCAGGGCGATGCCGGTCGACGGCGGCGGCGCGAGCAGACCGCGCAGTTCCAGCGCTCCCTGCGGACGCTCGATCGCCGGGAAGCGGCGCCGACCGTCCAGCGGCAGCCAGCCCAGGTCGACCAGCAGCGGCGCACCGTGGTCGGGCACGAAGATGCGGTAGGCGCGCACGCCGGCGCGGCCGTTGCGTTGCTGGTTGTCGAGCAGCAGGGCGCCGCGCGCGTCGAACTCGCCGCGGCCGCCGGCCCAGTCGTAATCGCGGCGCCTGGCCGGATCGGCGGCCAGCGCCAGTGCGCCGGGCCTGCGCTCGCCGAGCACGCGCGCGGCGGCGTCGAGCATGGCCTGCTTCTCGACAGCACGCCGCGACTGCCACAGGCCGAGGTTGGCGAAGGTGGCGATCGTCAGCAGCGCCAGCGTCCAGCCGACCACGAGGTTGCGCCGGCGGCTCACGACATCCTCCGGCCGGACTGCGATAATCCGGCTTTCGCGGTATCGCGTGCGGAGGCCGCTATGAACGACTCGCTCAAGACCCTGCTGATCATTGCGTTCCTGATCGTCATCCTCTGGAACCTGGGTGCCGGCCTCTATTACATGCTCGTGGACAAGGGGCAGAGCAAGCGCACGGTGAACGCGCTGACTCGCCGCATCGCGCTGTCCGTCGCGCTGATCCTGATCATCATCCTGTCGATCAAGATGGGCTGGATCCAGCCGCACGGCATCGGATCCAAGCCGAACTGAGTCCCGGCCGCGCGCGGCCGGGAGAAAATCGCGGGCTCCAGAATCGCGAGCTCCCAAGACGCAAACGGGCCGGCAGTGCCGGCCCGATGCGCAACGTTGGCGTCCGCGCTTACAGCACGTAGACGAACAGGAACAGGCCCAGCCAGACCACGTCGACAAAGTGCCAGTACCAGGCCACGGCTTCGAACGCGAAGTGGTTGTCCTTGTCGAAATGGCCCTTCAGGCAGCGGAACCAGATGATCGCCAGCATCAGGGTGCCCAGCGTCACGTGCGCGCCGTGGAAACCGGTGAGCATGAAGAAGGTCGAACCGTAGATGCCCGAACCCAGGGTCAGATTCAGTTCCTTGTAGGCGTGGATGTATTCCTCGGCCTGGTAGAACAGGAACAGGCAGCCCAGGGCCACGGTCAGACCCAGGAACACCAGCAACTGCTTGCGGTGGCCGGCCTTCAGTGCATGGTGCGCGATGGTCACGGTGATGCCCGAGGACAGCAGGATCATGGTGTTGAGCAGCGGCAGGCCCCACGCCGGGATGGTCTCGAACATGCCGCCGATCGCGCCCGGGCCGTTGGTCGGCCAGCCGGCGGCGTAACCGCTCCACAGCAGGCTGTTGGTCATCACGCCGTCGCCTTCGCCGCTGAGCCACGGCAGCGCGAACTGGCGGGCGTAGAACAGCGCGCCGAAGAAGGCCGCGAAGAACATCACCTCGGAGAAGATGAACCACATCATCCCCATGCGGAACGAGACATCGACCTGGCGGTTGTAGTGGCCGCGCACCGACTCGCGGATCACGTCGCCGAACCAGCCGAACAGCACGCCGCACATCAGAGCCAGACCGACGAAGAACGTGGGTTTGCCCCAGCTGACTTCATTGAGCCAGCTGGCGATGCCGATCATGGTCGTGAACAGCGCGATCGAACCGAGGAACGGCCAGCGGCTGCTGTGCGGCACGAAGTAGGTGTTGGCGTCTGGCGTGTGGGCTTGGGCCATGGCGGCGTTCCGTTATTTGCGGTACTGAGTGAGTTGCGGGCTTACGGCGCCGACAGCGGCGACGCCGGCGTCTTCGCCGTCGTGCCTTGCTGTTGCGCGGTGAGTACGTCGTTCTTGAAGAAGGTATACGACAGCGTGATCGTGTTGACGTCGGCCGGCAGGTTCGGGTCGACGATGAAGCGTACCGGCATGTCGCGCTTCTCGCCCGCCGCCAGGGTCTGGGCGGTGAAGCAGAAGCACTCGGTCTTGCTGAAGTAGCCCGACGCGCGCGCCGGCGCCACCGAGGGCACGGCGCTGCCGACGATGGTGCGGTCGCTGTCGTTGTGGGCGTAGTAGGTGGTCTCGTACTGCTCGCCCGGACGCACCTGCATGGTCACCTGGTTGGGGTGGAACGACCACGGCAGCTTGGAGTTCACGCCGCCGTCGAACTGCACGGTGATCATGCGCGCGCCCTTGGCCGCGGCGGCCTTCGCGCCTTCGGCGGCGGTGCGCTCCAGGCGGATGCCGAACACCTTCTCGCAGGCGATCCGGTACAGCGGCACCAGGGTGAAGGTGAACGCGAACGCGGCCAGCGCCACCAGCACCATCTTCACCAGGCCGGCGGTGTTCTTCTTGCTGCGGTCGTCGCTGCCGGCGTTCATTTCGACATCACGCCGCTGAGAATGAACACCGCGTAGATCGCCACCGCGATCGCCGCCGCCCACAACGCGGTACGCCGCGCACGCTTGCGGCGCGCTGCGATATCCGAGTTGTCAGGCGTCTTGTTCATACGTTTCCTATGCTCCGGAAAGCCAGCCCTGGAGCCCCCTTAAGTTAAGGGGGCGGCCTTTCTTCGCGCAGCGAAGAAAGGCGGGGTTGTGGAATGCAATCCGTAACTTTCCGAAGCAATGTTCTCCAAGCTTTTTGCTGAGCGTCAGCCTCAATGAGTGATGTCGCCGTGCGCCAGGTCGCCATCGCGAATCACCGGCGGCGTGCCGAAGCTGTGGTGCGGCGGCGGGCTCGACAGGGTCCACTCCAGGCCCTTGGCGCTCTCCCACGAACGCGCTTCGGCCTTGGCGCCGTACTTCTTCGAATGCCACAGGATGCCCAGCATCATGAACGGGGTCAGGAACATGCCGAAGGCGCCGATCGAGCTGATCAGATTCCAGTCCGCGAACACGACGTTGTAGTCCGGGATACGGCGCGGCATGCCGGCCAGGCCCAGGAAGTGCTGCGGGAAGAACAGCAGGTTGACGAACACCATGCTCCACCAGAAGTGGACCTTGCCCCAGAACTCGCTGTACATGCGCCCGGTCCACTTCGGCCACCAGTAGTAGATGGCGGCGATGATCGCGAACAGCGCGCCGGTCACCAGCACGTAGTGGAAGTGCGCGACCACGAAGTAGGTGTCGTGGTACTGGAAGTCGGCCGGCACGATCGCGAGCATCAGGCCCGAGAAGCCGCCGATGGTGAACAGGATCA
>CAMLID010000083.1 GCA_946480055.1 uncultured Lysobacter sp. | reverse complement strand
CCTCGCCCTCCTTGATCTCGATCTCGGCGAGGTTGGATTCCTCGAGCAGGTCGATGAGTTTCTTGATTTTGCGCAGGTCCATGGACGGGCCTCAGGTAGTGCCCCGGGTTACGGGGCGGTGGTTTCAGGATTGGGGATCGAGCCGCTGCAGCGCGGCATCCAGCGCGTAGCGGTAGCTGTCGGCGCCGAAGCCGCAGATCACGCCCAGCGCCAGGTCGCTGAAGTAGCTGGTGCGGCGGAAGTCTTCGCGGCGGTGCGGGTTGGACAGGTGGATCTCGATGAAGGGGATCGCCACCGCGGCCAGGGCGTCGCGGATCGCCACGCTGGTATGGGTGAACGCGGCCGGGTTGATCAGGATCAGGGCGGTGCCGTCCTCGCGCGCGGCCTGGACGCGCTCGACCAGGACGTGCTCGGCGTTGGACTGCAGGCTGTCGAAAGTGTGCCCGGCGGCCTCGGCGCGGCCGCGCAGGTCGGCGTCGATCTGCGCCAGCGTGGTGCGGCCGTAGACCTCCGGCTCGCGTGTGCCGAGCAGGTTGAGGTTGGGGCCGTGCAGGACCAGGAGCTTCGCCATCGGAACCGGAACGGTGGCCTTCAAAGGGCGGCAGTGTGCGTGAAGGCCGGTGCCATGTCCAGAAGTTCGCCGCCAAATCGGCGAAGTTGTTACAATTTAAGCAGTTGTTTGAGTGGCGACTCTAAATTTCGGGGCGCTGGCGAACGTTGCCGGCGCGATGGCCGACGTTGCCGCGGACTGGCGGCCTGATCCGGTTCCGGCAAGTTGCGGCCGGGCGCCGCCGATGTCAAACGCCGCCGCTTGCCGGCGTGTTGGCGGACGATCGGGCCTGGCGGCGCTCAGTGCGGGTGGCCGACCCAGGTTTCGAGTTCGCCGGGCTCGAACGGCCCGATCTTCTGCTTCAACAGCCGGCCCTCGGCCGAGACCAGGGCGGTGTAGGGCAGCACGCCCTTGGGATTGCCCAACTGCACGCCGGCGTCGCGCGGGCCGGCCTGGTCGAGCAGGATCGGGTAGCGCACCGGCACCTGCTGCAGGAAGTCGCGCACCGCGTCGGCGTCGTCCAGGGCGATGCCGACCACTTGGGTGCCATGGGCGCCCTGGCTCGCGGCGTAGCGGTCCAGTTCCGGCATTTCCTTGATGCAGGGCCCGCACCAGCTGGCCCAGAGGTTTATCAGCAGCGGCCGGCCCGGGTAGGCCGAGGGCAGGCGCACCGGCGGGCCGTTCAGGGCCGCCAGTTCGATCACCGGCACCGGCGCGCCGCGCGAGGCCACGGCCAGGTCGGCCGGCGGCTTGGGCGCGGTCGTGGCGATCACGCCCTGCAGCACGCGCTGGCCGGCCTCGGTGCGCAGCAGCGGGCCGGGGCCGTTGAGCCAGATACCGAGCCCGGCACCGAGCACGCCGGCGATGCCCGCGACCAGCAGGATCTTCGCGTTCGAGCCCATCAGCGCGCCTGCTGCACGCGCGCGGCGAACTTGGGCGCTTCCTCGAAACCGAACAGGCGCAGCTCGCGGCGTTCGACGCCATCGCGGTAGTACAGGGTGGCCGGCGGGCCGACGATGCCGAGCTGCTTCATCAGCGCCGCGTCGACTTCGTCGTTGGCGGTCACGTCGGCCTTGAGCAGGACGAAACCCTTGAGCGCGGCCTGCACTTCGGGCTGGGTGAAGGTGTACTTCTCCATCTCTTTGCAGGACACGCACCAGTCGGCGTAGAAGTCCAGCATCAGCGGCTGGCCGGCGGCCTTGGCTGCGGCGACTTCGCGCTCCAGGTCGGCGACCGACTTGATGGTGCGGAACGGCAGTTCGGCGTGCGCCGCGGCCTGGCCGCCGCGCAGGCCGGCCAGCGGCTGCAGCGGGTCCTGGCTGCCGGCCAACGCGCCGACCGCCTGGGCCACGCCGGTCACGCCCAGCAGCAGGGCCGCGGTCCAGGCCAGCGTGCGCACGCCGTCGCGCGCGCCGGGTTTGCTCGCGGCCAGGCCGATCACGGTTGCGGCGCCGAACAGCAGCACGCCCCACAAGGCCAACACCGCCGGACCGGGCAGGATCCGCGACAGCATCCACACTGCCAGGCCCAGGAACACGAAGCCGAACGCGCGCTGCACCGCGACCATCCACGGCCCGCTGGTCGGCAGGCCCTTGCCGGCGGCGACGCCGAACGCGAGCAGCGGCACGCCCATGCCCATCGCCAGCAGGAACAGGGCGGCGCCGCCGAACAGCTTGTCGCCGGTCTGGCCGATGTAGAGCACCGCCGCGGCCAGCGGCGGCGCCACGCAGGGGCCGACGATCAGCGCCGACAACGCGCCCATCACCGCCACGCCGACCCAGGAACCGCCGCGCTGGCGGTCGCTGATCGTTCCCAGCAGGCTGCGCAGCGAGTTCGGCAGCTGCAGTTCGTACAGGCCGAAGCTGGACAGCGACAGCAGCACGAACAGCAGGGCGAAGGCGACGATCACCCACGGGGTCTGGAACAGGATCTGCAGATTGGCGCCGACGCTGGCCACGATCACGCCGGCCACGGTGAACACCAGCGCGTTGGCCAGCACGTACACCAGCGACAACGCGAACGCGCGGCGCGCGCCGATGCCGGGGCCGTGTCCGGCGATCAGGCCCGACAGGATCGGGATCATCGGCAGCACGCAGGGCGTGAACGACAGCAGCAGGCCGAAGCCGAGGAAGCTCAGCAGCGCGACATAGCGGTTCGGGCCGGACAGGGCGGCGGCGAGGCGGCTGTCGTCGGCTTCGCCGGAGGCGGCGGCGTTCGGGCCGGCGGCGGCCGTTGCGGCGGTCGCCGGGGCGTTCGCTGGGGTGATCGCATCAGGCGCGAGGTTCGCGCCTGCCGTGGTCGCGGCATCCAGGTTCGGCGCGGCTGCATCGCCGGCTTGCAGCGGGGGCGTGCCGGCGTTGGCGCCCGCGTTGGCGTCGGCGGCCACAGCGGCGTCCGTCGCCGGCGTCAGCTTGCCGCGCGGCAGATCGATCGCGATCTTGCGGGTCATCGGCGGATAGCAGATGCCGTCGGTCTGGCAGCCCATGAAGTTCGCGGTCAGCACCAGCTTGGCCGCGTCTTCGCGGGTGCGCCGCAGCGGCAGCGGCACGTCGATCTGGTCGAAGAACACCGTGACCTGGCCGAAGTGCTCGTCGCGGTGCGCGCTGCCGCGCGGCCATTGCGGTGCGCCCAGGGCGATCCCGGCTTTGGTCGCGGCCGCGTCGAGCTTGAACGAGGTCTTGTCGCGGTACAGGTAATAGCCGCGCGCCGGAGTGAAGCGCAGCAGCAAGGTATTGCCGTCGCCGGGGATGGCTTCGAAGCCGAAGGCCTGTTCCGGCGGCAGCGGCAGCGCGTCGGCGCCGGCCGCGGCGGTGGGCGCGCCGCCGAGCAGGCCACCGCCCAGCGGCGGAGCGCCGCGATTGGCGGCATTGCCGAACGCGACCAGCGGTTCGTCCGAACCCGCGGCGCCGGCGGCGGCCGCCGCGGGCAGGTTCACGATCAGGTTGCGGGTCTGCGGTGGGTAGCAGATGCCGGCGTCGGCACAGCCCTGGTACTTCACCTGCAGGCTCACGCGGCTGGCGCCGGTCCGGCCGGGCAGGGTCGCGCTCAGGGCGCTGCGGTAGGTCTCGACCTCTCCGAAAAACTCGTCCTTGTGTTTGTCGCCCTTGGGCAACTGCAAGGCCTGCGCCGCGAACGCCGGGTCGGCCTTGACCGAGATGCGGTGCTTATAAAGGTAATAGCCGTCGGCGATCTTCCAGCGCAGGGCGATGCGGTCGGGCGCGGCCGCGTCGGCGCTGAGCACGAAGGCCTGGTCGACCGGCAGCAGGTCGGAGTCGTCGATCGCCGGCGCGGGGCCGGACAGCGACAGGCCGAGCGCGAGCAAGGCGGCGGCGTAACCGGCGCGTGCGCGCCGGCGGAAAACTCGGAGTTCAGTCATCGTCACGGGTCTGTTCGGCCACCCAGTGCAGGTACTGGGGCAGGCCGCCGCAGGCTTCGACCGCGATAGCCTCCGGCAGTTCATAGGGATGCAGGGCCCGCAGCCGCGCGATCAGGGCGTCGAGGCGGTCGGCGCTGGTCTTGATCAGCAACTGGACCTCGTCCGCGCTTTCGACCGCGCCTTGCCAGCGGTAGGTCGAGCGCATCCCGGGCAGCCGGCTCACGCAGGCGGCCAGACGCTCGCCGACCAGCGCCTGCGCGATCGCGTCGGCGCTGACGGCATCGGGGCAGCTGCTGAAGACCAGGCGCACGGGTGAGGGTTCGGCCATGAGGGGCGCAGTGTAATGCCCGCTCCCGGGCGCGGCGACCGCGGACCTGGCCACGCAGTGTTCCGCGCTCAGCCGCCCGCGGCGCGGGCGAGCAGGCGTTGCCAGTGCGCGGGCCGGCCGATCGCCTGCTCCAGGAAGTCGATGAAGACCTCGACCTTGCGCGGCCGGTACTCGCGGCCCGGGTAGACGGCGTAGATGCCGATCGGGACCAGGCTCCAGTCCGGCAGCACCTCGCACAGGCGGCCCTCGGCGAGCTCCTCGGTGACGGCGAAGGTCGCCGTCTGCAGGATGCCGCCGCCGGCCAGCGCGGCGTCGACCAGGGGCGCGCCGTAGTTCGAACGCAGGCGGCCGCGCACCGGCACCCGCAGGGTTTCGCGGCCGCGGTGGAACTCCCAGGTCGCGACGTCGCGGAACAGGGTGTAGTGCAGGCAGTCGTGGCCGACCAGGTCGCCGGGCGTGCGCGGTGCGCCGCGGCGCTGCAGGTAATCCGGAGATGCGACCAGGATCCGGCGGGTGTCGGCGAGCCGGCGCGCGACCAGGCGCGAATCGTCGAGCGCGCCGATCCGGATCGCCAGGTCGTAGCCTTCGCCGATCAGGTCGACGTAGCGGTCGTCGAACTGCGCGTCCAGGGCGATCCCGGGCCAGCGCTGCAGGAACGCCGGCAGCTGCGGCATCACATAGAGCCGGCCGAAGTTCATCGGCAGCGACACCCGCAGCTCGCCGCGCGGTTCGCCGGCGAGGTCGTGCACGCGCTCGGCCGCGGCGGCGATCTGTTCCAGCGCCGGCGCGATCGCGGCGTAGTAGTGGCGGCCGGACTCGGTCAGGCTGAGGCGGCGGGTCGAGCGGTTCAGCAGCTTGGCGCCGAGCCGGGTCTCCAGCGCATGCAGGCGGCGGGTGATCGCGCCGGTGGTCACGCCCAGCTGGCGCGCGGCGGCGGTGAAGCTGCCCTGTTGCAGGATGGCTTCGAAGGCTTCGAGTTCGGAGTGCAGGCCGCCGAGCATTGTTGAGCCTTTCTCAATAAAGACTTGATCGGCTGATCCTATATCCAATGCCGGTTCAACAATAGCCTGTGTCTCCCGCTTGGAGACACCCCATGGACGCCTACCAACTGCAAGGTCACCGCCTCGACAGCCTGCGCCGCGTGCGCCTGCCCGAGCCGATGCCCGGCCCCGGCGAGGTGCGGATCCGCACCGAAGCCGCCTCGATCAACTACCGCGACTACGCCCTGGCCACCGGGCTCTACCAGGCCGATCTGCCGCGCCCGTTCGTGCCGCTGTCCGACGGCGTCGGCCGGATCGAGGCCCTGGGCGAGGGCGTGAGCGGCCTGAGCATCGGCCAGCGTGTACTCGGCCACTACACCACCGCCTGGCTGGACGGCGGCTTCCGCTCCGCCAACCACGCCAGCAAGCTCGGCGGCCCGCGCGACGGCTGGCTCGCGCGTTCGATCCTGCTGCCGGCCGCGGCGGTGCTGCCGGCGCCGGCCTACCTGAGCGCGGCACAGGCCGCGACCCTGCCGGTGTCGGGCCTGACCGCATGGGCGGCGCTGCGCAAGCTCGGGCTGGCGCCCGGCGCGCGCCTGCTGGTGCAGGGCAGCGGCAGCGTCTCGCTGATGGCCCTGCAGCTGGCGGTGGCCGAAGGCGTGCAAGTGATCGCGACCAGCGCCGATCCGGCCAAGGCCGAGCGCCTGCGCGTGCTGGGTGCGAGCGCGGTGATCGACTATCGCCAGCGCCCCGACCTGGCCGCGGCGGTGCGCGAGCTCAGCGATGGCCGCGGCGTCGACGGCATCGTCGACGTGGTCGGCGGACCGGCGCTGATCGAACTGCTCGGCGCGGCGGCGGACAACGCGCGTATCGCGATCGTCGGTTTCCTCGGCGGCTTCGAGGTCGCCGGCAACCTGATCGGCCCGATCATGTCGCGCCAGCTCAACATCCACGGCGTCAGCGTCGGCAGCGCACGCGACTTCGCCGAATTCCTGGCCGCGCTGGAACGCCATCGCATCGAACCGGTGGTCGGCGAGGTGTTTGGTTTCGACGACGCACCCGCGGCGATCGCTTCGGTGGCGCAGCAGCGCGCGTGGGGCAAGCCGGTGATCGTGTTCGAATGATTCGGATTTGGGCGCGACGACAACGCAGGCTGCGCGGGCTGCAACTTCACAGCGACCTGCCCCTGTGGGAGCGGCGTGAGTCGCGATGGCGTCGCGTCCGAAGTAGCGCAATCGCGGCTCACGCCGCTCCCACAGGAAGCATCGTGTAGCGTCGTCTCAAGGATCGGACTATGTCCCAACGGTTCGCACATTTCACGAGCCCGACGACCCATCCCTGTAGGAGCGGCGCAAGCCGCGACCGCGTCGTATCCGAAGCAGCGCAGTCGCGACTCGCGTCGCTCCTACCAAGAGCTGGCAATGCGATAGGGTCGATGCTGCGCTCAGCCAGCGAACCTTTACTTGTGGGAGCGGCGTGAGCCGCGATGACGTCGTATCCGAAGCGTCGCGGTGACGACCCACGTCGCTCTTGCCCAAAGCCAAGCGCCGCCCGCATCGCCGGACCCTCCCGCCGCGTTATCCTTGCGCTTCGATGTTCGCCGCAGCACAGGACTCCGCATGGCATTGCTTCAGGGACGATGGTGGTTTTCGCTTTGCCTGCTCGCAGGCACCGCATCCGCGGCGGAGCGGCCGCAGTGGCTGCCCTTCATGGGCGGCGAGGTAAGTCAGGCGCATGCGATCCATCTGGCGGCACTGAAGCAGCGCCCGGATGGCTTGCTGGAATCGGCCAGCCGCTACCCGCGCACCTCCGCCGCCGGCTGGACCGTCGAGCAGAACGAGCGCGGCTGGTACGAATACCTCGAACGCCTGATCGATTGCGAGACCGGGCTGTACGTCGATACCGCACTGTCCCTGCTCGATAAAGACAGCCACCCGGTCGCGCGCCGCGAAACCAGCCGCGACGACCAGTTGCAGCAGATCGCGCTGACCCGGTCCGACGTCGCCGGACATCGCTGGCCCAGCCACAGCGAAATCTGGATGGCCTGCGCCGCCGGCCGCGATCCCACGATCGGCGGCGACGTGCGTTCGGCGATGCTCGAGAACGAAGGCCGCTACGCCTACGACTACCAGGCGATCGGCGACGCACCGCCGCCCGACGGCGACGGCCTGTTCGTGCGCCTGCGCGCCCAGTACGACGCGGAACTGGCGCGTTACTCGGTGCCCTCGCAAGCGCCCGCCGGCAAGCCCGCAGTCGCGTTCAAGGGCGAGCGCTGGGCTTCGGTCGGCAGCGAAACCGACGCCTGGGACATGGCGGGCCTGCGCCACGGCGCCGGCGTCGTCGAGGCCACGCAGCGCATCGGCTACGACCAGCGGCGTCCGCCGCAAGTGCCCGAGGATGCGGACGTGCGCATCGACTACAAGATCGATTGCCGCAACGGCCTGACCGTGCCGGTGACCAAGTCCTACTACGCGCCCGACAGCGAGCGCCTGCTGTTGCGCATTTCTACGCCGGTGTTCGAGACCCTGCAATCGCTGTCGCAGCAGGGGCAATGGGGCGAGGGCTGGACGTACTGGCTCGGGCCGCATTTGCCGGCTCCTGCGGCGATGCTGTGCACCGCAGCGGCCGCGCGCTGCAACAGCGGCACGCCGCAGGCGCTGGCGTCCTTGTTCGAAATAGACCCCGAACGCCTGCCGGAGGTCGGCGGCGCGCCCTTGCTGCTGGCCGCACGCACGCATTGGCTCGCCCATCGCGACGGCTTCGTTCCTTCCTGCCCGATCGGAACCCCCTGATGCGCATTCGTCCCCTAGTGTTAGCCGCGCTGTTGTCGCTGGCGGTGTCCGCCGCAGCGGCGCAGGAGCCGCTGCAGATCTACACGGTCAAGAACGAATTGACGCGCTGGCGCGGCGACGGTCTGCGCGATGCCCAGGGCCGCGTGGTGCTGGCGCCGGCCGGTTTGCTCACCGCACTGCGCAATGGCGGCTTCCTGGCCCAACGCGATGGCGCCTACTGGCTGTACGACGCGCTCGGCGCCCGCATCGCCGGACCCTACGACAACCTCGAAGCGGTCGACCCGGCACTGGACGCCTTGATCGTCGGCGTCGGCGGCCACCCGGTGCTGGGCGGCGACGGCGGCCTGATCGACGGCCGCGGCCGCGAGCTGATGGCGCCGGTCTACAAGGATTTCCGTTACCTGCCGGGCACCGGCCTGTTCTCGTTCGAACAGGCGCGGCGCTGGGGTTTGGCCGACGCGCGCGGCCAAATCGTGGTCAAGCCGACCCTGGACGGCGTCAGCGATGCGCCGGGCGCGGTGCTGGTCAACGATGCCGGCCAGCAGGGCCTGATGGATCGCAGCGGCCGCTACGTGGTGCCGCTGAGCGAACGCACGGTGTCCTCGCTCAACGACAACGCCAGCAAGGCCACGGGCTATTTCGCCGTGTGCGAGAGCCAGGACTCGGTGTGTCGCGGCGTCGACGGCGCCGGCCGGCCGATCTTCGGCGGACGCACGTTCTCCAACGCGACCTTCCATCCCGACCTGTCGCGCTGGGTGATCACCGAGGCGCCCGAGCCGGCGACGAAGGTCGCGGCCGACGAGCCGGTCGCGGTCGGCATAGCGATAGTGCCGCGCCGGTTCCTGACCGACGAGCAGGGCCGCACGCTCGCGACCTTCGACTGCGACTATGTGTACCGCGTCGGCGGCCTGTTCAACGTCGCGCGCGCGAAGGACGAGGACGGCGACTGCATCAGGGGTCTGGTCGATCGCGACGGGCAATGGCGCGTACCGGCGCGCTACGACTCGATCGACCTGCTCGCCAACGCCTTTGGCGTGAACGCGGACACGCCGGCGGCGAAGGCGGACGAGTACGTGGTCGGTATCGACGGCGAGGATCGCGAGCGGCTTTACGGCGTGCTGGCCGCCGACGGCAGCGAAATACTGCCGCCGCGCTATACCCGGGTCTTCAGCCGCTATCCCGAGCTCGGCCTGTATCTGGTGCAGCAAGGCGCCAAAGCCGGTCTGGTCGATCGCCAGGGCGGTTGGCGGCTGGCGCCGACGTACGACGCGCCCAGCCCCGACCTGCCGCTGCCGTACCTGATGCTCAGCGATTCCGATCGCGACGGCGACGGCCCGCAACGCGACCGCAACGTGATCGTCGACCTGCGCACCGGCAAGCCGAAGTTCGCCGGCGACTACGAGTACCTGGACGTCGAGTACGACTTCCGCTGGGAGAAGCTCGGCCTGCCCTGGGAAGAATTCGCTGTCGTCGTGGCCAGGCGCAACGGCCGAGACGGCGTGCTCGATCTGCAGGGGCGGGTGATCGTGCCTTTCGAATACGACAACCTGCAAGCCCTGGACAGCTGGGGACGTCTGCGGCCGATGCGCAAGGACCGCGAGCTGCCCTTGGTGTCCGCGCTCGACCCGCAACGCCGCGCGCGCCTGCACGAGGCCGTGTCGCGGAAACTGCGCGCGGATCCGGCGCCGTACGCCAGCGACACGATGCCGTACGCCGGTCGCTACGTAGCGGCCGACTACGCCAGTGCCGAGCAGGTGCGCGCAGGGGTCGCGTCGGGCAAGTTGTCGCGCGCGTTCGCGCCGATGCTGCTGCTGGACGAGGACGCAGCGATCATCGACCTGGGTATGGTCGCGGACAAGCGACGGCCGGACTTCGACTTCGTCGGTTACTACTGCGCGCGCGACGACGGTTTCGATCTGCTGCTGCCGGAGTCGTCGTCGTCGGACAGCGCCTGCGAGGACCCGGCCGCGGCGAAGCTCGAATTCCGCGCGCGTGCGAACGAGGCCTGGGACTGCGGCACCTGCGCGAAGCACGGCTTGCCGTCGCGTTGGCAGCGCACCGATCCGGCTGCGAATGCGGCTATGCCCTGAGGCGGCTGGCGCTTGTGCAGTACAGCGGAATCGCACCTGCATTGCGCGTCGCGCTCTACTTGTAGCGCAAGAGCGGCGAGCTCGCGCTGTAGGTGCGGCGCGAGCCGCGACCGCGCAACGGCCGAAGCGTCGAGGTCGCGGCTTACGCCGCTCCTACCCCAAAGCCAGCGCGATGGGTTTGCATCTTGCGGGTGGAGTTTGGACGGTGCGAGGGCCTCGCCCTACGGAGGGTCCTCCCGTGTAGGAGCGGCGTAAGCCGCGATCTGCACCGTATCCGGAGTGTCGCTATCGCGGCTCACGCCGCTCCCACAGAAAGCCCGCTGCCGATCGCGCATAGCATTCCGCGTAGTGCTCTGCATGTCGCGTAAGAGCGACGAGTTCGCCCTGTAGGAGCGGCGCGAGCTGCGACCGCGCAACGGCCGAAGTGTCGAGGTCGCGGCTTACGCCGCTCCTACCCCAAAGCCAGCGCGATGGGTTTGCATCTTGCGGGTGGAGTTTGGACGGTGCGAGGGCCTCGCCCTACGGAGGGTCCTCCCGTGTGGGAGCGGCGTAAGCCGCGATCTGCGTCGTATCCGGAGTGTCGCTATCGCGGCTTACGCCGCTCCCACAGAGAGCCCGCTACCGATCGTGCGTAGCATTCCGCATCGCGCTCTATCTGTCGCGCAAGAGCGGCGCGTTCGCGCTGTAGGAGCGGCGCGAGCCGCGACCGCGTAGCGGCCGAAGGTTCGTGGTTACGGCTCGCGCCGCTCCTACTCAAAAACCGGCTTCCTTAAAAACGAACGCCCGCATTGCGCGGGCGTTCGTCGTAGCGACAGCTCAATCGCCGATTACGGAATCAGCTGGCAGCTCGCCGGCTTGGCCGAGGTGAACAGCGAGGCGCTGGCCCATTCGGGATGATCGATGAAGGGATTGCGGTTGCCCTGGAAGCTGAAGATCACTTCGTTGCGGGCCTGCTCTGCGGCGTCCGGCGGGTCCTGCGTGTGCCAGGCCAGCAGCGTGCTCAGCAGGCCCATGTAGGCCGGCGAGGACGATGTGATCACGATCTTGCTGCGGTCGTCGGTCAGCTCCAGGTCCGGCTCGCTCTGGCCGGTGACCGGATGGGTGCCGCCTTCGTAGCGGATCGCCATGTACAGCACCGCGCGGGCCATATTGCCCTTCATGTGGCCCCAGACCTGGAACGAGCCGGCGTTGCCGTCCGGCGTCTTGACCCAGTTGGAGTTGCCCGGGTACACGCCGCTGCCGCCGCCGTAGCCGGCATTGGCCTCGGTGATGCGCTCGCCGCAGCCGCTGGCCAGGGTGCAGTCCGCGTACGGCTTGTTACCGCGGTCGGCGTTCCAGGTCGCGTCGGTCAGGTACAGCATGTGGGTGTCGGTGTAGGGCGCGTACGGCAGGCCGAGGTTGCCGGTGGCGCTGCCGAAGCCCAGCGAGTTCGGCCAGGTGTGCTCGCGGTTGTACTTCAGACCGCTGCCGCTGCCCGCGCGGTCGGTGACCTTGAGGTAGCTGCGGTTGCGGTAGGCGTCGAGGATGCGGCCGGAGTTGTTGGGGTCCTCGTCGGCGATCTCGAGGATGCTCCAGGTGTTGGTGGTGCCGCCGCTGTACGGGTAGACCGTGTGGCCCTTGATGGTTTCGTGCAGCGAGCAACGCAACTGGCTGGCGCTGCTGGTGTTGACGTGGGCGTAGTAACCGCCGCCGCCGCCGCCGCTGGCCACGGTGAAGCCGACCACGGTGTTCTGGGCCGGATGCGCGCCGCCGCTGTCGGTGACCTGCGATGCGACCACGGTGTAGGTGCAGCTCTCGCCGGCGAACAGCGCGGTGCCGGTGGAGGCGGTGAAGCTGGTGCCGCTGGACGGGTAGGTCAGCGCGACCGTGCCGGACTGCGCGCACTGCAGGGTCAGGGCGCCGCTGCCCAGGGTCACCGCTTCGCTGAAGCTCACGGCGAGGTCGCCGGCGGCCGGGAAGCTGTTGCTGCCGTCGGCCGGAGTGGTCGAGGTCACGGTCGGCGCCGGGTTCGGCGTCGAGAAGGTCTGGCCGGCGTTGCAGGCGCCGAAGCTCTGCGCGGCCGAGGCCTGCCAGGCGAAGTTCGCGTAGGTGCTGCCGCTGCCGGACAGGCGCAGCGAAGTGCCGGCGGCGGTCGAACCGCTTTCCGATACCGGCAGGTTGCTGCTGGTCAGGCCCGCGGCCGGGCCGCTGGAGGCGGTGATCGCGCCCTCGTAGCTGAGGAACTGGACCACGTTGCCGCTGCCGTCGACCAGGGCGAAGCCGTCGTTGCTGCCGTTCTGGATGCCGTTGGTCGGGTAGCTGAGCACCGCGATGCGCACGCTGCCGCCGCAGGCGACCACGCTGCCGGCGGGCAGCAGGTCGTTGTCGTAGCTGGTGGCGGCCGACGGCGTGGCGCCGTTGTAGAGGTAGATGCGGTAGTTGCTGAGGGTTTCGCCGGCGGTGGCGACGACCTCGATCTTCTCGCCGACGTCGCCGCTGGAGGTGGCGTCGTCGTAATGGAATTCGTTGATGAAGACGGCGGCCGGTGCGGCGGTGGGCAGCGCGGCGGCGAGCAGCAGGCTCAGGCAGGACAAGCTCGTGCAGGAACGACGTAAGGACAACGGCATCGGGCGACTCCCTTTCCCCAGGTGGTCGCCGCAGTCTAGTCGGCCTTTGTGACATCGCCTGCCGCAGCGCAGCAGGCGACCGGGTTCACAGCACCACGCGGGTGCCCTTGGTCAGGCTGACGCGCGGCCGCCCCGTGCGCAGTTCCGCCAGTTGCTCGGCGATTTCCACCAGCGGCGCCTTGGACTTGGTCGGCGTGTCGCGGAAGGCCACGATCAGGCGCAGCTCCAACGGGTCCTCGATCAGCAAGGCCTCGGCCGCGGCTACCGAATCCATCTCGGTGTCGGCCGACAGATTCATCTTGCCGCGCCCGGTCGCCAGCCATTCGAACTGCACGCCGGTGATCAGCGCGACCTCGCGCAAATGCGCGACGCTGGGAAACTTGCCCTGCGCACTTTCCCAGTGGCCGACCGCGCTGCGTTGCACGCCGACCGCCGAACCCAGTGCCGCCTGCGACATGCCGGCATGGCGTCGCGCCAGTCGTATCCTTTGCTGTGGCGTCATGTGTGAAGCTCCTTTTCGGGGGTTTTTGCCTACAAAATAGCCATTTGCTACCAGAAGTCACTAGGCGACCAATAGAGAGGAGACCTTGTACGCTTTCGGTAGCAAGTTGAGCCTGATAGGTGGTTGTAAGTCAATGGTGACGGCATTCGCCCTTTTACGGCGCCACCAGGAGTCGGCAGATTTTGCGACCGGGCACCTAGAAATTGAGACGTGGAGTGAACAAGATCCATCCACGCCGACACGGATGTGGGCACACGACACGAGGTCGGTTCGGGGGAAGAGGCGCAGGATCGCGCCATGCTGAGGACGGCCGTCTCCGCACCAAAGAGCGCGTTCCACGGGACGCGCTCTTTCTTTTGGGCGATGCAAACGCAACGCATGCATCGTTCGCGACGCAACCGTCGCACAGCGCGGGTCGAATGATTCGTGCATCCCTCCTGTAGGAGCGACGCGAGTCGCGACCGCGCCCCTTCGGACGCGACGCGGCCGCGGCTCGCGCCGCTCCTACATGGATGGGGCGCCGGCGGGCGGAACACTCGACGTGTCCTTGTCCCAGCCCCCCTCATTCGCCCAAGACGCCGCCTGCTTCGGGGTAGGAGCGACGTGAGTCGCGACCGCGTCCCTTCGGACGCGACGCG
Source organism: uncultured Lysobacter sp. (assembly GCA_946480055.1). The sequence goes on along the minus strand of CAMLID010000083.1, from coordinate 343 downwards.
GTCGCGGCTCACGCCGCTCCTACACGGATGGGTCGCCAGCGGTCGGAGCAGATGCCCCATCCCCGCCTCTCCCTGCACCGCGATGCCCCGGCCCCCGGACCCATCGAGCAGGACCGTCTGGCGGCCATATCGCCCCAGCGCTTGAAAAGCCCCGCCACCGCCCCATCTCGTGGCTATCCCGGTTCGCCGGGCGTTTTTTGCCCCGGGCATTGGCACTCTGCCTGGGCGACTGCTAAAATTCGCGATCTTTCCCCACCCATTCAACCACTTAGAGGTTGCCAATGAATATCAAGCCGCTCTACGACCGCGTGGTCATCAAGCGCATGGAAGAAGAAAAGATGTC
>CAMLID010000082.1 GCA_946480055.1 uncultured Lysobacter sp. | reverse complement strand
TGGAACACGCGGCGCACGATCGCCAGCGCTTCGGGCGAGGTCACGCGCAGGCCGTTGACGGTCTGCTTGACGATGCCGGCGGCGGACAGCTCTTCATCCAACTGCGGACCGGCACCGTGGATCACGATCGGGGTCAGGCCCACGTCCTGCAGAAAGGCCAACGACGAGGTCAGCGCTTCCAGATCGTCGCGCAGCACCGCGCCGCCGACCTTGACCACGGCGAAGCGCTTGGAGTCGAGCTGGGAAAAACGCTTGAGGTACTGCGAGATCTCCTTCGCGCTGGCCATGCTGGACAGCAGGCGCACGATGGTCTGGCGGGTCTGCAGGTGGTTATCCATCGAGACGGCCATCAGGCGTTGCCTCCCATGATCCGGGCGACGCTCAGTGCGTAGCGCTCCAATTGTTCCAGGGCGACCCATTCGTCGGCGGTGTGGGCCTGGGCGATGTCGCCGGGGCCGCACACGATCGCGGTCAGGCCGGCGGCCGAGAACAGCGAGGCCTCGGTCCAGAAATCGACCGCGTTGCCGATCGGCAGATCCAGCGCATCGGCCAGGTCGCGCGCTTCCAGGCGGCGCTGCTCGGCGGTCGCGACGTCGCCGGCGGGCAGCGAGGGGCCGCGGAAGGTTTCCTGGTAGCGCTCGATCGCGCCGGCGTCGATCAGGGTGCCGAAGGTTTCGTGCAGGCCGTCGATCGACTGCGAAGGCAACGGACGGAAGCCGAAACGCAGCTCGGCGCTGGGCGCGATCATGTTGGCCTTGATGCCGCCCTCGACCCGGCCGATGTTGAAGCGCAGGCCGGTGAGCCCGCCGAAGCGCTGGTGCGATTGCGACTCGACGTAGTCCAGCGCCTTGCCGCCCCAGCGCATGGTCTGGTGCAGCGCGCTGGCCTGCATCGCATTGGCGCCCGAGGCATGTCCGGCGACGCCGCGGAACTTCAGCAGCACCGAACTGATGCCGCGATGCGCGAGCACCGCTTCGCACATCGTCGGCTCGGCGACGATGGCTTCGTTGAAACCGTGCTGGCCGCCGAGGAAACCGGCGATGCAGCGCGGGTCGTTAGCTTCCTCGTCGGTGCTGAACAGGAATGCGGCGTCGCCCGAGGTGACCGCAGCCGCGGCCAACAGGCCGGCGGCTGCGCCCTTGATGTCGCAGGCGCCCAGGCCGATCGCGCGATCGCCGTTGACGCGCAGGGTGTGCGGGTCGGCGCTCCACGCGTCCGAGGACGGCACGGTATCGAGGTGGACGTTGAACAGCCGGCGCGGGTTTCCGCGCACGGCCAGCATCGACACCGCGCCTTCGCCGTGGTCGACGATCTCGATGCGGAAGCCGGTCAGCTGGCTGCGCAGATAGTCGAAGATGCCGCCGGTGCCGATCAGGCGCGGCGGGTTGCGGGTGTCGTAGGACACCAGGGCTTCGAGGTGCTTCAGTACTTCGGGGAGCATGGAGTTCGTGGCTCGTCGTGTCTGGGCGATGGTTCGGTGGCGAGGTTCGGCTTGCCGCTTCACTTGCGGCTCTTGATCCGCTCTCCCGCTTGCGGGAGAGCGGATCGATACGCGGGCGGGATCAATTCTTGCGGTTGATCTCGGCCCACAGCGTGCTGCTCATACCGAACAGCTTGATGAAGCCCTCGGCCTCGGCCACACCCCAGTCCGCGGCCTGGGCGTAGGTCGCGCCCTTGGCGTTGAGGATGTGCGGCGAGCTGATCGCGACCGCATTGACGATGCCGCCGTTGGTCTCCAGCACCACTTCGCCGTTGACGGTGGACTGCGAGCTGGCCAGGAAGGCTTCCAGATCGGTCTTGAGCGGATCGTGGAAGAAACCTTCGTAGACCAGCTCGACCCACTTGCGCGCCACGTCCGGCTTGAAGCGGTTCTGGTGCTTGGTCAGCACGGCTTCCTCGAGCGCGCGATGCGCGGTCAGCAGCGCGATCAGGCCCGGCGCCTCGAAGATGATGCGGCCCTTGAGGCCGATGGTGGTGTCGCCGGTGTACAGGCCGCGACCCACGCCGTACTCGGCGAACAGACCGTTGAGCTTGGCCAGCAGTTGGTGGCCGGCGATCTTCTCGCCGTCCAGCGCCACCGCTTCGCCGTTCTCGAAGCGGATCGTGACCTTCAGCGCCTCGGCCGGCCATTCCGCACGCGGCTTGCACCAGCCGCGCGCGCCCTCGCCCGGCGCCTGCCAGCGGTCGATTTCGCCGCCGGACATGGTCAGGCCGAGCAGGTTCTCGTTGATGGTGTAGGCCTTCTGCTTGGCGCGCACGCCGAAGCCGCGCTCTTCCAGGTACTTCTGTTCGTAGGCGCGAACTTCGGTGTGTTCTTTCTGGATTTCGCGGATCGGCGCGACGATCTCGTAGTCGCCCAGCGCCTTCACGGCCAGGTCGAAACGCACCTGGTCGTTGCCCATGCCGGTACAGCCGTGCGCGATCGCCTTGGTGCCCAGCTCGGCGGCGCGCGCGAGCGCGGCTTCGACGATCAGGTAGCGGTCGGAGACCAGCAGCGGGTACTGGCCCTGATAGCCCTCGCCGGCCCAAACGAACGGCTTGACGAAGCCCGACCAGATCGCCGGGCCGCCGTCGACGGTGACGTGGCTGGTCACGCCAAGTTCGGCCGCGCGCTGCTCGATGAAGGCGCGCTCTTCGGCATCGACGCCGCCGGTGTCGGCGAACACGGTGTGCACGGCCCAGCCGCGCTCCTGCAGGTAGGGCACGCAGAAGCTGGTGTCGAGGCCGCCGGAGAAGGCGAGGACGATGTCTTTGCTCATTTCTTTCTCTCTTGTCTTTGCCCCCTCCCCCGTTTGCGGGGGGAGGGTTGGGGTGGGGGCAAGCGGATGCGGTGGAGGTTCGGAGCGAGGTGGCGACCCTCACCCCAGCCCTCTCCCGCAAGCGGGAGAGGGAGTCGAAAGCGTTACTGCCCGATCAGCGCGGCCATGATCGCCTTCTGCACATGCAGACGGTTCTCGGCCTCGTCGATGGCGATGCACTGCGGCGAGTCCATCACGGCGTCGGTGGCCTTGACGTTGCGGCGCAGCGGCAGGCAGTGGCTGAAGACGCCATTGTTGGTCAGCGCCATCTTGGCTTCGTCGACGATGAAGTGCTGGTACTGGTCGCGAATGGGTTTTTCCGGGCCCCAGTTGCCGAAGTACGGCAGCGCGCCCCAGCTCTTGGCGTAGACCACGTCGGCGCCGACGTAGGCGCTTTCGATGTCGTGGCTGACCTTGAGCGAGCCGCCGCTTTCGGCGACGTTCTGCTCGGCCCAGCCCATGTAGCGCTCGTCGAGCACGTACTCCGGGGTCGGGCACAGCAGGGTCACGTCCATGCCCATGCGCGTGGCGATGGTCAGGGCCGAGTTGGCGACCGCGGTGTTGAGCGGCTTGGGGTGATAGGTCCAGGTCAGCACGTACTTCTTGCCGCGCAGGTCGGAGGTGCCGAAGTGCTCCTGCAGGGCCAGCGCGTGGGCGAGCTCCTGGCAGGGATGGGTGATGGTCTCCATGTTGATGACCGGCACCGGCGAGTACTTGGCGAAGCTGGCCAGCACCTTGTCCTGGCGGTCGTTGGCCCAGTCGACGAACTTCGGGAACGCGCGCACGCCGATCAGGTCGACGTAGCGGCCCAGCACCTTGGCGACTTCGGCGATGTGTTCCTCGGTGTCGCCGTCCATGACGGTGCCCAGTTCGAACTCGATCGGCCAGGCGTCCTTGCCGGGCTGCAGGACCACGGCGTGGCCGCCGAGCTGGAACGCGCCCAGCTCGAAGCTGGTGCGGGTGCGCATCGACGGGTTGAAGAACACCAGCGCGATCGACTTGCCGCGGAGCTGGTCGCCGAGCTTGCTGCGCTTGAACGCGGCGGCCTGCGCCAGCAGCGCGTCGAGGTCGGCGCGCGACCAGTCCTGGGTGTTGAGGAAGTGCTTGATCATGGGCGGGTGTCGGTCGGGATCGATGGAGTGCGTGGAGGGAGGCCGGAAGCCGGTGCGGGGTTTGCGGACGCAGAAAGCAAAAAAGCCCAGCGCTAAGGCTGGGCTTTATCGTGTGTGTAGCTTGTTACACGAACGACGGCGAGCACCGTCACCCAGCGGATTGGCAGGGCAACGGTCGGCGCGCGCGCGAGGTCATGCCCGCCGCCATGTAGGCGGAGGTGAGGACGTCGGCGTCGGCGCGCAGGTGGGTCATTAGGGGGCGAATGCTCGCATGCGGCCCTGGCCGGCGCAAGTCGAGAGGGAGCGAGACTTATGCCGGATCGGCATCAGCGCGAGCTGACCGGGGCCACCACCGGGGTCACGGCGATGCGAATCCGCAGCCGGTTGCCGGGGTCCTCGGGCAACCGCGAGCGGTACTTGGAACCCTTGTAGACGTAATCCACGTCGTAGGCGATCGGCTGCCGGAACTCGAGTTCGACCGGCACCGAGCGGCAATTCGTGGCCGCGGCGGCCTGGCGTTCGCGCTCGTGGCGGTCGCGGGTCAACACGTCCTTGACCGCGCCGACCATGCGCGACAGGCGCGAGTCCTCGGCGGCCGGCTTCGGGGTCTGGTCGCAGCGCTGTTCGAAACGGGTCGCGTTGAGGGTCTGGTAGACCGGGGTCACGCGCAGCACCTGGGCGTACTCGTAACGCACGTTCTCGGCCTGGATCACCGTCGTGCTCTGCGCGGACACGGCGCCGGCCCAAGAGGCCGCCAGGGCGCCAGTCAGCAACAGTGAGACTGCCAGGTAAGAACGGTTCATCGCGCTCGCATCGGTTCCGTGAACAAAGTGTAAGGACCCGAGTGTAGCCACGACCTGAATCAACCCTCCAGCCCCTGAACCCTTCAGCCCTGCCCGGCTGCATCGATTCTCATTCCGCTGGCCCGACCGGCCCGCCTCCAGGCGCAGCCTTGCGCGCGCCACGGGCCAGCGGCTGCGCACGCGCGCGGCCTGCCGCTAGAATGGCCCGAACCATAGCGTGCCCCCATGAGCCTGCACCTCTTCAATAGCCTGACGCGACGGGTCGAGCCGTTCGTACCGATCGATCCCGCCCGCCCGACCATGTACGTGTGCGGGCCCACCGTCTACAACTACGTCCATATCGGCAATGCGCGCGGCCCGGTGGTGTTCGGCGTGCTCGCCGACCTGCTGCGGCGCCGCCACGGCGGCCTAGTCTACGCCCGCAACATCACCGACGTGGACGACAAGATCAATACCGCGGCGGCCGAACAGCGGGTGCCGATCTCGGCCATCACCGACCGCTACGCCGCCGCTTACCGCGAAGACATGGCCGCCCTGGGCGTGCGTGCGCCGGACCTGGAACCGGCCGCGACCGCGCATATCGGCGAAATCGTGGCCATGATCGAGCGCCTGATCGCCAACGGCCACGCCTATGCGGCCGAAGGCCACGCCCTGTTCGCGATCGGCAGCTTCGACCGCTACGGCAAGCTCTCGCGCCGCGATCCGGAGGAAATGCTGGCCGGCGCGCGCGTCGAGGTGGCGCCCTACAAGCGCGATCCGGGCGATTTCGTGCTGTGGAAGCCGTCCACCGACGACCTGCCCGGCTGGGACTCGCCGTGGGGCCGCGGCCGCCCGGGCTGGCACATCGAATGCTCGGCGATGGCCGCCGCGCACCTGGGCGAGACCATCGACATCCACGCCGGCGGCACCGACCTGCAGTTCCCGCACCACGAGAACGAGATCGCGCAGAGCGAATGCGCGCACGGCGGCAAGACCTTCGCGCGTTACTGGCTGCACAACGGCATGCTCAACTTCGGCGGCGCCAAGATGTCGAAGTCGCTGGGCAATATCGAGAAGATCCACGATCTGGTGCGCGTGCATCCGCCCGAAGCGCTGCGCTATGCCCTGCTCTCGGCGCATTACCGCCAGCCGCTGGACTGGTCGGATGCGCTGATCGAGCAGAGCGTGCGCACCCTGGACCGTCTGTACGGAACCCTGCGCGACCTGGCCGACATCGAGACGGTCGACGGCATCGCGATTCCGGCGGCGATCGAGGCCGCGCTGGACGACGACCTCAACACGCCCAACGCGCTGGCCGAAATCGCACGCATCGCGACCGAGGCGCGCAAGAGCGAAGGCGACGAGCGTGCTGCGCGCAAGCGCGAACTGCTCGGCGCCGGCCTGGCCCTGGGCCTGCTGCAGCAGGATCCGGCGGCCTGGTTCGCACGCGGCGCCGACGGCAGCGACGATGCCCGTATCCAGGCACTGATCGACGAGCGCAGCGTGGCCAAGAAGAACCGCGACTTCGCCCGTTCCGATGCGATCCGCGACCAGCTCGCCGGCGAAGGCGTGCTGCTGGAGGACACGCCGCAGGGCGTGCGCTGGGTGAGGAAGCGCGCTTAGCCGGTGCCTGGGGCAGCGACTGCGCCGACGAACGCCCGGCCGGGTATGGCCGGGCCGGGCGATCCGCCGCGAGCGAGCTGCGCCATGGATGGCAGTGCGAAGTAGCCCCCACTGCCTGTGTGCCGTCTGAGGCCGTTCGATCCGTCCAGCTCCCGGCCGCAGCCCGATCCCGCCCAACGCGGACCACCAGGCGTAAAATCTCCCTGTAATGAACGCCATCGCCGCTCCGACCAGTCCCTTCCCGCTCGAACCCACCGCCGCGCAGGCCCAGGCCGCGATCCGCGAGGAGTTCGCGTTCTTCGGCGACTGGTCCGAGCGCTACCAGTACCTGATCGACCTCGGCCGCAAGCTGCCGACGCTGCCGGAGGAGTGGAAGACCGAGGAGCACCGCCTGCACGGCTGCCAGTCGCTGGTCTGGATCGTGGTCGAGGGCGACGCCCAGCGCCTGGATTTCCACGCGATCAGCGACTCGGCGATCGTGTCCGGCCTGATCTATCTGGCGCTGCGGGTGTATTCCGGGCGCAGTGCGGTCGAGATCGAGGCCACGCAGGCCGACTACATCGCCGACATCGGCCTGGCCAAGCACCTCTCGCCGACCCGCAGCAACGGCCTGGCCGCCCTGCTGGCCTTCATCCGCGACCAGGCCCGTCGCCGACTGTGAGCGAAGCGGCGACCGCGCCCGAGCCGTCGCTGCTGCATAACCGCGGTTTCGTCGGCCTGCTGGTGTATCGCCTGCTGGCGATGCTGTCCTACCAGATCGTCGCGGTCACGGTCGGCTGGCACATCTACAAGCTCACCAACGACACCCTGGCGCTGGGCCTGATCGGCCTGACCGAGGTCGTGCCCTATTTCTGCTTCGCCCTGTTCGCCGGCTACGCGGTCGATCATCTGCCGCGGCGCAAGCTGGGCATGTTCGCCTGCCTGGGCCTGCTGCTGACCACGCTGATGCTGGCCGGCGTGGCCAGCGGCCGCCTGCCCGCGGGCGCGTTCGGCATCGGCACCCTGACCATCTACGCGGCGATCGCGATCAACGGCGTGGTGCGCGCGTTCCTGTCGCCGGTCTACATGTCGCTGTTCGCGCGCGTGCTCAAGCGCGAGCAGTTCGCGCGCGGCGCCGGCGTCGGCAGCGTGGTGATGCAGACCGGGCTGGTGGTCGGCCCGGCCCTGGGCGGCGGGCTGATCGCCTGGGGCGGCATGACCTCGGCCTACCTGGTCGCAGCCGGTTTCGCCCTGGCCGCGGCGATCGCGATCGTGTCGCTGCAGGTGACCGAGCCGGCGCCGGCGGCCGAACGGGCGCCGGTGTTCAAGAGCATCGCCGAAGGCCTGCGCTTCGTGTTCAACAACCAGGTCGTGCTCGGCGCGCAGGCGCTGGACATGTTCTCGGTGCTGTTCGGCGGCGCGGTCGCGCTGCTGCCGGCCTTCATCCACGACGTGCTGCATTACGGCCCGGAGGCGCTGGGCGTGCTGCGCGCGGCGCCGGCCGCCGGCGCGGTGCTGGTCGGGCTGTGGCTGGCCAGGCATCCGCCGCAGAAGAACGCGGGGCGCCTGCTGCTGTACGCGGTCGCCGGCTTCGGGCTGTGCATCATCGGCTTCGCGCTGTCGCGCCTGTTCTGGCTGTCGGCGGCGATGCTGCTGCTGTCGGGCATGTGCGACGGGGTGTCGGTGGTGCTGCGCTCGACCATCCTGCAGCTGTCGACGCCCGACGAGATGCGCGGGCGGGTGTCGTCGATCAACGGCATCTTCATCGGCTCGTCGAACGAGCTGGGCGCGTTCGAATCGGGCGTGGCGGCGCGGCTGCTGGGGCTGGTGCCGTCGGTGGTGTTCGGCGGCTGCATGACCCTGGCGGTGGTCGCGGCCACGGCCAGACTTGCGCCGAAACTGCGTCGCTTGAACCTGCGCGACTTGCAGTAGCGGCCAAGAGCGCCCGCAACGAAAAAGCCCCGCTCGCGCGGGGCCTTTCCTTGAATTGCGCGATGAACTGCGCGAAGAGCTGCTCAAACCAGCTGGACTAGTCGCCCATCTGCTTCTGCAGATGCTCCCAACGCTCCTGCGCGTCGATCGTGCGCTCGGCGGTGAGACGGGCTTCCAGACGCTCCAGGCCGATCTCTTCGCCGGTATCGACGCAGAAACCGTAGTCGCCCGAATCGACGCGCTTGAGCGTGCTGTCGATCTTGCTGATCAGCTTGCGGTATCGGTCGCGGGTGCGCAGTTCCAGCGAGTTCTCGGTTTCGCGGGTCGCGCGCTCGGCTTCGTCGCCGACGTCGCGGACTTCGTCCTTGAGGTTCTCGATGGTCTGCTTGGATTCCTCGACCAGATCGCCGCGCCAGTTCAACAGACGCTGGCGGAAGTACTCCAACTGCAGCGGGCTCATGTATTCCTCGTCCACGGCCGGGCGGTAGCCCTGAGGCACGATCGGACGACCGGTGGTCTCGTCGTTCTTGTACGGGACGACCTTGACTTTGGCCTTGGGCGCGGGCGCCTGCGGCTTGGCTGCGACGGCGACGGCGACCTTGCCCAAAGGACGGGCGGCAGGCTTGGCGGCGGTCGGGGTTGCAGCGGCGGGGGATTTGCTGGGGACTGGTTGGGTCACTGTGCTCTTTGCGGGTTCGTTCTTGCTCGCGGGCGCCGCCACCGGTGCGGTCTTGGTCGGCGGGCGCGCGGCGGGTTTCTTGACGACGGTGGGCTTGGGCTCTGGCTTCCTTGCCGCGGGTGCCTGAGCCACCACGGGTTTCTTGGCCGGGGTCTTGCTGGCTGCGACGGCCTTCTTCGCCGGTGCGGCGGGCTTGGCCGCGGGCTTCTTCACGGGCGCCGCCTTTTTGGCGACGGCCGGCGATTTCTTGGCAGCGGGCTTCGGCGCCGGCTTTTTGACCGGCGCGGCCTTCTTGGCTGCGGGCTTCTTGGCCGCGGACGGCTTGGCGACGGGCTTCTTGACGGCGACCTTGGCCGCGGGCTTCTTCGCCGCGGGCTTCTTGGTCGCGGCTTTGCTGGCCGCAGTCTTGGACGAAGCGGCCTTCTTCACGGCCGGCTTGGCGGTCTTCTTGGCCGCTTTGGCGGCCTTCTTCGCAGGTTTTTTCACTGCCACGAGCGGCTTGTCCTTCTATTCCCTGAGGGAACTCCCGGACCGTTCCGGAAGCTTCGCGGACCGCGGGGTCCGCTCGGCGATCAAATACACAAATGCGCGACCGCCGCAAGCGAAATCCACCATATCCGGCATTTTCCGCCTCGTCAGGCAATCCGTCACTGCGGTTCGCCCGGCCTTGCCGCGCGCTTGCCTTGTGAGAGGAAAGCGCGCTGTTATACCCTGCCCCGACTACTGCGGCAACCGCAATCCGACGACGGTCGCCCGCATTAAGGAAACGTGATCGACCGCCTCCTCATCGTCCTGCTTCGCGGTTACAAGCGCTGGATCAGTCCATTGCTGGGACCGCGCTGCCGCTTCTATCCGACCTGCTCGGAATACGCGATGCAGGCGATCGCCCGTTTCGGCGCCTTCAAAGGCAGTTGGCTCGCCCTGCGGCGGATCCTGCGCTGCCATCCCCTGCACCCCGGCGGCCACGATCCGGTGCCGCCCCTGGAACCCGGAAAGCACTCATGTCATCGACACTGATCGTCAACGCCCGCCTGGTCAACGAAGGCCGCGAATACGACGGCGACCTGCGCATCGAGAACGGCCGCATCGCCCGGATCGGCGCCGGCCTGTCCGCGCGCGACGGCGAAACCGTGGTCGATGCCGGCGGCCGCCGCCTGCTGCCGGGCATGATCGACGACCAGGTCCACTTCCGCGAGCCCGGCCTGGAGTACAAGGCCGACATGGCCACCGAGTCGGCCGCGGCGGTGGCCGGCGGGCTGACCACGTTCATGGACATGCCCAACACCAACCCGCCGACCCTGGACGCCGACGCGCTGGAGGACAAGTACCGCCGCGCCGCCGGCCGCGCCTGGGGCAACTACGGCTTCTACCTGGGCGCCAGCAACGACAACCTGGCCGCGATCCAGCGCCTGGACCCGCGCACCGCGCCGGGCGTGAAGGTGTTCATGGGCGCGTCGACCGGCAACATGCTGGTCGACGATCCGGCCGTCCTCGACGCGATCTTCCGCGACGTGCCGACGCCGATCATCACCCATTGCGAAGACACGCCGATGATCGACGCCGAACTGGCCCGCTACAAGGCCAAGTACGGCGACGACATCCCGGCCGAGTGCCATCCGGACATCCGCTCGCGCCAGGCCTGCAAGAAATCCACCGAACTGGCGATCTCGCTGGCGCGCAGGCACAACACCCGCCTGCACGTGCTGCACATCAGCACCGCCGACGAGCTGGCCCTGTTCGAACCCGGCCCGATCGAAGGCAAGCGCATCACCGCCGAGACCTGCATCCACTTCCTGCGTTTCGACCGCGCCGATTACGCCGCGCTCGGCCACCTGATCAAGTGCAACCCGGCGATCAAAGACGCCAGCGATCGGGAAGCCCTGATCCGCGCGGTCGCCGAGGACGTAATCGATGTGCTCGCCACCGACCACGCGCCGCACACGCTGGAGGAAAAAGCGCGTCCCTACACCTCCGCGCCCAGCGGCCTGCCGCTGGTGCAGTACGCGCTCAACGCCGCGCTGGAACTGGTTCACGAAGGCCGCCTGAGCACCGCCCAGGTGGTCGACAAGTTCGCGCACGCGCCGGCCAAGCTGTTCGACGTCGAGAACCGCGGCTTCCTGCGCGAGGGCTACGCCGCCGATCTGGTCCTGATCGACGACACGCCGTTCACGGTGCGGCGCGAGGACGTGCTGTCCAAGTGCGGCTGGTCGCCGTTCGAAGGCCGTACGTTCCATTCGCGGATCGCCTCGACCTGGGTCAACGGCGTGCTGGCCTGGGACGGAACGCGCCTGGTCGGAGCGCCCAACGGGCAGCGACTGGCATTCGCGCGATGAGGCAGGCCGCGGTCGCGCTGGCGACGCTGGCGCTGGCGGCCTGTGCCGCGTTGCCGGTCGCCGGAGCGCAACAACCCGCGCAGGTCCAGGCGCCCGCAGCGCCCGCCGGCGACTCGCGAGCGGTGTTCCCCGCTTCGGTACAGCAAGGCGCGCTGGTGATCGGCAAGGTGCCGGCCGGCAGCACGGTGCGCTACGGCGCGCGCACGCTGCGGGTCACGCCCTACGGCTCGGTGGCGTTCGGCGTCGGCCGCGAGCAGAGCGCCCCGGTCGAGGTCGAAGTGCTGAGCGCTGACGGCCGCAGCCAGCGCGTGAGCATCGCGGTGACGCCGCGCGACTGGCCGATCGAGCAGATCAACGGCGTGCCGCCCAAGACCGTGAACCCACCGCCGGAGATCGCCGAACGCATCCGCCGCGAGCAGGCCCTGGTCACCGCCGCGCGCGATCGCGACGACGAACGTGCCGATTTCGCCCAGGCCTTCGCTTGGCCGGTGCAGGGCCGCATCAGCGGCCGCTTCGGCAACCAGCGCGTGTACAACGGCCAGCCCGGTTCGGCGCACTCGGGCATGGACATCGCGGCCGCGTCGGGCACGCCGGTGCTGGCACCGGCCGCGGGCGTGGTCACCTTCGCCGCGCCGGATCTGTACCTCACCGGCGGCACCCTGCTGCTCGACCACGGCCACGGCGTCAGCTCGAACTTCCTGCACCTGTCGCGTATCGACGTGAAGGTCGGCGACCGCATCGCCCAGGGCCAGGTCCTGGGCGCGGTCGGCGCGACCGGTCGCGCGACCGGGCCGCACCTGCACTGGGGCATGAACTGGTTCGACGTGCGGATCGACCCGCTGCTGATGCTGGAACGCGGCGACGCCGCGCGCGCCGCGACGCAGCCGCCCATTCGCCCCTAAGGCCCGGCGCCGCCGGCGCCGGCTCAGCTCACCAGTTCCTGCACGCGCGTGGCGTTGTGGCCGGTCACGCAGTCGCGGCCGGCCGACTTGCTGGCGTACAGCGCAGTGTCGGCGCGTTCGAGCAGATGCTCTGCGGTCTCGTCGTGCAGCAGTTCGGCCACGCCCACGCTGAGGCTGGCGGCGAGCAGCTTGCCGTCGATCGACAAGGGCCGGCAATTCACCGACGAGCGCAGGTTTTCGGCCACGCCGAGCGCTTCGCGCAACTGGGTATCGGGCAGCACCACCAGGATCTCGTCGCCGCCGTAGCGGCCGAACAGATCGTAGGTGCGCAAGCGGTTGCGGGTGCGCAGCGAGATGATGCGCAGGGTCTGGTCGCCGACGCGGTGGCCGTGTTCGTCGTTGATGCGCTTGAAGTGGTCGACGTCGAAGAACACCACCGACAGCGGCCGCCGGCTCTTGTGCGCGGACTCGACCGCGGTCTTGAGCCGGGCCTCGATCGCCGGCCGCGTCATCGCTCCGGTCAGCGCGTCGTAAGTGGCCTGGCGGCTGGCTTGGTCGCGGTCGCGGCGCAGCTGCTGGAGCTTGTCGGACAGGCCGATCATCAGCACCAGGCCGCCCAGGGCGAAGCCGACCGGGAACGCATAGTCCATCCATTCCGGATTGCCCCACCAACCCAGCAGGGCGGCGAAGCGCAGCGCGGTCAGGACGAACACCGGCGACCACGACAGCAGCAGGAAATAGGCTTCGCGCTGGCGCCGCCAGGCGCCGATCGCGCCGGCCGTCAGCACGATCCCGAACCCGGTCAGCAGCACCAGATTGGCCGCCACCGCAACCAGCGGCGCAACCGTGGCCAGGGTCACCAGCATCAGCAGGCCGATCGCGACATTGCAGCCGGTCAGTACCCGCATCAGCGGCGGCTGGGTCTGGCGCAGGCTCAGGTAATGGGCCAGGAAGGCGTTGCTGGCGAGCACCGCGATCAGGCCGAACATGCGCCCGGCGCGCGGATCGTCGCTGACCAGTATCGACAGCCAGGGAATCGACCGGGCCTCGCCGCCGTAGCTGACCAGGTACAGCAGCTGCGCCAGCAGGGTCAGGCTCAGCATCAGGTAGCTGCGCTCGCCGATCCCGGCCCAGAAGCCGAACGCGAGGATCGCCAGCACGCTCATCGTGGTCAGCACCGCGGTACGCCAGGCGACGTGGGCCATGTCCTTGCGGTGGACCGTCGCCAGCGGCTCGATCGCCGCGGTCATCGGCAGCGGCGTCAGCGATTGCACGCGCAGGTAGACCGATTCGCCGGCGGCCAGGCCGTGGTCCAGCGGCACCACCAGGGCGCGGGTCGAGTTGTCGCGGTCGGCGTCGTGGCCGAGCAGTTCGCGCCGCAGCGGCAGCGGCGAGCCCGGCAGCCAGACTTCGACCCGGTTCAGATGCGGCGAGCGCAGCACCAACTGCGGTTGCGCGCCGGCGGCATAGTCGCGTTTCGCGGTCAGGCGCCACCAGCGTGGGGCGCGGCTGCGTTCGCGCAGGGACAGATCGGAAACGGCGGCGAAGCGTTCGTCGAAATCGCCGGCGAGCACCTGCACCGGCAGCGGGTCGGCATCCAGGCGCGACAGTTCCAGCGACTGCGCCGGCGCGGCGGCCGCCACTAGCATGCCCAACCAGACCGCTACGGCCTGCCACCTACGACGCGAGGGTTTCCCCATTACCCGTCCCGGCACCCTGTACTACTTGAGCATAGCCCACCGGGCGTGATGACGCGCACACTTCAAATGCCGCTCGGTCGGCCGGAACGGCCGGCGGGAGCGCGCGAATACGATGGAAGCGTTTGCAGTTCCGGCGCGCCATCGGCAGCCCGGTGCGCCCGGCCGCGGGCTGCGCCGGCCACGGGCGGCCGGCGCGCGGACTCAGTCGCGGCCGCCCTGCCCGGTCACTCGCGCGACCGCGTCATGGGCGTGCAGGCTTTCGAAATGCGCGACCTGGGCTTCGAAGCGGTCGATACGCGAATCGGCCGAGAGCGCGGCGGCGACGCGGCGCGCGGCGTCCTCGCAGAACATCAGGTTCTCGGCGTTGAGGCGGGCGAAGGCCTGCTCGTCCTC
>CAMLID010000081.1 GCA_946480055.1 uncultured Lysobacter sp. | reverse complement strand
ACGCGATCGGCGAAGCGGCCTGCGTGTCGGTGCACGGCGCCAACCGCCTGGGCTCGAACTCGCTGCTCGACCTGGTGGTGTTCGGTCGCGCGGTCGCCAACCGCTGCGCCGAGACCATCACCCCGGACGCGCCCCAGCCGCGACTGGCCGGCGACGCCTGCGACGAAGCGCTGGCGCGTCTGGACAAGCTGCGCAACGCCAACGGCGGCACCTCGACCGCGGTCATCCGCGACCGCATGCAGCGCACCATGCAAGCCGACGCCGCGGTGTTCCGCACCGGCGAGACGCTCAGCGACGGCGTGCGCAAGATCCGCGAGATCCACGCCTCGTTCGCCGACGTCAAGGTCAGCGACCGCTCGCTGATCTGGAACTCGGACCTGATCGAGACCTATGAGTTGTCGAACCTGCTCGGTCAGGCCCTGGCGACCATCGTCTCGGCCGAGAACCGCACCGAGTCGCGCGGCGCCCACGCCCGCGAGGACTTCCCGACGCGCAACGACGCCGAGTGGCAGAAGCACACCCTGTGCTATGTCGACGAGAGCGGCAAGACCAGCATCGATTACCGCCCGGTGCACAACTACACGCTCACCGACGACGTCGCCTACGTCCCGCCCAAGGAGCGTAAGTACTGATCGGCCTTCGCGGCGCGCGCACCCGCGCGCGCCGGCATCGCAACCGCCCCCAGTACCGACGCTAGCCGAGAGATTGCCAGCATGGCCGAATTCGCCCTACCGAAGAACTCGCAGATCCAGAAGGGCCGCCATTGGGCGACGCCGGGCGCCAAGCAGCCGCGCACCTTCAAGGTCTACCGCTGGAACCCCGACGACGGCATGAACCCGCGCGTGGACACCTACGAGGTGGACCTGGCGGCATGCGGCCCGATGGTTCTGGACGCGCTGATCAAGATCAAAAACGAGATCGACCCGACCCTGACCTTCCGCCGCTCCTGCCGCGAAGGCATCTGCGGTTCGTGCGCGATGAACATCGACGGCACCAACACCCTGGCCTGCACCCGCGCGATCGCGGACTGCGGCAAGGCCGAAGTGCCGATCTACCCGCTGCCGCACATGGACGTGGTCAAGGACCTGGTTCCGGACCTGACCCACTTCTACGCCCAGTACGCGTCGATCAAGCCCTGGCTGCGCACTCAGAGCGCGACCCCGTCCGACCGCGAACGTCTGCAGTCGCCGGAAGACCGCAAGAAGCTCGATGGCTTGTACGAATGCATCCTGTGCGCCTGCTGCTCGACCAGCTGCCCGAGCTACTGGTGGAACGGCGACCGCTACCTCGGCCCGGCGATCCTGCTGCAGGCCTACCGCTGGATCGTCGACTCGCGCGACGAAGACACCGGCGCGCGCCTGGACGATCTCGAAGATCCGTTCAAGCTCTACCGCTGCCACACCATCATGAACTGCGCGCGCACCTGCCCGAAGGGCCTGAACCCGGCGCAGGCGATCGGCGAGATCAAGAAGCTGATGCTGGCGCGCCGCGTCTAAGCCGCGGTCTTCTCTCGCAGCAGCGGGTTTCCCGCTCACGACGGACGACTCCCTCTCCCGCTTGCGGGAGAGGGCAGAGCGAGGACGCACGCAGCCCCATCCCCGCGCATCCGGCTACCATCCGCATCTGGCCCGACACACCGACAGGCGAGCGATGGACCCCAAGCTCCTGTTCCTACCCGCCGCCGCCATGGCGGCCTTGACCTGCCTGGTCTGGATCCGCCTGTACGTGGTGCGCATCGGCCAGATGCGCCGCGAACGCATCCACCCGCAGGCCGTGGCGACCTCGGCGCAGGCCAGCGCCAAGCTCACCCAGAGCGCGGCCGCCGACAATTTCCGCAACCTGTTCGAACTGCCGGTGCTGTTCTACCTGGCGCTGACCGTGGCCGCCGTGGCCCAACTCGGCGACGCCGTAGTGCTGGCGCTGGCCTGGAGCTTCGTCGCGCTGCGCGTACTGCACAGCGCGATCCACTGCAGCTACAACCGGGTCATGCACCGTTTTCTCGTCTACATCGTCGGCGCCTGCGTGCTGTGGGCGCTGTGGGGCTACCTCTCCATCGGATTGCTGCGCGCATGAGCCTGGTCGACCGCATCGAACATCAACCCCTCCGCACCCACCGTCGCTCCGCACCGGCGCTGGCCGCGTTGCTGCTTGCGGCGGCTCCGGCCCTTCCGCTGCACGCGCAAGCGCCATCGGAGCCCTCCGCTCAGCGCTACGCCGTGGCGCGCGACTACGTGGCCTCCGCGCGCTACGTCGAGTTGCTGGACGGCATCGTCAATCGCTTCGCCGCCGACGCCAACGTGGCGAGCAACCCGGACGACCTTGCGATGAAGCGCCGCATCGTGCGCGATATGTCGCGCGAGGTCATGGCCGATTCGTTGGCACGCTCGCTCGCGGCCGATACCCCGATCGAGGTGTTGCGCGCCGGCGCCGCCTACGCCAAGAGCGACGAGGGTCGGATAGAGTTCTCCTGCGTGGCGCGCATGGCGGAAGGGCCGGAGGGCTACGATGCCTGCCTCAAGGCCGGCGCGAACGCAGCCCAGCTCGAGCGCATCATGGATCACGCCCAAAGCGAATCCGGCCTGCCGCTGATGGGCAAGCTGCTCAAGGGCCGGGCCGTCATCACCGCCTTGAACGCCAGCACCGGCGATCTGGTCGAACGCGACGCCGAGATCGCCGCGCAGCTGGCCGACTATTGCAAGCGCAAGCCGGACGAGGGCATGTGCGGCTATCGCAGCGACGCCGGAGGTCCGGAAGCCGCGGCCGAAGGGAACGCCGATGAGCGACGCTGACGACACCGAGCTGCGCCGCCTGCGTTGGCGCAGCCGCCGCGGCATGCGCGAACTCGACCAGCTGTTCGGCCGTTACCTCGACCGCGCCTGGGCGCAGGATTCCGAAACCCAGCGCGGCGTTTTCCTACGCCTGCTGGAATGCGAGGACGATAAGCTCTGGCGCTGGTTCATGGGTTACGAGGTCTGTCCCGATGCCGAGCTCGACACGCTCATCCAACGCATCCGCGCCATGCCGGCTTGAGTGGCGCCCTTCGCGCCGGCTCGCCGCCGCTGTGGTCCTGATCGGCGCGCTCGCCGCCTGGGCGACGCTCGCCAGCGAACTGCCGCCGCCGCTGGCCGTGCCCCTCGCGGCCGCTGCGCTGGCCTATGGCGCCTGGCTGGCACGCCGGGAATTGCGCCGCAGACCGCAGCGGATGGTCGTCACGGCCGATGCGGTGCATCTGGACGGGGTCGCCCTGGACCAGGCGGCGCTGGAATGGCGCGGGCCGTTGGCCCTGCTGCGCTACCGCGACCGCGATGGCCGCCGCCGGCAGCGGATCTGGTGGCCCGACACCCTGGACGCCGCCGGTCGTCGTGAACTGCGGCTGGCTTGGCCGGTCCAAGCGCCTACGCCCGACTCGCGTTCAATGGCACCATAGCCGGATATGTTCAAACCCATTCCTGTCGCCATCGGCCTGCGCTACCTGCGCGCCAAGCGCCGCAACGGCTTCATCTCCTTCATCTCGCTGGCTTCGATCGCGGGCATCGCCCTGGGCGTGACCGCGCTGATCACCACCCTGGCGGTGATGAGCGGCTTCCAGCGCGAAATCCGCGACCGCATGCTGCAGATGGCCGCGCACGCCACCGTCAGCGCCTACGGCGAACCGCTCACCGACTGGCAGCGCGCCGTCGACGTGGCCATCGCCGACCAGCGCGTGGCCGGCGCCGCGCCCTACATCGAGAAAGAAACTCTGCTGTCCGGCGCGCGCAATCAGCCGGCCTTGGTGCGCGGCGTGCTGCCCGACCAGGAAAGCAAGGTCTCGGTGCTGGCCAGCAAGAAGATCATGAAGCAGGGCAGCCTGGAGTCGCTGACCCCGGGCAGCTACAACATCGTCCTCGGCAAGGAACTCGCGATGTGGCTGGGCGTCGGCGTCGGCGACAGCGTGGTCATGATGACCTCCGACTTCCGCAGCACTCCGATGGGCGCACTGCCCCAGCTCAAGCGCTTCACCGTGAGCGGCATCTTCGAGGCCGGCTACAACGAATTCGACAAGGGCCTGGCCGTAGTCAACCTGCACGACATACAGCGCGTGCTGCGCATGGGCGACGGCGTCACCGGCGTGCGCCTGAAACTGCACGACATGGACCTGGCCTGGGATGTTGCCCGCGACCTGGCGTTGCGCCTGGGTGGGCCGTACAACGTCAGCGACTGGACCAGCGACAACGCCAACATGTTCCGCGCCCTGAAGATGGAAAAGACCATCATGGCGATCCTGCTGTCGCTGATCATCGCGATGGGCGCGTTCAACCTGGTGTCCTCGCAGGTGATGCTGGTCACCGACAAGCAGGCCGACATCGCGATCCTGCGCACCCTTGGCCTGACCCCGCGCGGGGTGATGCAGGTGTTCGTGGTCCAGGGCACCCTGATCGGGGTGATCGGCACCGTGCTGGGCGTGATCGGCGGCATCGTGCTGACGCTCAACCTGGAACACATCCTCAAGGCCATCGAGAACGTGCTCGGCGTGCAACTGCTGCCCGAGGATGTCTACTACATCACCGGCCTGCCCACCGACCTGCAGAGCAGCGACGTGGTCGCGATCGCGGCGGTGGCGCTGGCGATGGCCTTCCTGGCCACCATCTACCCCGCCTGGCGCGCCGCGCGTACGGCCCCGGCCGAGGCACTGCGCTATGAGTAACCCGCAAGCCATGCCCGTCGACGACGCGGTGATCCGCTGCACCGGCCTGGCCATGACCTACGCCGAAGGCAAGCTGGTCACGCCGGTGTTCGACGGCCTGGACCTGGCCGTCGAGCGCGGCGAAACCGTCGCTATCCTGGGCGCGTCCGGCGCCGGCAAGAGTACGCTGCTGCACCTGTTGGGCGGGCTCGATACGCCGACCGCGGGCGAGGTCTTCGTCGCCGGCCAACGCATGAACGCCTTGTCCGACGCCGCTCGCGGCGCGCTGCGCAACCGCGCGCTCGGCTTCGTCTACCAGTTCCATCACCTGTTGCCCGAGTTCACCGCGCTGGAGAACGTGATGCTGCCGGTGCTGCTCGCCGGCGCCGCGGTGCCAGACGCCAGCCAGCGCGCCAAGACGCTGCTGGAATCGGTCGGCCTGGGCCATCGCCTCGTACACAAGCCCGGCGAACTCTCCGGCGGCGAACGCCAGCGCGCCGCGGTCGCCCGCGCTCTGGTCAACAAGCCCGCCTGCGTGCTCGGCGACGAACCCACCGGCAACCTCGACGAGAAGACCGCCGCGACCGTGTTCGAGCTGATGCTGGCCCTGAACCGCGAACAGGGCACCAGCCTGGTCCTGGTCACCCACGACCGCCGCCTCGCGCGGCGTCTGGATCGCGTCATGGAGCTGCACGAAGGCAAGCTACGGGAGTTGGCGGCTAGCGAGGTCTGAATCGGTGTAGCGGGCCCGCGCCGGCGCGACGCCGGAGCGGGGACCGCAATGCTCAGGCGTCCTTGCTTCGGCCCGGCGACAACAGGCCTGCCAGTCCGCCCACCGAGGCCGAGCCGATCGCCACCAGGCCCTGCGGCGCGTGGGCGCCGAGGCAGGCGATCACGACCAGTCCGATGATGGTCAGCACCGTCATCCCGCCCAGGAAGTAGATCGCCAGACGATAGGTCCAGCGGTCCGACGCACCGGGATTGTTCTTCCTCAGTTCGTCGATCAAGGCGCACTTTTGCTCGTGATCGAGCGCCTCGTTGGCCAGAACCCGGTCCATCAGGTCGTACAGCGTCTTTGCCCCATCCGTTGCCGGCATAACTCCCCCTGTGAGATTGCTTGCGAGCGAATCCGCCGCTAGACGAATCCGAAAGGCGCGGCATAGCGGTTGAACAAACGCCAAGCCTGATCCCGAATCCGGACCGCTAGCCGAACTGTCAGGATCATAAACCTGGGGCCGGCGCTACTCGCCAGCCAGGAATCGGAATTTTCCTACGCGAGCGGACGTGCGTTCGCTGATACCGCAGCCCAATAGTCGGGCCTAGTCTCGTTGCTGAGTCTCGACGGAGCGACGGCGAATGGAAGCGAACAGGGCGGCGGGTTCGGCTGCGCAGGCGGTGGGGTCGGAAGTGCCGGCGCAAGGAGCCGCCATCGCCCATGTGCTGGCGATGGCTCCCTTCGGTGCAATGGTGGCTTTCGCATTGCTCATCGGCGCCGCAGCGGCTCTTGCTTGTCCGAAGCTGCCGGCGCTGGCCTGTCTTTGGATTGCGCTAACGTTTGGCGCGTACGGCTGGGCGCGCGGTCGCAGAGTATGGCGTTGGCTCGGCGTTGTGTCGGTCGGCTTCGCGTTGACCGGCTTGCATGCGGCTTACGCCTTGTCACTGCAGTTGCCGGCGGACTGGGAGCGGCGCGAGGCGACGGTCTCGGGCCGCGTGGTCGAGCTGCCGGCGCACGAAGTCCGCCGCACCCGTTTTCTCTTCCGCGTCGATGACGACGCCGAGCAGCCGGCACCATTGCGCGGCCGCCTGCTGCGCCTGTCCTGGTACAGCCAGGACCGTGTCGAGCGCGCGGCCTTGCGTGCCGGCCAGCGCTGGCATTGGCACGTGCGTGTGCGGGCGCCACGCGGGCTGCGCAACCCGGGTGCGCCGGACGCGGAGAAGTACGCGCTGATGCAGCGCCTGACCGCAACCGGCTATCTGCTCGAACCGGGCGGTGCGCGTTTGCTCGCACCGGCGGCGGGCCTGGATGCGTTGCGAGAACGACTGTCCGACCGGATCGCCGAGGCTGTGGTTGCGCCATCCTCGCGCTACGTGCGTGCGCTCGCGCTGGGCGACACGCGGGGCTTGGACGAGCGCGACTGGGAGATTCTGCGCGCGAACGGCTTGACCCATCTGATCGCCATCTCCGGTTTCCACGTCGGCCTGGTCGCGGGCTTCTTCGCACTGATCGTGAGGGGACTGTGGCGGATGTGGCCGACCTTGGGACGACGCTGGCCGCGGCCGGTCGCTGCCGCGTTGGCGGCGACCGCGGGGGCGTTGATGTACACAGCGCTCGCAGGCTTCGCGCTGCCGACGGTGCGCACCATGCTGATGATCGCGGTGGTCGCCGGGGTGCGCGCGTCGCGGCGGCCGTCCGATGCGGTCGCGGCCCTGGCGCTGGCGGCGATCGCGGTGCTGTTGTTCGATCCGCTGGCCCTGCTGGGTGCGGGCTTCTGGCTGAGCTTCCTCGGCGTGGCCTGGCTGCTGTGGTGCCTGCCGCACGGCGGGCCGCGGCGTTCGCTGCTGCGCGAGTTCATGTCGGCGCAGGGCGTGGCGACCCTGGGCCTGTTGCCGCTGTGCGTGGCGCTGTTCGGCCAGGCCTCGCTGGCCGGGCCGTTCGCCAACCTGTTCGCAGTGCCGTGGTGGAGCCTGGTCGTCGTGCCGTTGGCGCTGATCGGCACCGCGCTGGACCTGCTCTGGACCGGAGCAGGCGAGGGCGCTTGGCGGCTCGCGGCGAGCTGCTTCGATCTGAGCTGGCCGCTGTTCGAGCATCTGGCCGGGAGCGGGCTGGCCCTGTGCTGGCTGCCGGAGCCGCATTGGTTCGCCTTGCCTTTGGCTCTGCTCGGGGCGTTCTGGCTGCTGTTGCCGCGCGGCGTGCCGGGTAAGCCGCTCGCTTTGTTGCTGTGGCTGCCGCTGCTGTGGCCGGATCGGCACCTGCCCGAGCCTGGGGAGGCCGAACTGACCGTGATCGACGTCGGCCAGGGCCTGTCGGTGCTCGTGCGTACCGCGCGCCACAGCCTGCTCTACGACTTCGGGCCGGCGGTGCCGGACGGCTACGACGCCGGCGAACGTGCGGTCGTGCCGACCCTGCACGGCTTGGGCGTGCGCGCGCTGGACCGGATGGTGGTCAGCCACGCCGACAACGACCATGCCGGCGGCCTGGACTCGGTCGCGCAGGTGTTCCCGGCTCCTGACCGGCGTGCGCCCGAAGGCGCCGGGATCGCCCTGGCGCGGGCCTGCGTCGCCGGCCAGGCCTGGACCTGGGACGGCGTGCGTTTTCGCTTCCTGCATCCGCCGCCGCATTTTCCTTACCTGCGCAACGAATCCAGCTGTGTGCTGCGGATCGAAACCGCGCATGGGGCGGCCCTGCTGACCGGCGACATCGGCGAGGTGGTCGAGCGCGATCTGGTCCGCCTGGACCAGCAAAACGGCACCCGCGACCTGCACGTCGACGTGGTCCTGGTCGCCCACCACGGCAGCAGCGGCTCCTCCGATCCGAGTTTCGTCGCCGCCACCGGCGCCCGCCATGCGCTGGTCTCCAGCGGTTACGGCAACCGCTACGGCCATCCCAAGCCGCAGGTGCTGGCGCGCTGGCGCAACGCGGGGGCGCAGACTTGGGACACCAGCCGGGGCGGGGCGCTGCGGCTGCGCCTGGGCGGCAACGACGGGGCCGGCGGAATCGAGGTCGAAACGCGACGTCAGGCACATCCGAGGCTGTGGGACGCGGTCCGGCGGGTGGAGGCCGCACCGGCTGGGCTATCCTATCGGCTTGAATGAAGCGGCCGAATGGGCCGGAGGTTCGCGAGTGCTGGAACTGGTCAAGGCCGGCGGTTGGCCGATGATCCCGCTGTTGCTGCTGTCGGCCGTCGCGCTGGCGATCATCATCGAGCGGTTGTGGACGTTGCGACGCAAGGCCGTGCTGCCGCCCGACCTGGGCAAGGAAGTCCGTGCCTGGGCCGGCCGCGGCAAGCTGGACCCGGCCCACATCGAGTCGCTGCGCGCGACCTCGCCGCTGGGGGCCTTGCTGGCCGCCGCGCTGGATGTGCGCGGTCGTCCGCGCGACGAGATCCGCGAGCGCATCGAGGACGTCGGCCGCCACCTGGTCCACCGCATGGAGCGTTACCTCAACACCCTGGGCACGATCTCCGCCGCCGGTCCGCTGTTGGGCCTGTTCGGCACCGTGGTCGGCATGATCCAGATGTTCCTGGGCATCCTCGATCACGGCATCGGCGACGTGAACCAGCTCGCCGGCGGTATCGGCAAGGCCCTGGTCTGCACCGCCGCCGGCATGATCGTGGCGATCCCGGCGCTGATCGCGCACCGCTGGTTCCGCGGCCGCATCGCCGAGTACATCGTGGCGATGGAGCACGAGGCGATCCAGTTGCTCGACACCCTGGACACGCGCCCGCTCGCGCGCCCGGCCGCCGCCGCCGCCGCACCGGCGACGCCGGCGCAGCCGCAGGTCGTGGGCTGAGGCAGGGCGGGCAGGCATGCGCATTCGCGACCACCGCGCCGACGACGAGCCGGAGATCAACCTGATCCCGTTGATCGACGTGATCCTGGTGCTGATCATCTTCTTCGTGGTCACCGCCACCTTCGACGCGCGCTCGGTGCTCAAGCTCGAGCTGCCGCGTGCCAGCGGCGAGCCGGTCAGCGACGCCTCCAAGGCGCTGATCGTGCTGGTCAACGCCGAAGGCCGTTATTTCGTCGACGATCGCGAAGTGCTGCGCGACGATCTGGAATCGCTGAAGACCACCATCGCCGAGGTCGCCGGCAGCGACCGCGACCGCCAAGTGATGCTGCGCGCCGACGCCCGCACGCCGTACCAGGCCGTGGTGACGGTGTACGACGCGCTGGGCCAGCTCGGTTTCCGCCGGATCATGAGCGCGACCGCACCGCCCGCCAACGCCGGTCCGGCGCCCAGCGAGGGCAAGCGGTGACCGTCCAGGTATCGCCCTGGCAGACCTACCGCCGCCTGCTGGGCTACGCCCGTCCCTACGGCGCGCTGCTGTGGCTGGCCCTGATCGGCATGCTGGTCGAGGCCGCCGCGGCCGGTGTGTTCACCACGCTGATGACGCCGATCATCAACCTGACCTTCATCGAGAAGGAAAAGAAGCTCAGCACGCTACTGCCGCTGGCGATCGTCGGCCTGTTCCTGCTGCGCGGCATCGCCGGCTACGTCACCGACTTCCACATGGCCAAGGCCGGCCGCAGCATCGCCCGCGACATGCGCGTGAACGTGCTGGGCAAGTACCTGCGCCTGCCGGGCCTGCGTTTCGACACCGAGCCGGTGCCGTCGATGCTGGTGCGGCTGGGCTCGGACAGCGATCAGGTCGCGCAGGCCGCGGTCGACGCGATGAAGGTCATGCTGCAGCAGAGCTTCCAGGCGATGGCCTTGCTCGGCGCGATGCTGTACGCAAGCTGGCAGGTGACCCTGGCGGTGCTGCTGATGGCGCCGCCGCTGGCCTTCGTGATGGACAAGATCGGCCGTCGCTACCGCCGCATCAGCCACCGCATCCAGGAAAGCGCGGGTGCGCTGCTGCAGTCGGCCGACCAGGCCCTGGGCAATCAGCAGGAGGTCAAGGTCTACGGCGCACAGCAGGTCGAGCTGGAGCGCTACGCCGCGATCGCCGACAACCACCTCAAGCTCAGCATGAAGGTCGAATCCACGCGTTCCATCGCCTCGGCGATGGTGCAGCTGATGGGTGCGGTCGGCTTGGCGCTGCTGTTGTTCGTGGCCGGGCGCGAGGCCCTGGCCGGGCGCCTGGACGCGGGCAAATTCGTGACCCTGATGACCTCGATGATCGCGATCATTCCGGCGCTGCGTCAGCTCACCAATGTGCAGAACATGCTGCAGCGGGGCGTGGCCTCGGCCGAACGCCTGTTCTCGGTGCTGGATGCCGACGACGAGCCCGACAACGGCAGCCGTCCGCTGACCCGGGCACGCGGCGAAATCGAATTCCGCGACGTGGTCGCGCGCTATCCGGGCCAGAAGGACCCGGCCCTGGCCGACATCAGTTTCAGTGCGCGGCCGGGTACGGTCACCGCGATCGTCGGCCGCTCCGGCAGCGGCAAGTCGACCCTGATCAAGCTGCTCCCGCGCTTCTACGAACCCGAGTCGGGCCAGATCCTGCTCGACGGCCACCCGTTGCAGGACTACCGCCTGTCCGACCTGCGCCGGCAGATCGCCCTGGTCGGGCAGCAGGTGATGCTGTTCGACGGCACGGTCGCGGCCAACGTCGCCTACGGCGAGTTGCAGCAGGCGCCGCCGGAAGGTCTGGATCGCGCGGTGCGCGGCGCCAACGCGATGGAGTTCGTCGAGCGCCTGCCCGAAGGCGTGCAGACCCATATCGGCGCCAAGGGCGGCAAGCTGTCCGGCGGCCAGCGCCAGCGTCTGGCGATCGCGCGCGCCATGCTCAAGGACGCGCCGATCCTGATCCTGGACGAGGCCACCGCGGCGCTGGATACCGAATCCGAGCGGTTGGTGCAGGACGCGCTGGAACGGCTGATGCCCGACCGCACGACGCTGGTGATCGCGCACCGGCTCTCGACGATCGAGCATGCCGACCAAGTGCTGGTGCTGGATCAGGGCCGC
This sequence comes from uncultured Lysobacter sp., assembly GCA_946480055.1. Next base: position 3,174 of record CAMLID010000081.1, on the reverse strand, counting down.
ATCGTCGAGCGCGGCAGCCATGCGCAGTTGCTGGAGCAGGGCGGGCTGTACGCGCACCTGCACCGCATGCAGTTCCGCGAGGCCGAATAGGCATGGCCGGCGGATCGCACGAACGCCGCGTACGCCTGCCGGCGTACTGGTACGGCGACGCTCCCATTCCGATCGGCGCGCGGCTGCTGTCCGGCCTGTACGGCGCGGTCACCGGCCTGCGCCGCAGCCTGTACCTGAAAGGCTGGCTGCGCCGCCACCACCCCGGCGTGCCGGTGATCGTGGTCGGCAACATCACCGCCGGCGGCGCCGGCAAGACCCCGATGACCATCGCCCTGGTCGAGCGTTTGCGCGCCGAAGGCCGGACCCCGGGCGTCGCCAGCCGCGGCTACGGCCGCGACGGCTCGGCCCCGCCGATGTGGGTCGAAGGCACCAGCGATCCGGCCCTGGGCGGCGACGAGCCGGTGCTGATCGCCGCACGCACCGGGGTCAAGGTCCGGGTCGATCGCGACCGCGCTGCAGCCGCGCGCGCCCTGGTCGAAGCCGGCTGCGACGTAGTGGTCTGCGACGACGGCCTGCAGCACTACCGTCTGGCGCGCGATATCGAGATCGAAGTCGTCGACGGCCGCCGCCGCTACGGCAACGGCCAACTGCTGCCCGCGGGCCCGCTGCGCGAGTTGCCCGAGCGCGCTGCACGCTGCGACTTCCGCGTCGTCAACATTTCCCAGGCCAACGTCGCCAGCGGCGTCGGCGGCGGCGAGACCGGCTTCGGCGAATGGCCGATGCGCCTGATCGCCGACCAGGTGCAGCCGGTGCTGGGTGGGCGCTCGCGCAAACTGGGCGCGTACTCCGGCCAGCGCGTGCATGCGGTGGCCGGTATCGGCGACCCCGAACGCTTCTTCGCCATGCTGCGCGGCTTCGGCATCGCCGTGGTCCCGCACGCGTTTCCCGATCATCACCGCTACAGCGCCGCCGACTTCGAGTTCGGCAGCCAACTGCCGGTGCTGATGACCGAGAAAGACGCGGTCAAGCTGGCCGGTGAGGGCGAAGGCTCGTTCGTCGGCGACCAGTACTTCAGCGTGCCGGTGCGCACCGAATTGCCCGAGGCGTTCTGGGTGTCGCTGCTGGACAAACTGGCGGCGCTCAAGGGCCGTTAGGCGCAGCACGGTTCGGTGGCCGCGGAGCGTTGTGCGATCGCTTCCACGTGCGTCGTACCATGCTCCAGTGTCGCCCCGAACGCTCCGCGGTATCCGCGGACGCACCGACTCGCCGCGGCACGGCCGCGCCCCGCTGGAGTTCCGCATGAGCAAGGATTTCGTCGTCGCCATCCCCGCCCGTTACGCCGCCACGCGTTTGCCGGGCAAGCCCTTGCGCCTGCTCGCGGGCGAGCCGCTGGTGCTGCATGTCGCACGGCGTGCGCTTGCGGCCGGCGCGAGCGAGGTCTGGGTGGCGGCCGACGATGAACGCATCGCCGAGGCGCTGCGCGACAGCGGCGTGCGGGTGGCGATGACCTCGACCGAACACGCGTCCGGGACCGACCGCCTGGCCGAGTGCGCGCGCATCGCCGGCTGGGCCGACGACACTGTGGTGGTGAATCTGCAGGGCGACGAGCCGTTCGCGCCCGCCGCGGGCATACGCGCTTGCGCGGCGGCCTTGCGCGCGAGCGGCGCCGAGATGTCGACCCTGGCCGCGCCGGTGACCGAAGTCGAGACCCTGCTCGATCCCAACGCGGTCAAGCTGGTGCGCGCGGCCAACGGCGACGCGCTGTACTTCAGCCGCGCGCCGATTCCGTGGCCGCGCGACGCCTTCGCCCGCGACCGCAACCGCATGCCCGACAGCGGCGAGTGGCTGCGCCACATCGGCATCTACGGCTACCGTGCCGGCTTCCTGCAGCGTTTCGCGGCGATGCCGCCGGGACGCCTGGAAACGATCGAATCGCTGGAGCAGCTGCGCGTGCTCGAAGCCGGCCACCGCATCGCGGTCGCGCTGACGCCCGAGCCGTTCCCGCCCGGCGTCGACACGCCCGAGGACCTGCAGCGCGCCGAAGCGCGTCTGGCCCGGGGCGCCTGAGCCATGCGCCTGCTGGTGGTCTGTCTGGGCAACATCTGCCGCTCGCCGGTGGCCGAAGGCGTGCTGCGCGCGCGCATCGCCGCATCCAGCGTGGCCGGGCGGGTCGAACTGGACTCGGCCGGCACCGGCGACTGGCACGTCGGCCAGCCGCCGGATCGGCGCGCGATCGCCAACGCCGCCGAGCACGGTATCGACATCTCCGGCCTGCGCGCGCGCCAGCTCGCAGCCTCCGACTACCGCGACTTCGACTGGCTGCTGTGCGCCGACCGCGCCAACCTGCGCGACGTGCATGCGCGGGCGCCGCGCGGCGCCCGCGCGCAGATGGCATTGCTGCTGGATTGGACCGGCGTGGAAACGCAGGGCGAGGTGCCCGATCCCTACACCGGCGGGCCGGCCCAGTTCGAGCACGTGTTCCGCCTGCTCGACCGCGCCGCCGACGGTGCGATCGCGCGGCTGCGCGAGGAACTGGGCGAGCGCGGGCGCTGATCCCCTCGGTCCCCTTTTTCGACGGGGGCAGACAAGCGATATCCCGGGGCGACGATAACGAGCCCGAACCCGCGCCCGCCGCTCCCCCTGCGCAAAAGAGCAGGGGTTTTGCCCCAACAGTCCGCAAACCCCATTCCAGCGCCGCCATCTTGCCTTCACGCATAATCGGCCCTATCCATTAGCCGATGTTCGCGACCGTGACCGCCCGCACCTTGCCAGCCGTTCCGCCCGCCACGCGCCCTGACGGGTCGCGCGCGGCCGTGCGCCTGCGCGGCCGGGTCGCGCCGGGGCGGGGCGCATGAGCGCGTCGCCGCCGCCGTTCGACGGCAAGTCCTTCGTCAAGAAGCTCAGCACCGCGCCGGGCGTCTACCGCATGATCGGCGCCGACGACAACGTGCTCTACGTCGGCAAGGCCGGCGCGCTCAAGAACCGCGTCTCCAGCTATTTCAACGCCACGCCCAAGTCGGCCCGGATCATGTCCATGCTGGCGCAGACCGCGCGCATGGAGGTCACGGTCACCCGCACCGAGGCCGAGGCGCTGATCCTGGAAAACCAGCTGATCAAGTCGCTCAAGCCGCGCTACAACGTGCTGCTGCGCGACGACAAGAGCTACCCCTACGTGCTGATGAC
>CAMLID010000080.1 GCA_946480055.1 uncultured Lysobacter sp. | reverse complement strand
GGATTTTTCGACGGGACATCCTTGTCCCTTCGAAAAACGCCGCGCATCCTGCGCGCCGCCCTTCGGGTCTACGGTTATTCGTCGTGGTGCGGTGCTATGAATTTCAGCGACAACGACAACGGCGGTCGTTGGGGGCGATGACGAGCAAGCCGACGCTCGTCGCAGCCTCGCCATCTGAAGTTGGAAGCGAATCGCAATAGGAAGGTGCGTCGAATCTGCGGGGTGCCGCCGCACGACTGGTCGGTGTTCCCAGTCGCAAAAAATCGCAGAAAACAGCGTTCATCTAGCCAAATCTGCGACTCCGCGCACCCCACATCGCACCCCCTGAGACCTCCTCCGGGCACACTGGCGTCCAGCTTCGGGACACCGCCATGGAACAGGTCATCTATCTCCTTATCGGCGCCACCCTCACCTGGACGTTCTATTTCGTCCAGCGTCGGGTCGAGCGCCGCAGCACCGTCGATGCGATCGAGCGCGGGCAGAAACTGCTCGCGCTCAAGCAGGGACTGGACGGCAGCAACACCAGCCTCGACGACCTGCGTCGTTTCGAGACGCGCCTGATCGGCAAGGCCGAGACCGCCGCGCGCCTGGCCGACAACTACTTCAGCAAGGCCGAGGAAGTCGCGCGCCAGAGCGACGACGACGGCGTCAGCCAGAACGACATGAACCGGCAGGCGATCGCCGAGTTCAAGCAAGTCGACGTGCGTCTGCAGGGACTGGTCGAACACCTGCGCCGCCAGCTCGACGGCGACGGCCGCGCCACCTTCGAGGAGGCGCACCGCGCCTGGCTCGGTTTTCGCGAACGCTACGCGCGTTTCATCTCGCAGTCCTACTCGACCGGACCGATCCGGCCCCTGATCCACGCGGTGACGCTGGAGAGCATCACCACGGCCTGGATCACCGAACTCGAGACCCAGCTCGGCGACGACGCCGCCTGAGTCGCGGAACGCTGTGTCCAAGCGCATCGCGCACGCTTCGCACGCGGGCTGCTACCGTGCGCTCCCAATACCCACCCGCGAGGCCATGCCGTGACCGAACCGACCGCCCAGGACGTCGTGAATTTCTGGCGTGACGCCGGTTACGTGCGCTGGTTCGAGCGCGACGACGGCTTCGATGCGCGTTGCCGTGCCGGTTTTCTGGAAGCGCATTTCCGCGCCGCCTGCCGCGCGCACGACGACTGGATGCAGCAGGGCGAGGTCGGCGCGCTGGCGTTACTGATCCTGCTGGACCAGATCCCGCGCAACGTGTTCCGCGGCAGCGCCCACGCCTACGCCACCGATCCGCTGGCGCGCGCGTTCGCGACCCAGGCAGTCGCGCGCGGCGACGACCAGCGCGCCGATCCGGCGCTGCGCGCGTTCTTCTATCTGCCGTTCGAGCATTCCGAATCGCTGGACGACCAGCGCCGATCGGTCGAGCTGCATCGCACGCTGCCGGTCAGCGCGGACGCCCCCGACCCGGCGCAATGGGCGGTGCAGCACCTGCAGATCATCGAGCGTTTCGGCCGCTTCCCGCACCGCAACCGGTCCTTGGGCCGGCGGAGCACGCCCGAGGAGCAGGCCTATCTCGACAACGGCGGTTTCAAGGGCTGAGGCGCCCACCCGTGCGCAGCGCGCCCGCTCTGTGGGAGCGACGTAGGTCGCGATCGCGTGACTTCGGCTGCGTCGAAATCGCGGCTCACGCCGCTCCCACAGAAGGCGAAGGCTTCTTAGCCGAGCTTGCTTCGGGGTAGGAGCGGCGTAAGCCGCGACCGCGCTCCCACGGCTGCCTGCGCAGGTCGCGGCTTACGCCGCTCCTACCCCAAGGCAGAGCGCCGCATTCGCCAGAACAAAAACGGCCGCGGAATCCGCGGCCGTTCTCGTTCGAATCGATGACGACTCAGTAACGCGGGATCGACCCATCGACGTCGGCCCAGGCATCGATGCCGCCTTCGACGTTGTAGATCTCGCGGAAGCCGAGCTGGCGGAAATGCTCCGCCGCCTGAGCGCTGCGACCGCCGTGGTGGCACAGGAAGGCCAGCGGTGCGTCCTTGGGCAGCCCCTCCAGCGCTTCCACGCCGGCATCGAAGCTGTCGTAGGCGACGTTGACCGAGGCCTGCGCGCGCTCGTCGGCCGGGCGCACGTCGATCAGGCGCAGCGCGCCTTCGCGCACGCGCGCCTGGGCGTCGGCGGGAGCGATCGCGCGCACGGTCGGCGGCGCGTTCGGATTGGTGATGACCAGACCGCGGCCGCGCTCGTCGTCGGCCCAGTCGATCGACACGCCATCGGCACGGCGGGCGTTGATCCAGTCGGTCTGCACGCGCACGCCTTCGACGTCCACCGCGACCGCATTGGCGTCGATCGGCGCCAACTGCAGGCGCACGTTGTGGCGCGCGTCCACTTCCAACTGCACCGCATAGCCGTCGCCGGCGTTGGCGACCGCGTCGCGCAGCATCTGCGCCGCGGCCGGGCTGATGCTCAGCTTCGGCGGGCTGCGGTCCGGCATCGGCAGGCCGAGCGCGCTGTGCAGCTCGCCGCTGCCGGCCATCTGCTCGATGATGTCGCTGCCGCCGACCAGCTGGCCGTCGATATACAGCTGCGGGATGGTCGGCCACTCGCCGTACTGCTTGATGCCTTCACGGATTTCCGGATCGGACAGCACGTCGACGTGGGCATAGCCCTGCGGCAGCAGCGCGTTGAGCGCGCCGGAGGCCTTGGCCGAGAAGCCGCACTGCGGCGCATTCGGCGCGCCCTTCATGAACAGTACGACGCGGTTGGACTGGAGCAGGGTGTCGATGCGCGTGCGCAGCGCGGGGTCGAGGGACATGGTGTGACGCCGGACGTGAGGTATCGGCGACATGGGGGCGGGCCATGCGTGCCGCAAGGCCTGGACGGCGCTCCGCTAAGATGCGGCCCATGATTCCGACCTCCGCCCCGCATCGACCGCCGCGCCGCCCCTGGGCCTGGGCCTGGTTGTTCGGCGCCTCGCAACTGGCGGTAATCGCGCTGTGGTGGGGGCTGGGCTGGCGGATCGGGCTGGTGGCGCTGCTGCTCAGCCATGGCCTGATGATCTGGGCCACGATGCGGCCGCAATCGCGCCTGTTCAGCCCGGTGCTGTCGCGGCTGAACGGCGACCGGCGCGAGGTCTGGCTGACCATCGACGACGGCCCCTCGGCCGACACCGTGGCGATGCTGGACCTGCTCGACGCCCATGACGCCAAGGCGACCTTCTTCCTGGTCGGCCGCCGCGCCGAAGCGCAGCCGGAGCTGGTGCGCGAGATCGCGCGCCGCGGCCACGACATCGGCAACCACAGCCACAGCCACCCCTCGGCCTGGTTCTGGGCGTTGCCGCCGCGGCGCATGGCGGCGGAGGTCGCCGACGCGCAGGCGACGCTGACCACGCTGACGGGGCGCGCGCCGCGCTGGTTCCGTGCGGTGGTCGGGATGGCCAACCCCTTCGTCGCGTCGGCGTTGCAGCGGCATGGTCTGGCCCGGGTGGCGTGGTCGGCGCGGGGCTTCGATGCGGTGGCGGCGGATCCGCAGCGGGTGTTGGCGCGGATCGAAACGAATCTGACGCCGGGCGCGATCGTGCTGATGCACGAGGGCGCGGGGCATGGACGCAATGTCGAGACGATGCGCCTGCTGCTGGAGCGGCTGGACGAGCTGGGCTACCGCTGCACCTTGCCCCAGCCGATCTAGGCGACAGCCGTCGCGGCCGCGATTCCGCATTTCTGCTGTGGGGTAGGAGCGACGTAAGTCGCGACCACGCACCTTCGGCTGAATGCGCAGGTCGCGGCTCACGCCGCTCCTACCCCAAAGCCAAAACGACGCATCTTGTGGGAGCGGCGTAAGCCGCGATTTCGACCCAGCCGAAGTGGTGCGGTCGCGGCTTACGCCGCTCCCCCAGGAAGCCGGCGGCTTCCCCGCCGCTACTCCGGCTTGCTCGCCACGATCCGCCAATTGTTGAACGGCGTCTTGCCGAACAGCGGCGTGAACTCCACCTCCAGCGCCGCCTCGCGCAGGCGTGCGCGCAACGCGTCGCCGTCGGGGTAGTAGCGCGGCATCGCGTTCATCCAGCCCACGGCCCGCGAGAATACGTCGGCGACGTGGGTGATCCGGGCGCGGCCGGTGCCGTCGGCCAGACCGGTGCGGATCACCAGGCGTGCGCCCGGGGTCAGCATCGCGATCATGGCGTCGATAGCGCGCGCCTGAGCGTCGACCGGAATGAACTGGAGCACATCCAGTATCACCACGCTGCCGCGGTGTTCGGGCACTTCGTGGGCCAGGTCGACGGTGTCGAAGCGGGCCTCGTGCAGCCCCGCGCGCGCGGCCGCGCGGGTGGCGCGGCGGATCTTGCCGGCGTCGCTGTCGACACCCCGGTAAGGCAGATGGATGCCGTCGGCGTGCAGCGTGTGCGCGAGCAGGCCCAGGCCGCAGCCCAGGTCCAGCAAGGGCGCGCGGCTGCCGCGCAGGGCCGCGCTGACGCCGGGGTAGAGCGGGTCGCTGCCGAGTTTGGCGCGGCTGTAGTAGTAGTCCCAGCGGCTGCCGAGCGGATGCTCGGGCAGGAACGCGCGTGCGATCCGCATCGCCTGTCCATTGGCCATCGCTTGTGCCGCGTCGTTCATCGCTGCTGGTTCGCTCCGGTCGCGGTCGCCGCGTGCGTGCAGTGTGGCATCGACGCCGGTCGCGACGGAAATCGCGGTCCGGTTCGCTTCAGCGTGCGCCGTCGGCGAGCAGGCGTCGCGCCACCGGAAGCGCGAGTTGCGTCCATTGCGTGTACATCGCCGCCGACGGGTGCAGGCCGTCCTCGGCCAGCATCGCGGCCTGGGCGCCGAGTTCGCGCGAGACCGGGGTGATGTCGACCCAGGCCACGCCCTGGCGCTCGCACAGTTCGCGCGCGGCGTCGTTGAAGGCGTCGATCTCGGCGCCGATGGTCGCCGTGCCGCGCGCGTCGCTCCGGCCGAACGCGGTCGCGCCCCAGTCCGGTATCGACATCGCCAGTACCCGCTGCGGGCGGTCGCCGGCGTAGCGGATCGCGCGTTGCAGCAGATCGCGGTACTCGCCGATGTAGTTGGCGACACTGCGCGCGCGATATTGGTTGTTGACGCCGATCAGCAGGCTGACCAGCTCCCAGCGGCCCAGCGGCTCGGCCGCGTCCAGGGCCGAGCTCAGTTCGTCGGTGGTCCAGCCGGTGGTCGCGATGATGCGCGGCCAGGCCAGGGTCGCGCCTTCCTCGCGCAGGGCGCGGGTCAACTGCACCGGCCAGCGTCCGGCTTCCTCGACGGCTTCGCCGATGGTGTAGCTGTCGCCGAGCGCGAGGTAGGGCTGCAGCGGCAACGGCACGGCCACGGCGCGGCTCAGGCGACGGCGGCGCGTTGGCTCTCGGCCGCGCGCTCGGCGTGGCGGTCGAGCACGCGCTCGATGCGGTGGAAGACTTCGCGCAGATCGTCCGGCTGCGGCAGCAGAGTGACCCGGAAGTGGTTGCGGTAGGGGACGTTGAAGCTCGAGCCCGGCACCACCAGCACGTCCTCGGTTTCCAGCAGTTCCAGCGCGAACTTGTGGTCGTCGAAGCCCTGCGCGGCGGCGCCGGCCACGGCCGGGAAGGCGTACAGCGCGCCGGCCGGTGCGACCAGCTGCAGGTGCTTGCTGGCCTCGACCGCTTCGATCACCGCGCGGCGCGCTTCGTACAGCCGGCCGCCCGGCGCGCACAGCGGTGTAATGGTGTCCTCGCCGTGCAGCGCGGCCTCGATCGCGAACTGGCCCGGCACGTTGGCGCACAGGCGCAGCGCACCGAGCAGGTCCATGGCGTGGTGGAAGTCGCCGCTGGCGACCGGGTCGCCGGACAGCACCGCCCAACCCACGCGCCAGCCGCAGGCGCGGTGGACCTTGGACAGGCCGCCGAAGCTCAGGCAGGGCAGGTCGCCGGCGATCGGCGCGACCGGAGTGAACTGGGCGCCGTCGTACAGGATGGAGTCGTAGATCTCGTCGCACATCAGCAGCAACTTGTGGCGCGCGGCGATGGCGACGATCTTCTCGATCAGCTCGCGCGGATACGCGGCGCCGGTCGGGTTGTTGGGGTTGATCAGCACGATCGCGCGGGTGCGGCTGGAGATCAGCTGCTCGATCTCGTCCGGATCGGGCAGGAAGCCGTTCTCCGGCTGGCAGCGGTAATACACCGGGCGGCCGTCGTTGAGGATGGTCGCGGCCGACCACAGCGGGTAGTCGGGCGAGGGCAGCAGCACTTCGTCGCCGGGGTTGAGCAGGGCGCGCAGGCTGAGGTCGATCAGTTCGCTGACGCCGTTGCCGACGAACACGCGCTCGGGCGAAGCGTTGGGCGTGCCGCGCTGCTTGTGGAACGCGGCGATGGCTTCGCGCGCGGCCGGCAGGCCCTGCTGATGGGTGTAGGGGTCGGTGTCGGCGATGCGCTCGGCGATCGCGCGCTGCAGATGCTCGGGGGCGCGGAAACCGAACGCGCCGGGGTTGCCGATGTTGAGCTTGATCTGCTTGCGGCCCTGGGCCTCGAGTTCGCGGGCGCGCCGGGCGAGTTCGCCGCGGATTTCGTAACGGACTTCGGACAGGCGTTCGCGGGTCTTCAAGGGGGGCTGGGACATTGCGGGGGCGGTGTTTTGAGCGGAATACCCGCCAGACTAGCCGAATCGGCGCGCCGAAACAGCCGCCGCGACGCGGCCCCTGGCGCCGCCTTTGTGCGCTGCGTAGCGATCCGCGGCGGCGCTCGCGGCGTCGCCGACACGGCCGCCTATGTAGAATCCGGCCATGCACAGCCCGTCCGCCCTGTCTTGACCCCCGAACTCACCGCGCTGCTGGCGATCGGCTGGCCCCTGCCGGACGGGGAGTCGCTGCCGACCGAACCGAGCTGGCGCGAGGCGCTGGCGGCCCATCCGGCGGCCCGCCCGGTGCGGGTGATCGAGCAGCACCGCAGCGGCTATGTGGTCGCCGACGGCCCTGAAAGCGGTTTCCCGGTCGAATCCCTGCCGGAATGGCAGCGCCCGCGCTTCCCGCCCGAGCAGCGCCCGGGCGTGGGCGACTGGGTCCTGATCGAGGGCGCCGACGGCGGCAACCGCAAGATCGTCGCCCTGCTGCCCCGTCGTACCGCGATCAAGCGCGGCGCCGCCGGCGAGCACTACAAGCAGCAGCTGATCGCGGCCAACGTCGACACCGTATTCATCGTTTGCGGCCTGGACGCGGACTTCAACCCGCGCCGGATCGAGCGCTACCTGATGCTGGTCAGCGGCGGCGCCGAGCCGGTGATCGTGCTGACCAAGTCCGACCTGGCCGCGGCCGCCGACCCCGAAACCCTGCCCGAGGCGATGGCGACCCTGGTCGAGCTGGCCGCGCAGAACATCGCCGTGCGCGCGGTCAACGCCAAGGACCCGGACTCGGTCGCCGCGCTCAACCCCTGGCTGCAGCCCGGCCGCACCGCGGTGCTGGTCGGCTCCTCCGGCGCCGGCAAGTCGACCCTGACCAACACCCTGCTCGGGACCGAGCGCATGAAGACCGGCGCGGTGCGCAGCAGCGACGACCGCGGCCGCCACACCACCACCCACCGCGCGCTGATTCCGCTACCCACCGGCGGCTGCCTGATCGACACCCCGGGCATGCGCGAGCTCAAGCCCACCGGCGAGGAAAACGTCGCCGAGAACTTCAGCGACATCGAAGCCTTGACCGAGCAGTGCAAGTTCCGCGACTGCTCGCACGCACGCGAGCCCGGTTGCGCGGTGCGCGCGGCGATCGAAACCGGCAAGCTCGATCCGCGGCGCTTCGCCAGCTACGTCAAGCTGCGCGACGAAGTCGCCGGCGCCGCCAACAAGCTCGCCAACCGGCGCGCGCAGAACTCGCAGGAAAAAGTCCTGGGCAAGGCGCTGAACAAGCGCCTGGACGAAAAGTACGGCAAGCACTGAGCCGCCCATGAGCAGCCTCCCGCCCGGTCTGCCCGCCGACATCCAGCACCACGCGCTGCTGGACGCGCGCATGGTCCGCGCCGCGCGCGAGATCAAGCTGCTGACCTTGGCGAGCTGGCCGGCCGGACTGGAAGTGCAGTTCCTGGCCGACTACGCGCGCGGCAACGCCGCCCTGCCGCAGATCGCCTACCCCAAGCTCGATTTCAGCGAAGTCCGGCGCGAACTGGCCGCAGTCGCCGCCGAAGCCGACCCCGATCATCCGCTGGGCCAGTACCTGGGCGAGTCCGCGCGCAGCTGGGGCACCGCCGCCGAACTGCTGGAAGCACTGGGCAGCGCGCGCGTGACCGCGCTGTCGATCGACCTGTTCGGCAAGCCCGACGAGCCGCTGCCCGGCCACGGCCCGAGCACGCGCGAAGCCGCGCGCCATTTCATCTCGATCGCCGACGAGCTCGACCACGAGCTGATGTCGCCGGCCGAGACGGTCAAGATCTCGGCCACCGCCCTGCATCTGCAACTGCAGCGCGACCTCGACGACTACTTCGACGGCCGCGTGATCGAAGTCATCCTGGACCCGGACCTGATCGCCAAGGCCGCCGCCGGCGCCACCCGCATTCGCTTGCGCAGCGGCGCCGCCTTCAGCGACTACGACCGCGACCAGTTGTTGCAACACGAAGCCTTCGTGCACTCGCTGACCGCGCTCAACGGCCGCGAGCAGCACGTGCTGCCGAGCCTGGCCCTGGCCTCGCCGCGCAGCACCGCGACCCAGGAAGGCCTGGCGACCTTCGCCGAGCAGATCACCGGCAGCATCGACATCGGCCGTATGAAGCGTCTGAGCCTGCGCATCGAAGCGGTGGCGATGGCCTTGGACGGCGCCGACTTCATCCAGGTGTTCCGCTACTTCCTCGACGCCGGCCAATCCCACGAGGACAGCTTCGCCTCGGCCCAGCGCGTGTTCCGCGGCGTGCCGACCCACGGCGGCGCGGCCTTCACCAAGGACACCGTCTACCTGCGCGGCCTGGTCGGCGTGCACACCTTCTTCCGCTGGGCCCTGCGCAGCGGCAAGTTGCACCTGTGCCGCTGGCTGTTCGCCGGCAAGATGACCCTGGCCGACGTGCAGCGCTTCGAACCGCTGTTCCAGGACGGTGCGATCAAGCCGCCGCGCTGGATGCCGCCGTGGATCCAGCGCGCCAACGGCCTGGCCGGCATGCTCGCATTCTCGCTGTTCGCCAACCGCATCCGCCTGGACAGCATCGCCGATACGGGCAGCGCGCCGGACGTGTAACGGCGGCCTCGCGCTTTGCCGGAGCGTCACCCCACGGGAATTTCGTTAGGCCGACACTCGCTCCCACAGAAGGCATCGCTTTCGTCGTCGCGCTCAGTCCAGCGCCGTGCTTTGGGGTAGGAGCGGCGTAAGCCGCGACCACGTAGCTTCGGCTGCCTGCGCGGGTCGCGGCTTGCGCCGCTCCTACAGGCAGTGCTCGTGTCATCCGAGCAACACGTCTGGACGAGAAGGAAGCGCTTGCTTCCTGTGGGAGCGGCGTGAGCCGCGATTTCGACGTAGCCGAGGGTGTGCGATCGCGGCTTACGCCGCTCCCACAGAAAGCGTCGCCTGACGCAGTGATCGATCGCGGCGAGCGCTCAACGCAACGGCTTGAGCGACCCGTCGCGCTGAATCTCGTAATCCGCCGCCTCGCCGGCCGCGACCAGCTTCACCCGCCCGCCGATCTCGACCCCGGCATAGCTCGGAATCTCGTGCGACAGCCGCAGGTAGATCCACTCCTGGCCCAGATCGGCCAGCTTCAGGCGCACGCCGCCGGCCGGGGCCTGCGCCACCGCGCGCGCCAGCGCCGGCGAGTACACCGCCTGGATGGTGCCGACCTCGTGCATGCGCCGCATCACGTTGACGCCGTGCCAGACGCTCAACAGCGCCGAGATCACCAGCACCACCCGGCCCCAGCGCCGCATCCGCGGCCAAGCCGCCGCGCACACCGCCGCGGTCGCGGCGGCGTAGCCGTAACCGTACTGATTGGCCGATTCGGCCAGGATCATCACCGGCCCCAGCGCCGCGGTGCCGGCCAGCAGCCAGCCCAGGCACCAGCGCGCGCCGACCCGCCACAACGCCGCCGCCGTCGCCAGCCAGACCAGGATCGCCAGCCAGACCCGGCCGTCGCCCAGGCCGCGCGAAAGTGTGCCGGCGATCGCCATCTTGGTCGCGATCGGCGGATACAGCTGGTATTCGACCCAACGCTCGGGGATGAAGGCGAAGCTCCAGCCGTAATTGACGGCCTCGCGCGGCGAGAACAGCAGCACGCCGATGCGCAGGGCCAGATAGATCGCGACCGGCAGGCCCGCGACCACGGCCGCGATCAGCCATTCGCGGCGGCGGCCCAGGAACAGCCAGGCCAGGCCGAGCAGGGCCGGGATCACGATGCCGGCCTCCTTGGCCAGCAGCGCCAGCGAGGTCAGCGCGAACACCGCGACCCAACTCGCCCAGCCCGGCCGTTCGCGTTGCGCCAGCAGGGCGATCAGCAGCGCGCAGCCGACCCAGATCAGGTCCGCCAGGGTGCCGACCCAGCCGTGGGTCAGGGCCGCGAACGGACCCAGCGCGAATACCAGCGCGCCGCCCAGCGCCGGCCCCGCGGCCACGCCGAAGCGGCGCAGCAGCACCGCCAGCATCGCCGCATTGAGCCCGCCCAGCGTCACCATCAGGCCGTGGAAGAGCATCGGCCGCGCGAACAGGTGCTCGGACAGCCACAGCCACAGCGAGAACGTCAGCGGCCGGTACTGGAAGGACTGCACGTCCGACCACAGGTAATCGCGGAAATGCCAACCCGGGTGCTGGCCGGCGAAGGCCGCCCACTGCAACTCGTCGTGGCTGTAATAGCCGGGGTTGAACACCAGCAGCGCCTGGGCCAGCAGCACGCCCGCCAGGGCCGCGATCGGCAGAGTCCATTGCGGCCAGGACCGCGGGGGATTGGGGTTCATTGCGCCTCCGGTCGCGCATTGTGTGCGCTGGCCGCGCGCAAGACCATACGGCCATACGCGGGCGTCAGCGGCGGTTCCGGGAATACGGCTAGAATCGACGGCCCGCGCCCGTGGTCTGAAAAACCGATGTCCGACAACTCGCCGACCAATAACGATCTCAAGCAGTCCGCGCTCGACTACCACCGCCTGAGCCCGCCCGGCAAGATCAAGGTCACCGCGACCAAGCCGATGGTGACCCAGCGCGACCTCGCCCTGGCCTACTCGCCGGGCGTGGCCTACGCCTGCGAGGCCATCGTCGAAGACCCCAACGCCGCCAGCGAGCTCACCGCGCGCGGCAACCTGGTCGCGGTCATCAGCAACGGCACCGCCGTGCTCGGCCTGGGCGACATCGGCCCGCTCGCCGGCAAGCCGGTGATGGAAGGCAAGGGCGTGCTGTTCCAGAAGTTCGCCGGCATCGACGTGTTCGACATCGAGATCGACGAGCGCGACCCCGACAAGCTGGTCGACATCATCGCCTCGCTGGAACCGACCTTCGGCGGCATCAACCTCGAAGACATCAAGGCCCCCGAGTGCTTCATCGTCGAGCGCAAGCTGCGCGAACGCATGAAGATCCCGGTGTTCCACGACGACCAGCACGGCACCGCGATCATCGTCGGCGCGGCGGTCTACAACGCGCTGGAAGTGGTCGGCAAGAAGATCGAAGACGTCAAGCTGGCCACCAGCGGCGCCGGCGCGGCCGGCATCGCCTGCCTGGACATGCTGGTCGCTCTGGGCATGAAGCCGGAGAACATCCTGGCCGTGGACCGCGACGGCGTGCTCTACACCGGCCGCGGCAAGATGGACCCGGACAAGGAGCGCTACGCGCGCGACACCGACAAGCGCACCCTGGCCGACATCGTCGCCGGCGCCGACATCTTCCTGGGCCTGTCCGCCGGCGGCGTGCTCAAGGCCGAGATGGTCGCGACCATGGCCGACAAGCCGATCATCCTGGCGCTGGCCAACCCGTACCCGGAAATCCTCCCGGAAGACGCCAAGGCCGTGCGTCCGGACTGCATCATCGCCACCGGCCGTTCGGACTACCCGAACCAGGTCAACAACGCGCTGTGCTTCCCCTACATCTTCCGCGGCGCGCTCGACGTCGGCGCCACGGTCATCAACGAAGAGATGAAGCTGGCCTGCGTGCGCGCCATCGCGCAGCTGGCGCGCATGGAATCGTCCGACCTGGGCAGCGCCTACGGCGGCGACGTGCCGACCTTCGGTCCCGATTATCTGATCCCGCGCCCGTTCGACCCGCGCCTGCTGGTGATGCTGGCGCCGGCGGTGGCGCGCGCGGCGATGGAATCGGGCGTGGCCAAGCGTCCGATCACCGACGTGGCGGCCTATAACGAAAAGCTCAGCCAGTACATCTACCGCACCGGCCTGCTGATGAAGCCGGTCTACGACCGCGCCCGCGCCGACCGCAAGCGCGTGGTCTACGCCGAAGGCGAGGAAGAGACCGTGCTGCGCGCGGTCCAGACCGTGATCGACGAAGACTTGGCCACGCCGATCCTGATCGGCCGCCCGGACGTGATCCAGACCCGCATCGAGCGCCTGGGCCTGCGCATGCGCGAAGGCGTCGACTTCGAACTCACCAACATCAACGACGACCCGCGCTTCAACGAGTACTGGCAGCAGTACCACGCCCTGACCGAGCGCCGCGGCGTCAGCCCGGCCGCGGCGAAGAACCTGCTGCGCTCGCGCCCGACCCTGATCGCCGCGCTGATGGTCGAGCGCGGCGAAGCCGACGCGATGATCTCGGGCCTGGTCGGCCGCTTCCACAAGAAGCTGGGCTACATGCGCAGCATCTTCGACTTCGACCCGGGCGTGCAGGGCACCTCGGCCATGACCGGCGTGATCAACGACCAGGGCGCGTGGTTCTTCCTCGACACCCACGTCCAGGTCGATCCCACCGCCGAGCAGATCGCCGAAGCCACGCTGCAGGCGACCTACCGCCTCAAGCTGTTCGGCATCGAGCCCAAGGTCGCGCTGCTGTCGCACTCCAACTACGGCAGCCACGACAACCCGTCGGCGGCGAAGATGCGCAAGGTCCGGCAGATCATCCGCCAGCGCATGCCCAAGCTGGAAATGGACGGCGAGATGCAGGCCGACACCGCCTGGGACGACCTGCTGCGCCAGCGCATCTTTCCCAACGCCACCCTGCACGGCCGCGCCAACCTGTTCGTGCTGCCCAACCTGGACGCCGCCAACATCACCTACAACATGGTGCGGGTGATGACCGACGGCGTCGCCATCGGCCCGATCCTGATGGGCCTGGACAAGCCGGCGCACATCCTCACCCCGGCCTCGACGCCGCGCCGCGTGGTCAACATGACCGCGATCGCCGCCGTCGATGCGCAGATCCGCGCTGCGCGGACCACCGGTCCATAGCGCAGCGCTGACATGGGCGAGGGGGGCGCCTGCATCACGCCGATGACCGCGGTCAGACCCGCGGTCAGCGTGCTGTTGCTGTGCTACCGCGACGCCGGCTACATCCGCGCGGCACTCGCGGGCGCGTTCGCCCAGACCGTGCCCTGCGAGATCATCGTCTCCAACGACTGCTCCGACGACGGCACCTTCGAGATCGCCTGCCAGATCGTCGCCGAGTACCGCGGCATCCACGACGTCAGCGTGCGCCGCACCTCGCGCAACCTGGGCGTCGCCGCGCATTTCAACGACGCCATGGCGCTGGTGCGCGGCGAAGTCGTGGTGATGATGGCCGGCGACGACATCGCCTACCCCGAACGCGTCGCGACCACCCTGCGCGCGTTCGCGGAAGCGCCCGAGGCGATGGTGTTGGGCAGCGACTTCGACTGCATCGACGCCGACGGCGAACGCATCGACATCCGTTTCCGGCGCCGCCCGGAGCGCTACGAACTCGACTACTACGTGCGCGTGGGGCGTCTGATCGGCCTGCTCGGCGCCACCCTCGCGTTCCGGCGCGAGGTCTACGACCGCTTCGGCCCGCTGCTCGGCCCGATCGAAGACAACGCCCTGAGCCTGCGCGGCGCCCTGCTCGGGCAGTCGCTGTGCCTGCGCCAGCCGCTGCTGCAATACCGCCGCCACCCCGGCAGCGTCAGCGGCTGCGTGTTCGCCCGCGACGAAGCGCCCGAAGTCGCCGTGCGCCGCCGCTACGAACGCACCGTGCAGTTCTACCGCGGCACCGCCGACGACCTCGAACACTGCCTGCGGCAGATGCCCGAACTGCGCGGCCGCCCGCTGCGCGACGCCCGCAACGTGCTGGCGATGTACCGCATCGAAGCCGACGCCCGCGAAGCCATCCTCAAGCACAAACGCCGCCACTGGCTGGGCCCGGTGCTGCGCGGCCTGCTGCAACCCGGCCTGCGTCGCAAGAGCGCCGAGCGCGCACTGAAGCTGCTGTTGCCGCGCAGCTGGTTCGGCCTGCACCAGGCCTGAGCTTCACCCGAGGCCCACTACCGCTTTCGGGTAGGAGCGACGCAAGCCGCGACCACGCCCCTTCGGCCACCCGCGCAGGTCGCGGCTCACGCCGCTCCTACAAAATGCAGCGACCGCGTCGTCGCGATGGAATCTGCTTTGGGGTAGGAGCGACGTAAGTCGCGACCACGTCCCTTCGACCACCCGCGCAGGTCGCGGCTCACGCCGCTCCTACCCCAAAGCCAGCATGCAACG
>CAMLID010000079.1 GCA_946480055.1 uncultured Lysobacter sp. | reverse complement strand
TCCCGCTGTTCGCCGAAGTCCTGCAGCACTGCGACGGCAACCAGAGCCGCGCCGCCTCCATGCTCGGCATCCACCGCGCCACCCTGCGCAAGAAGCTGCGCGAGTACGGGCTGGAGTAACTCCGCCGTCGTGCAGCGCATTTCGCGCGCCGAACCCCTGTTTTTTCGCTGTTTTCTGCCGCTTCGGCCGCATCGTGCCGAGCGCGAACGCCCGTCGTCGCCTGTTCTAACACGCGAATCGGCACCGATCAGTGTCCGGATAGCGTCTCCGACGAGGCGAACAGCGGCAGCCGAAAATCGTCGGCAGTCGCTCAATATCGCTAACGGCCCTGATCCGGCAACTTGCCATCGCAGCGGGCTGCCGTTGCCGTTGCGTTGGAATCCAATGAGCCGCACCCAAACGAGCACCCGTAGACTCGAAGGGCGGCGCGCAGGATGCGCGCCGTTTTTCGAAGGGACAGGGATGTCCCGTCGAAAAATCACCGCGTATTCACCGCACTCGCACGGGAGGGTTGTCTAGGCAGGCCCTTCTCTTTGGTTACTTCTGACCGAAGGGAATCCAGGCGGACTCTTGGGCCAGCAAGAGAAAGTGACCCGCACGCGCAGCGGGCGGAAGCCGTTGATCCAAAGAACCGAAGCCATCGCAGAACCCCGGAGTTCGCGATCGCGGCTCGCGCCGCTCCTACCCCAAAGCGACCGAAGCAGGCGCAGCAGAGGAGTTCGCGATCGCGGCTTACGCCGCTCCCACAGAAAGCGAAGTCGGACCCGAAACGAAACGCCGCCGGCGAGCGGAGTTCGCGGTCGCGGCTCGCGCCGCTCGTACAGAAAGCAAAGGCAGACCAGAAGCGAAACCATCGTCGGCGGAGCGAAGTTCGCGGTCGCGGCTCACGCCGCTCCTACCCCAAAGCGAGAGCGGAGCGGCCTCGGCAGCCGGACCGCGCGCAGTACGCGCAAAGCGTTCGACGCTTCTTAGATCATTTCCCGGCCATCCATGGCGAGAAGACGCGGACCTCGGATCGTCCCGCCCGGCCCATCCCAGGCCGGGCGTGTAGCCGACGCGCGAGCCAATGGCTCGCAAGCGCGCCGACTACACCCACCAGTACCGGATCAAGTGGAAGAACACCGGCGCCGCAAAACACACCGAATCCAGACGATCCAGCATGCCCCCATGCCCCTCGATCATCTGCCCCCAATCCTTGATCCCGCGATCGCGCTTGATCGCCGACATCACCAGGCCGCCGTAGAACCCCATCAGATTGATGACCAGGGCCAGCGCCGCCGCCTGCAGCGGCGAGAACGGCGTGATCCACCACAGCGCCGCACCCAGCGCGGTCGCCGACGCGACTCCGCCGACGAAGCCTTCCAGCGTCTTGGACGGCGACAGCTTGGGCGCGATCAGGCGCCGCCCGCACAGCTTGCCCCACACGTACTGCAGCACGTCCGAGGACTGCACCACGATCACCAGGAACGCGATCAGCAGCAGATTGCGCCCCTCGTAGCCGGGGATATCCAGATTCAGCAAGGCCGGCACGTGCGAGATGCAGAACACGCAGATCATCAGCCCCCACTGCACCTTGGCCGCGCGCTCCAGATAGCGCGTGGTGTCGCCGCCCATCGTCGACACGATCGGCAACAGCAGGAAGGCGTAGACCGGGATCAGCAACGTGTACAGCCCGTACCAGTCGGTGTAGACCAACCAATACTGCAGCGGCAGCACCACATAGAACGCCAGCGCCAGCGCGTAGTAGTCGCTGCGCCGGGTCGGAGTCAGGGTAATGAACTCGCGCAGTGCGAACAGCGACACCAGCGCGAACAGCACGATCACGCCGACGCGCCCGACCAGGAAGGCCACGCCCACCACCGCCGCCATCACCCACCAGGCGCGGATACGCGCGGTCAGGTTGACCAACACCGGACTGGAGCGGTCGCGCGCGCGCCAGCGCAGGAATTCGGAGATCGCCGTGGCCAGCAACAGCACCGCGGCCACGCCCAGGAACAACAACACCGGATGCGGAAGCGCTTTGATCCGCTCGATCCACACCGTCATGCCGCGCCTCCCGTTGCCGCCGCGGCCTGATCCTCGGACAAGGCCAGCAACGCATCGCGTGCACGGTCCAGGAAGACCTGCTTGCCTTCGTCGCTATGCAACCGCAGCGGCTCGCCGAAGGTCGCCGTGCACAGCAGCGGCAACGGCAGCAGCTTGCCCTTGGGCATCACCCGCGCCAGGTTGTCGATCCACACCGGCACGAACTCCAGTTCCGGCCGCAACCGCGCGAGATGGTAGAGGCCGCTCTTGAACGGCAACAGGCCCTCGCCCTGATTGCGCGTGCCCTCTGGAAACAGGATCAGCGAGGCGCCGCCGTCGACGGCATCGCACAGCGTCTGCAGCGCCTCGTGCTTGCGCCGGTCGGGGTCGCAGTGCGGGGCCGGGTTCGTATCGTTCGGACCCGCGCCGTTCTGGCCCGGAACAGGCTGCGCGGCATCGCGCTCGATCAGCACGCCGTTGAACACCTCGCGGATCAGATAACGGCGCAAGGCATCGCGCTGCCAGTAGTCCGCGCCCGCGACCGGCCGGGTTTCCCCGCGCAGCGCCGGCGGCAGCGCCGACCAGATCATCACGAAGTCGCCGTGGCTGACGTGATTGCCGTAGTAGACCCGGCGGTCGCCCATGGGTGGGCAGCGCCATAAGGCGCGCGCGCCGGTCAGGGCGCGGATGGCGAAACTGAAACCGTCGGCGATCAAACCGCTGAGCATGGGCAACGACTCCGGACCGGATCGGCAGCGACGCGGTCGTAACAGGGGTGATGCGAGTTCATCGCGACTCGGCCGTCGAATGCCGCCGGCTCGTCGTCGACGTCCAGCGGCAGCGGCGCCAGCCACCACGCCGTCGCCAGCAACAGCGCCTGCGCGGCCAGACAGATCGCCTGTCGCCGCAGCAGGGTGCGCGCGCCGCGCCAGCGCGCAGACCAGTCGCGGCCGGCGCGCTCGGCCGCCAGCAGGCCCAGGCTCTGCAGGCTCGCATCCAGGCTGGCTGCAGCCTGCGCCGGATCGCGCTCGCGCGCCGCGGCCAACAGCAGGCCGGCGTCGAAATCCACCCGCGCCGCGTAATAGATCTGCAGCAGCCCGGCGATCACGCTCATGGCCAGGCCGTAGGCGGTCCAGCCATCCAGCGCGCCGAAACCGAAGCCGGCGAACAGCAGCCACAAGCCGGTCAGGGCCAGCAGCCCCAGCGACAGCACGTTCAAGCGTCGGCCCTGGCGCAGCAGCAGACCCATCGTGTGCAGATCGAAGGACGTGGTCATGTCGCGGGCGCTCCTGCCGGCAATTGTGTTGCGGCCGGCTCGGCGATGGCGCACTCCAGCGCGCGCCGATGCGCATCGCCGAGCACGACCGCCGGCCGCGCGGCGCGCACGCGCGCGACCGCGGCCTCGACGGTATCGGCGCGGCCGCTGAGCAGCAACCACGCCGCGACCGCCGCCGCGCTGCGCGAGTAGCCCAGCGCGCAGCACACCAGCACCCGGCCCTGGGCACGCGCGGTCTCGATCGCCTGCGCCGCTTCGCGCAATGCCTGCGGTTCCGGCGCGACCAGGTCCAGCATCGGCCGCACCGCCGCCAACGGCAGCGTCGATGGCGCCGACAGCTCGGCGCAGACATCGACGGCGGCGTCGAACCCAGCGGTTTCGCCACGACCGGGCATGCGCCCCAGCCAGATCCCGTCGGCGACTTCGACCGGCTGCGGCGCGCGCCGCGTCCACAGTCGCGAATTGATCCATGCGCCCCACAGGTAAGGCGCGTACAGCCAACGCGCGGCCGGACTGAGGCGACCGTCGGCGCGCTTCTGGAAAGCGTCCGCACCCAGCAAAGCATAGTTCAGCGCCACCAGCAGCAGCGACAGCGCCGGCCACAGCAGCCACCAAGCGGTGCCGCGCAGCAGGTAGGCGAGTACGGCGCAGGCGGCCGCGCCGAGCAGATACAGCGACGCCAGCCGCCAACGCTGCGGATCGCGCGCCCAGGCCGCCGCGCGCCAGGGCGAGCGCGCACGCTCCGGCCACAGCCACACGCACAGCCAGCCCGCGAGCAGACCGGTCGGCAGGTCGATGAAGTGGTGCTGATACGTGGTCAGCACCGACACCCCGATCAGGCCGAACCACAGGTGCAACAACCGGCGCCACGCACCGCTCAGGTGCTGCGCGAACCGCACCCACAGCACGATCAGCAGCACGATGTGCAGCGACGGCGCCTGATTGAACGGCTTGTCGAAGCCCAGCAGCACGTCGAACATCCAGCCGAACGCGCCGTCGGTCTGCGGCCGCACGAAGGTGAAAGTGAGCGGGAACGCCAGGAAACAGGCGATCGCGATCAATTGCGCGGTCAGCAGGCGCAGGGCCTGGTTGTCGAGCTCGCGGCGGTCGCGGCAGACGAACAGCGAGATCCCGTAGAACAGGTCGATCGACCAGTACGGCACGATGGTCCAGGCCCAGAACGGAATCGCCTGTTCCCAGCCGAACACGATGCTGGGCACACCGACGCGCTGCGCCGCGACCGCGTTCGCATAGCCGTAACTGAGAAAGAAGAACGGCCCCAGCAGCGCCAGCCACAACAGCGCGCGCGCCCACGGCCGCCGGCCGCCGACCTCGCTCATTCGGCGACCCGCTGCGCCAGCGACACGCTGAAGATGCCCCAGCGGTCGATGCGCTGATCGAGCTTGCGGAAGCCGGCCGCACGCACCAGCTCGTCCATCTCCGCCTGCGAGCGCCGCCGCATCACCCAGGCCTCGCCGCCGCGGTGGCTGGTCAGGGCGCGGGCGATGAATTCCAGTTGCGGATGCCAGGGCTGGCCGGTGTAGATCAGATAGCCGCCCGGTGCGACCGCATCGCTGAGGCCGGCCAGCGAACGCCGCACCAGGGCGTTGTCCGGGAACAGTTCGTACAGGCCCGATACGATCGCCAGCGTCGGTCGCGGCGTCAGCCCCGCCAGCGCGGCGCGGTCGAAGGCATCGCCCTGCTCGAACTCGGCGACGCCGCCTGCGCCGAGTTCGGCGATCAGCGCGCGCCCCTGGCGCACGTTGAGATCGCTGTAATCGCGCAGGCGTATCGAATCGGCGCCGCCGGCCAGCGCTTCGAGCACGTAGCGGCCGTGGCCGGCGGCGATGTCGACCACGTCCACCGGCGCATCGGCCGCGCGCAGCCGCCGCATCGCCTCGCCCAGCAGTTCGTGCAGATGGCTGCGGCGCACGCGGATGCCGCGCCAACCGATCGCGTCGAGGTAGTTCCGGTCGACCATGCGCCCCAGCGGACCGGCGCCGAGCGCCTTGTCGCGATACACGTAGTCCAGGCTGCTGCCGGAGTCGAAACCGGTTTCGAGCCCGGTGCGGATGCCCTCCGACAGCGAACCGCCGAAGCGCAGGCCCGCGCGCACGAAGCGCCAGCGCAGGTCCTGCAGCGAATTGCGCTCCGGCGGCCAGGCCAGGCGCTCGGCTTCCTCGAAGCTGTGGCCGTGGCGATGCGCGTCCAGCAGCGAAGCCTGCTGCAACGGCTCTTCGAAACGCGCACGCAGGAAGCCGCGGATCTTGCTCAGCGCCTGGGCGCGGTCTTTTTCGCCCAGGGTGTCGTGGTAGAAGCCGGGCAGGAAGTGGCGCTCCTTGATCGTCGAACCCAGCCCCTCATAGAAACGGTCCTGCGGCGCGCGGTGGACGACGAAGTCCGAACCCGACACCAGCAACTGGGTCGGCACCCGGATCGCCTGAGCGTCGGCGACGATGCGGTCGGCGGTCTCGTACAGGCCCAGCAGCACCCGCACCGAGATCGGCCGCGCGATCAGCGGATCGCTGCGGTAACTGGCGATGCGCTCGGGATCGTGCGTCAGCCACTGCGGCTGCACATAGCTGTTGACGAAGAAATTGCCGCGCAGCTTCTGCATCAGGCCCAGGCCCGCGCGTGCGAACGGCACGTACAGCTTGACCTTGAACGCCGGCGAAGCCAGCACCAGCGCGCGCAGCTGCGGCGCGTAGTCGTGCGCCCAGGTCGCGGCCACCACCGCGCCCACGCTCTGCGCGATCAGCGCGGTGTCCTCCACCGCGATGCCGTGCGTCTCGCCGATGTGGGCGACGAAGCGGTCCAGGTCGCGCACCAGCGCCTCGAAGCCCGGCGCATCGCCGCGCTCGCCCGGCGAGCGGCCGTTGCCGCGCGCGTCCCAGGCGAAGAAATCGCAATCGTCCAGGCCCAGCTCGTCGACCAGGTGCATGACCCGGCCGGAATGCTCGTGACCGCGATGCAGCAGTACCACCGCGCGCCGTGGGCCCTCGCCGCGCGCCGGCCAATGACGGTAGAACAGCTGCGTACCGTCGAAACTGGCGTAGTGGCGTTCCTGGTGTTCCCTCATTCGCGACTCCCTGGATTTACGGCGTTTGCGGTCGCCGAACCGTGGGCCACGCCGGCAGACACCCGCCGCAGCACCGTCCATACGCACAAAAGTCCGGCCAGGATCGCGACCAGTTCGGTCGCGCGGGCCCCGGCCCAGCCCAAAGCCAGCGCCAGGCCGAGCGCGCCGACCACGAAAGCGCGGTCGCTCTTGCCCATCGGCCCGTCGTAGCGGCGCGGTGCGCCGACGGTGGGGCCGAGCACACCGGCAAATTCGGTCAGCGCCGCCAGCCCCGCGAACAGCAGCAGGGTCCAGGGCGCGACTCCGGGCACCGCCAGCAGCGCCAGGTACAGCGCGCTGTCGGAAACCACGTCGCACAATTCGTTGAGGTAGGCGCCCAGCCGCGACTGCTGACCGTGTTCGCGCGCCAGCATGCCGTCGATCGCGTTCAAGGCCATGCGCAGGAACATCCACACCGGCAGTGCCGCGAATACCCAGGGCTGCACTCCGCCGCACAGCGCGACCCAGGCCGCGACCGCCAGCGAACCCAACCCTGCGACCAGGGTGACCTGGTTGGCGGTGACGCCCGCCGCGAACAGCCCGCGCACCAGCGGCCGCAGCAGCGCCTGGAAACGTCCCTTCAACGCGTAGATCGATGCCATTCCCTGAGCGTTCCCCTCGCCCCCTTCGGGCGGTCGCGGACCAGCTTAGCGGTTGCGGACGCAGATGGCGGCGGATCGATGACTCGACAGATCGGGTAGCGCAATGCTGACCGGCAGGACTAGCTGCGCGCTCCTTTGGCCGCGATCGGGAGGCGTCCGCAGCCGGGCCATCCGGGTTTCCGAGGGCGGAAAGCCGAGCCGTACGGGTCTGAACGGCCGGGCCATCGGCATCGCGCGGCTATAATTCTCGCGCCCTTCCGCTGCCCTCCTCCCCGAATGACCTCCGATCGCTCGACCGGCACGCCGGTTCACATCCGCCGCGCCCTGCTGTCCGTGTCCGACAAGACCGGCCTTATCGAACTCGCCCAGGCCTTGTCCGCGCACGGCGTCGAACTGCTGTCCACCGGCGGCACCGCCAAGGCGATCCGCGACGCCGGCCTGTCGGTGCGCGACGTCTCCGAAGTCACCGGCTTCCCGGAAATGATGGACGGCCGGGTCAAGACCCTGCACCCGATCGTGCACGGCGGCCTGCTCGGCCGCGCCGGCATCGACGACGCGGTGATGGCGCAGCACGGCATCGGCGCGATCGACCTGCTGGTGCTGAACCTGTATCCGTTCGAGCAGGTCTCGGCCAAAGCCGAAAGCTCGTTCGAGGACATCGTCGAGAACATCGACATCGGCGGCCCGGCGATGCTGCGCTCGGCAGCGAAGAACTTCGCCCGCGTCGCGGTCGCCACCGATCCGGCCCAGTACGCCGGCCTGATCGAGGAACTCGCCGGCAACGGCGGCGCGTTGTCGGCGCAGACCCGCTTCGCCCTGTCGGTGGCCGCGTTCAACCGCGTCGCCCAGTACGACGCCTGCATCGCCAACTACCTGTCCTCGCTGGACGCCGACGGCGCCCGCACCCAGCAGTTCCCGGCCCAGCAGCACAGCAACTTCGTCAAGGTCATGGACCTGCGCTACGGCGAAAACCCGCACCAGCAGGGCGCGTTCTACCGCGACCTGTACCCGGTGCCGGGCACCCTGGCCACCTTCAGCCAGCTGCAGGGCAAGGAACTGAGCTACAACAACCTCGCCGACGCCGACGCGGCCTGGGAATGCGTGCGCCAGTTCGAGCGCCCGGCCTGCGTGATCGTCAAGCACGCCAACCCCTGCGGCGTGGCCGAGGGCGTGGCCTGCGGCGACGCCTACGAGCTGGCCTACGCCACCGACCCGACCTCGGCCTTCGGCGGCATCATCGCCTTCAATACCCGCCTCGACGCCGCCACCGCCAAGGCCATCCTCGACCGCCAGTTCGTCGAGGTGCTGATCGCGCCGGACTACGACGAGGCGGCGCTGGCCTACTGCGCCAAGAAGGCCAACGTGCGCGTGCTGCGCATCCCGCACGGCGACGGCAGGAACAACATGGACGTCAAGCGCGTCGGCTCGGGCCTGCTGATGCAGACCAGCGACATCCGCGAAGTCGGCCGCGACGAACTCAAGGTGGTGACCAAGCGCGCCCCCGACCAGGCCGAACTCGCCGACCTGCTGTTCGCCTGGCGCGTGGCCAAGTACGTCAAGTCCAACGCCATCGTCTACGCCAAGGATCACCGCAGCATCGGCATCGGCGCCGGCCAGATGAGCCGCGTAGTCTCGGCCAAGATCGCCGCGCTCAAGGCCGAGGAAGCCGGCCTGGTGGTGCCCGGTTCGGTGATGGCCTCCGACGCCTTCTTCCCGTTCCGCGACGGCATCGACGCCGCCGCCGCGGCCGGCGTGCGCGCGGTGATCCAGCCGGGCGGCTCGATGCGCGACGGCGAAGTGATCGCCGCCGCCGACGAACACGGCCTGGCGATGGTGTTCACCGGCGTGCGTCACTTCCGCCATTGAGCATGGACGTCGGCGCACTGCGTATCCGCGACGAGCGCGCCGACGACATCGGCGCAATCCGCTCCGTCGTCGTCGACGCGTTCGCCGATCATCCGCACAGCCGCCAGACCGAGCACCGCATCGTCGACGCGCTGCGCGCGGCCGGCGCGCTGAGCCTGTCGCTGGTGGCCGAACGCGACGGCGCCGTGCTCGGCTACGTCGCGTTCTCGCCGGTAAGCATCGGCGACAGTAGCCCGGGCTGGTACGGCCTGGGTCCGGCCGCGGTGGCGCCGGCGCAGCAGAGCCGCGGCATCGGCCGCGCCCTGATAGAAGCCGGGCTGGCTCGCCTGCGCGGCCTGCGCGCCGCCGGCTGCGTGGTCGTGGGCGATCCGGGCTACTACGGCCGTTTCGGTTTCGTCGCCGGCGCGGACCTGCGCTACCCGGGGCTGCCACCGGAATACTTCATGGCCCTGACCCTGACCGCTGCGCCGGCGCGGGGCGATGTGGCCTATCACGCCGCGTTCGACGTGGCCTGAGCATGATCGCAACGCCCACCGTCATCGCCGGCCCCGGTCGGCTCGCGTAAAATTCGCGCTCGCAGCGCTCGGCCGCACCTCTCAGCACCCGTCAGGAGTTCGCATGAAAGTCCTCGTTATCGGTTCCGGCGGACGCGAGCATGCGCTGGCCTGGAAACTGGCCCAGTCCCCGCGGGTGAGCGAGGTGCTGGTCGCCCCGGGCAATGCCGGTACCGCGACCGAGGAGGGCTGCCGCAACGTCGCGGTCTCCGCCACCGACATCGACGGCCTGCTGGCGCTGGTCGCGGCCGAGGGCGTGGCGGTGACCGTGGTCGGCCCCGAGGCGCCGCTGGTCGCGGGCGTGGTCGACCGCTTCCGCGCCGCCGGCCTGCGCATCTTCGGGCCGACCGCCGCCGCGGCCCAGCTCGAAGGCAGCAAGGCCTACGCCAAGGACTTCCTGGCCCGCCACAAGATTCCGACCGCGCACTACGCCGTGCATACCCAGGTCGAGGAAGCGCTCGAATATGTCCGCGAGAAGGGAGCCCCCATCGTCATCAAGGCCGACGGCCTGGCCGCCGGCAAGGGCGTGATCGTCGCGATGAGCCTGGCCGAGGCCGAGGCCGCAATCACCGACATGCTCGCCGACTACGCCTTCGGCGCCGCCGGCGCGCGCGTGGTGATCGAGGAGTTCCTGGACGGCGAGGAAGCCAGCTTCATCTCCATGGTCGACGGCCGCAGCGCGCTGCCGATGGCGACCTCGCAGGACCACAAGCGCGTCTTTGATGGCGACACCGGCCCCAACACCGGCGGCATGGGCGCGTACTCGCCGGCGCCGGTGGTCACGCCCGAAGTCCACGCGCGGGTGATGCGCGAGGTGGTCGAGCCAACCGTGCGCGGCATGATCGCCGACGGCATCCCCTTCACCGGTTTCCTCTATGCCGGGCTGATGATCGACAAGGCCGGCGCGCCCAAGGTGATCGAGTTCAACGTCCGCTTCGGCGACCCCGAAACCCAGCCGGTGATGCTGCGCCTGCAGTCCGACCTGCTCGACCTGGTCGAGGCCGCGATCGACGCGCGCCTGCACGAGACCCAGGCGCAGTGGGATCCGCGCCCGTCGCTGGGCGTGGTGATGGCCGCCGAGCGTTATCCCGACGCCCCGCGCACCGGCGATCCGATCAGCACCTGGGACGTGCCGATGCCCGAGGACAGCAAGGTCTTCCACGCCGGCACCAAGCTGGTCGATGGCCAGGTCGTGACCGCGGGCGGCCGCGTGCTGTGCGTGTGCGCGCTGGGCGCGAGCGTGGCCGAGGCCCAGCACCGCGCCTACGAAGCGGTGGCCGGGATTTCCTGGCATGGCGAGTTCCACCGCCACGACATCGGCTGGCGCGCGATCGAACGCGAGCAGCAAGCCGCGCAGCCCTAGTCCCTGCATCGCCCACACAGACGAAAACGGCCGAAAGCAACACGCTCCCGGCCGTTTTCTTTAGCTCTCTGTGGGAGCGGCATAAGCCGCGATCGCGCAACCCCAACCGTCGGCGCAAGCCACGCGCAAACACCCCGACCAGCGCACTTATTCGGCCGCTTCCTCAGGCGCAGGCTGCAAGGACACAACCACCTCCTCCAACTCCGCGATCTCCTTCTCCAAGGCCTCGTACAACTCGCCCTGGCGCACCATCAGATCCTCGATGTGCGCTGCCAGCTTCAACTTCGACAGCTCGCCGTCGAACAACAGCCACTGCGCCGTCAGCTGCTCCACATAGTTCTTGGAGTAGTGCCGCATTTCCTTGAGTTGGTTCAGTGCCGAATTCACGTGATCCAGCGGGGTTTTGGTGTCCGCGGACATGGCGACCTCCTCGTTGCAAGGTAAGGCCAGGGTAGCGGCCTCAGGCTGGCTGTCATGTGAAACGAGGAACAGACCTCGGGGCGGAGGGCGCCGGGTCTAGGCCGACAGGGCCCCGGGGCTACTTTTCCGCTACCCCACCGGTATCGCTACACCCCGCCATGAGGGTTTTGCTAGGCTCGCCTCGGCGAATCCTTCGCGCGAGCCGCACATCGACGTGCGGACCTGACCGGACCCACAGGCCGCATGGCGCACAACCAGTTCGAACTGCTCAAGCAACGGCGTTTCCTGCCGTTCTTCCTGACCCAGGCACTGGGTGCGTTCAACGACAATGTCTATCGCCAGGCGATCATCGGCCTGCTCGGCTACATGAGCGTCGACGCGGCCGACAAGACGCTCTACACCAACCTCGCGCCGGCTATCTTCATCCTGCCCTACTTCCTGTTCTCGGCCACCGCCGGCCAGATCGCGGAGAAACTGGAGAAGTCGCGGCTGATCCGGATCACGACCACGATGGAAATCGTGATCATGTCGCTGGCCGCGATCGGTTTCCTGACCCACAACCTGCCCGTGCTGCTGGCGGCGCTGTTCTGCACCGGTCTGCAGTCGACTCTGTTCGGGCCGGTGAAGTATTCGATCCTGCCTTCGGTGCTCAAGCCCGAGGAGCTGACCGGCGGCAACGGCCTGGTCGAGATGGGCACCTCGATCTCGATCCTGATCGGCATGATCTTCGGCGGCGTGATCTTCAAGATCGCCGGCGATCACGGACCCGCGGTCGCGGCGGCCGCGATCATCGTGTTGGCGATCACCGGCAACCTGGTCAGCCGCGCGATCCCGCGCGCCGAGGCCGGCGCGCCCGATCTCAAGATCAACTGGAACCCGCTGCCCGAATCGCTGGCGATCATCCGCCTGGCGCGCAAGCAGGTCGCGGTGCGCAACTCGATCCTGGGCGTGTCCTGGTTCTGGTTCGTCGGCACCGTGCTGACCGCCAACATTCCGAACTACACCGAGCTCAACCTCGGCATCGGCGACTGGTACGTGTTCCCGCTGGCGCTGTTCTCGATCGGCACCGGCGTGGGTTCGATGCTGTGCGAGAAGCTGTCCGCGCGCACGGTCGAGATCGGCCTGGTGCCGCTGGGCGCGTTCGGCATGAGCGCGTTCCTGTTCGACCTCTACTTCGCCCGCAGCGGCCTGGCGCCGACCGTCGGCCTGGACATCGCCGCCTTCATGCAGCAACCGGGCAGCTGGCGAATCGTCATCGACCTGGTCGGCATCGGCCTGTTCACCGGTTTCTTCGTGGTGCCGCTGTTCGCTCTGATCCAGAGCCGCACGCCCAAGTACGAGCTGTCGCGCGTGATCGCCGGCATGAACATCCAGAACGCGGCCTTCATCGTCCTGGCCGCGGTGCTGGGCCTGGTGGCGCAGCGCCTCCTGGGCTGGACGATCCCGCAGGTGTTCCTGGCCCTGGCCGTCGCCAACGTGCTGGTCGCGATCTGGATCTTCACCCTGGTGCCCGAGTTCCTGATGCGCTTCATGAGCTGGGTGCTGGTGCGCGCGCTGTACCGCTTGCGCGTGGAGGGCATCGAGCACATCCCGGACGAGGGCCCGGCGCTGGTGGTGTGCAACCACGTCAGCTACATGGACGCCCTGATCCTCAGCGCCAGCATTCCGCGCCCGGTGCGCTTCGTCATGTACTACAAGATCTTCAACATCCCGGTGATGAGCTGGATCTTCCGCACCGCCAAGGCGATCCCGATCGCCGGCGCGCGCGAGAATCCCGAGCTCATGCAGCGCGCGTTCGACGAGATCGAGGCCGCGCTCGCCGACGGCCAGATCGTCGGCATCTTCCCCGAGGGCGCGTTGACCAAGGACGGCGAGATCGCCCAGTTCAAGTCGGGCGTCGAACACATCCTGGCCAAGCAGCCGGTGCCGGTGATCCCGATGGCGCTGCGCGGCATGTGGACCAGCATGTGGAGCCATCGCGACTCGCGCATGTCGCGCATGCGCGTGCCGCGGCGTTTCCGCGCCCAGATCGACGTGATCGCCGGCGCGCCGGTGGACGGCGCCACGGCCAATGCCGAGAGCCTGGAGGCGCTGGTGCGCGGCCTGCGGGGCGACGCTGCCTAGGCCGCGGCCGCCTCGCCAGGACTGACAGCCGTCGCACGCCGCTGCTAGGATGGGCGAGGGGCGTCGGCTCGTGCCGGCGATCGCACAACAAAACAACGAAAACTACGGAAGGGGATACCCATGTACGAGCCGCCTCAGGCCGCGCCCGCGCAGCCGATTCAAAACTACCTGGCCTGGTCGATCAGCATGACCGTGCTCGGCTTCTGCCTGTGCTGCATCATCGGTTCGGCGCCCGGCATCGTCGGCATCGTCTACGGCTCGCAGGTCAACAGCAAATCCAACATGGGCGACCTGGAAGGCGCGCGCAAGGCCTCCGAGAACGCCAAGATCTGGTGCTGGGTCGCGACCGCCGTGGTCGGACTGGGCGTGCTGTTGAACATCGGCAGCTTCATGATGGGCGGCACCGCGCAGTACATGGAAATGATGCAGCAGATGCAGAACGCGCGTTGATATGACCGCGTTGCGCCAGCCCCGACTGTGGCACGCGACGGCTGCGGCCGCCGCGCTCGCAGCGGCCGGGGCCGGCGTCTGGCTGTTACGCCGCTTCGATCCGAACGCGCCCGACAGCCCGCTGCCCGGCTGCTTGTTCTTTCATCTCACCGGGCTGTACTGCCCGGGCTGCGGCAGCACCCGCGCCCTGCACGGCCTGGTGCACGGCGACCTCGGCCAAATGCTGGCGATGAATCCGCTGCTGGTGGTGGTGATCCCGGCGCTGCCGCTGCTGGTCGCACACGGCATGGGCTACCGCCTGCCGCTGCCCAAGCGCGCGATCGACGTCCTGCTCAGCGCCAAGTTCTGGCTGAGCCTGATCCTGGGCTACTGGGTCGCGCGCAACCTGCCCTGGCCGCCGTTCAACTGGCTCGCGCCGGGCTGAACAGGTCCGCCGAACAGGTTGGCTGAACACGTCTGGCCGAGCCGGCCAAGCCACCGCGGCACCGTCGGCGCGGCGCACTCTCCCACTCTCAACGAAGATCCGCATGAACGCACCGCACGGCGAATACGTCCCCAATCACCTGGTCTGGGCGATCCTGTCCACGCTGTTCTGCTGCCTGCCGCTGGGCGTGGTATCGATCGTCTACGCCGCGCAGGTCGACGGCAAACGCGCCGCGGGCGATATCGCCGGCGCGCGCGCCGCCTCGCGCAGCGCGATCAATTGGGCGATCGCCTCGGTGGTCGCGTTGCCGGTCGCGCTGGTGCTGTGGTTCCTGTTCTTCGGCGGACTGGCGATCCTGGGCGCGGCGGTGGGCGGGCACTGATCCCCGCCGGCCTGCCGGTCAGCTGACGAAGCCGGCGATCACGAACAAGGCCAGCACCGCCAGCCACACCAGCAGGCTGCGCCAGACCAGGCTCATCGCATCGCGCAGTTC
>CAMLID010000078.1 GCA_946480055.1 uncultured Lysobacter sp. | reverse complement strand
ACACAAGAAAACATCTAGTTCATTTGGGGGACAACCAATGGCAGTTCGCAACGCAAACGGCCTGCAGCGCAGCAGGCTGACGGCGGCGCTTATCAGCGCTCTGGTCCTTTCGGTCGCCGGCACGGCGAGCGCTCAGGACAGCAACACGCAGCAGGCTCCTGCTTCGAACACCAAGGCGACCGATATCGACGGCGTCGTGGTCACCGGCTCTCGCATCAAGCGCACCGAGATCGAAGGTCCGTCGCCGGTCACGGTGATCACCTCGGCGCAGATCGAGCGCGAAGGTTTCAACACCGTCTACGACGCACTCAATACTCTGACCCAGGCTTCGGGCTCGACCCAGAACGAAGTCTTCCAGGGCGGTTTCACCCCGAACGCCAGCGTGATCAATCTGCGCGGCCTCGGCCCGGGCCGTACGCTGCTGCTGATCAACGGCCGTCGCGCCGCTGACTATCCGCTGCCGTACAACGGCCAGAGCAACTTCGCCAACTTCGGCAACATCCCGGCCGCGGCCGTGGACCGCATCGAAATCCTGGCCGGCGGCGCTTCGGCGATCTACGGTTCGGACGCGGTCGCGGGCGTGGTCAACGTCATCCTGAAGACCAACTTCGAAGGCGACCAGATCAAGCTGCGTGGCGGTACCACCAGCCAGGGCGGTCGCGACACCGGCGACATCCAGTGGATCGGCGGCAAGACTGGCGACAACTGGAGCGTCACCTACGCGTTCGAGTACTTCAACAGCGAGCCGTTGTACGGTTTCCAGCGCGATTTCATGGATTCCTCGCTCGACAACCCGCTGGCACCGGCCTTCGTCGGCATCCAGCCGACCGGTACCATGCGCGTGCGTCGCCGTACCGGCTCCACGGCGGGTTCGTACTTCGCCCCGCCGGCCGGCGCTTGCGAACAGCTCGGCGACGAGTGGGTGCGCTGGAACTTCCGCTCGGCCTCCGCCGCGGGCGCGATCACCAACCTCGGTCAAGCATGCGGCAGCTTCAACGACGTCGCCTATCAGACCATCAGCAACGGCAACAGCGATCTGTCGGGCTACGTCTACGGCACCTACCAGTTCGACAACGGCGTCCAGGCCTGGGCCAGTCTGCAGGCTTGGCAGTCCGACTCCAAGTACGGCTCCGGCACCCAGTTCTGGGGCGGCCGCACCGTCGGCGCTTTGTGGTTCGACCAGGGCCTCAACGCGCTCGTCGACGCCCAGCGCGTATTCACCCCGCAGGAAGCCGGCGGCATCAAGAACCTGCTGGCCAAGAACGACGAGCGCTCGTACGACTTCGCGTTCGGCTTCCGCGGCACCTTCGGCGAGAAGTGGGACTGGGATCTGACGGTGTCGCGCGCCGAATACGACATCAAGGTCGATCGTCCGCGCCTGCTGTCCTCCGCGGTCAACGACTGGTTCCTCGGCCCGCAGCTGGGCACCCGCGTCGTCGGCGGCGTGACCTATCCGGTCTACAACCTCAACCAGTCGCGCTACTACCGTGCGCTGACGTCGGAAGAGTTCGCGGCCCTGAACACCACGGTCCGCACCGACGCCGAGTCCTACGTCAACCAGGGCAACTTCGTGGTGTCGGGCGACCTGTTCAACCTGCCGGCCGGTCCGGTGGGCTTCGCAGCGGTCCTGGAAGCCTCGCAGCAGGAATACGACCTGACCGCCGATCCGCGCATCCTGCCCGACTACACCGGCACCGATCGTCCGTACAACCTGACGGGCACCGGCGGCGGTGGCGAGCGTAGCCGTTACGCGGTGGGCGTCGAGTTCTCTGTGCCGATCTTCGACTCGTTGAAGGCCAGCTTCGCTGGTCGTTTCGACAAGTACGACGACGTCACCTCGGTGGACGACGCCAAGACCTGGAACGCCGGCCTCGAGTGGCGTCCGGTCGAAAGCCTGCTCCTCCGTGGCTCGTACTCGACCAGCTTCCGCGCCCCGGACATGCACTACGTGTTCGCCGAGCGCAGCGGCTCGTTCAGCTCGATCTTCGATACCCGTCGCTGCCTCGAGAGCGGCCGTAGCGCCGCCAACTGCCCGGCCAGCGACGCGACCGTGAATTACACCTCCTTCGGCGTCCGTCAGGGTACCCGCGACCTCACCGAGGAAACCGGCAAGTCCTGGACCGCCGGTCTGGTGTGGGACATCTTCGAAGGCATGTCGTTCACCGCCGACTACTACAACATCGAGATCAAGGACGGCGTCTCCGACATCACCTCGGCCTACATCCTCGACGGCGAAGCCGGCTGCGTCACGGGTCTGACCCGCAACCGCACCCCGTTCACCCTGGGTGCTCCGGGTTCGGCCTTCTGTAACGACATGCTCTCGCGTGTGACGCGCCTGAGCGCGCCGGGTACGCCGAATGACGGTCAGATCACGGAAATCCGCCGTGGCCCGATCAACCGCGCGGTTCAGCGCGTGGCCGGTATCGACGCCAGCCTGGACTACCGCTTCGACACCGACCGCCTCGGCGACTACCGCTTCCAGCTGGCCTATTCGCACACACTGGAGCAGAAGACCGCGCAGTTCAAGGGCGATCCGATCCTGGACTATCGCGACGACCTGACCAACTTCGACTTCCGCAGCCGCATCCGTGCGACCGCGACCTGGGAGCGCGACGATTGGCAGGCGGCGGTGTTCATGCTGCGCTACGGCAGCCTGCCGAACTGGCAGGAAACCGGCCGTATCGCGCCTTACTTCCTCTGGAACACCAGCGTGGGTAAGGAGATCACCGAGAACGCGAAGATCACGCTGTACGTGAACAACATCTTCGACAAGACCCATCCGCGCGACGACGGCTTCAACAGCTACCCCTACTTCTGGCGTGCGTACAGCCCGATCGGCCGCGAAGTGGCCCTCGAGTTCCAGTACAACTTCAAGTAAGCGGCAGCTGATTTGTCACCCAGAAGCCCGGCGCAAGCCGGGCTTCTTTTTTGCCCTGCCGCCACCGCCCCGCACCGGGTTCCATACGCCGACGGATGCGGTATAAAGAAGGTCAGCCGCGGGAACGCCGCGCGGTTCGAACCATGCCTATCCCTGGGAGGGGAACATGCGTACCAAACTGTTAGCACTGCTCCTGCTCGCGCTGCCGATGGCGGCGTTCGCGCAGAACACGCCGGTCGGCAACTGGGTCACGATCGACGACAAGACCCAGAAGCCCAAGTCGGTGGTCGAAATCTACGAAGCAAAGGATGGCCGCCTCGCCGGCCGCGTCACCAAGGTCCTGCAGTCCGACCGCGGCCCGAACCCGGTCTGCGACAAGTGCTCGGGCGACCGCAAGAACAAGCCGGTCGAAGGCATGGTCATCCTGTGGGGCGTGCGCAAGCACGGCGATACCTGGGAAGACGGCAAGATCCTCGACCCGGCCACCGGCAAGATCTACTCCGTGAAGGTCACGCCGGTCGACGGCGGCAAGAAGCTGGACGTACGCGGCTTCATGGGCTTCTCGCTGCTGGGCCGGACCCAGACCTGGGTTCGCCAGTAAGCGCCCGCGCTGCACCTGCGATAACGACGACCCGGCCTCGGCCGGGTCGTTTCGTTTGGGGCGGCGAGACGGGGCACAAAACGCGGCATACGTGCGATACGCGGCCGCTGCGGGTATCGATCGTGGCCCACCGCTCCCACAGGAAGCAGGAGGGGCTGGGGCGGCCCTGCATCGGCCGCATGCCATAATTCCCGACCTCCCACCGCAATGCGCCGCCCATGTCCCGCGAGTTCGTCGTCACCTGCGCCCTGCCCTATGCCAACGGGCACCTGCACCTGGGTCACCTGGTCGGTTACACCCAGGCCGATATCTGGTGCCGCGCGCAGCGCATGTCGGGCCACCGCGCCTGGTACGTCTGCGCCGACGACACCCACGGCACGCCGATCATGCTGGCGGCCGAAAAGGCCGGGGTCAGCCCGGAGGCCTTCATCGCCGGCATCCAGGCCAGCCACGAGCGCGACTTCGCCGATTTCGGCGTCGCCTTCGATCACTACGACTCGACCAATTCGGGCGGCAACCGCGCCCTGACCGAGGCGTTCTACGCCAAGCTCGACAACAACGGCCACATCTCGCGGCGTTCGGTCGCGCAGCTGTACGACCCGGTCAAGGGCATGTTCCTGCCCGACCGCTACGTCAAGGGCATCTGCCCGAACTGCGGCACGCCCGACCAGTACGGCGACAACTGCGAGAACTGCGGCGCGACCTACGCGCCGACCGAGCTCAAGGAGCCGCGTTCGGTGGTCAGCGGCGCGACGCCGGAACTGCGCGAATCCGAACACTTCTTCTTCGAGGTCGGCGGCTTCGAGACCTTCCTGCGCGAGTGGCTGAGCGGCGATGTCGCGATCCCGGGCGTCAAGGCCAAGCTGCTGGAATGGCTGGACGCCGAGGGCGGCCTGCGCGCCTGGGACATCTCGCGCGACGCGCCCTACTTCGGCTTCGAGATTCCCGGCCATCCCGGCAAGTACCTGTACGTGTGGCTGGACGCGCCGATCGGCTACCTGAGCAGCTTCCAGGCCCTGTGCGAGCGCGAGGGTCTGGACTTCTTCTCCTACCTCACCCGCGACAGCCAGGCCGAGCTGCACCATTTCATCGGCAAGGACATCGTCACCTTCCACGGCCTGTTCTGGCCGGCGGTGCTGCACGGCGCCGGTTTCCGCGCGCCGACCCGGCTGCACGTCAACGGCTATCTGATGGTCAACGGCGAGAAGATGTCGAAGTCGCGCGGCACCTTCATCCAGGCCCGCACCTACCTCGACGTCGGCCTGGAACCGGAAGCGCTGCGCTACTACTTCGCGACCAAGACCGGCGGCGGCGTCGACGACGTCGACCTCAACCTGGCCGACTTCGTCGCCCGCGTGAACGCCGACCTGGTCGGCAAGTTCGTCAACCTGGCCAGCCGTTGCGCCGGCTTCATCGAGAAACGTTTCGACGGCCAGCTCGCCGCCGCGTTGCCGGAACCGGCGACCTACGCGCGTTTCGTCGAACAGTTGCAGCCGATCGCGCAGGCCTACGCGCGCAACGAAGCCGCGACCGCGCTGCGCCTGACCATGGCCCTGGCCGACGAAGCCAACAAGTACATCGACGAGCGCAAGCCCTGGGTGCTGGCCAAGCAGGAAGGCGCCGACGCCGAACTGCAGTCGGTGTGCACGCAGGGCCTGAACCTGTTCCGCGTGCTCGCCGCCGCGCTCAAGCCGGTGTTGCCGCGCGTGTCGGCGCAGGCCGAAGCCTTCCTGGCCGCGCCGGTCGCGATCTGGAGCGATCTGGACGCGCCGCTGCTCGCCCAGCGCATCCGCAGCTACACGCCCTTGTTCACCCGTATCGACCCCAAGCATATCGAGACCATGATCGAAGCCTCTAAGGAATCGCTGAAGCCCACCGACACCGACAGCGTTGTCGCCGCTCCCGTCGCCAAGACCGCCGCCGTTGCAACTGCGCCCGCGCCGGCCGCCGCCGGCAACGCCGCCGCGACCATCGGCATCGACGATTTCGCCAAGCTCGACCTGCGCGTGGGCAAGGTATTGGCCTGCGAGTTCGTCGAGGGCTCCGACAAGCTGCTGCGTTTCGAACTCGACGCCGGCGACCTGGGCAAGCGCCAGATCTTCTCCGGCATCCGCGGTTCCTACGCCGAGCCGGAAAAGCTGGTCGGCCGCAACGTGGTGTTCATCGCCAACCTGGCGCCGCGCAAGATGCGCTTCGGCCTCAGTGAGGGCATGATCCTGTCGGCCGGTTTCGACGGCGACGGTCTGCACCTGCTCGACGCCGACAGCGGCGCGCAGCCGGGCATGCCGGTCAAGTAAGCCGGCCCAGCCACGGCCCGCTCCGGCCGCAGCCATGTCCCTGCCACCTACCGTTCCGAACGAAGCCGCCGACCTGGTCGAGCGGCTCGATCGTCTGCTGCCGCAAACCCAGTGCGGCCAATGCGGCTACGCCGGTTGCCGTCCTTA
The DNA here is from genome assembly GCA_946480055.1 of uncultured Lysobacter sp. Next base: position 8,843 of record CAMLID010000078.1, on the reverse strand, counting down.
TGCCGAGGCGATGGCCCGGGGCGAAGCCGGCATCGACCATTGCCCGCCCGGCGGCGACGCCGGCGCGCGCGCATTGGCGCATTTGCTGGGCGTACCCGCGCGCCCTTACGACCGCGCGCGCGGCAGCCACAAACCGGCGCCGGTGGCGGTGATCGTCGAAGCCGATTGCATCGGCTGCACCAAGTGCATCCAGGCCTGCCCGGTCGACGCCATCATCGGCGCGGCCAAGCACATGCACACCGTGATCGAACCGCTGTGCACCGGCTGCGAGCTGTGCGTGCCGGCCTGCCCGGTGGACTGCATCGTGCTGGAACCGGCGCGGCCGGCTGCCTAAGTTGCACCCACGACAAGCTTCGTAGGCGGCGGTGAGTGCAAGCGAGCCGCATCGCGCGCCTGCTCCGCCAAATCCAGCGAATCTCTGGCCCTGCGCGGCCCGGTGCGGCTCGCTTGCGCTCACCGCACCCCACGCCGTATCGGGCTCAACGCTTGCCGGGCTGACCCTTGGCCGGAGTCGGGGCGCCGGTTGCCGGCGCGACCGGCGCCAGATCGGCGGTTCCGACCGCACAGGCCGAGCACACGCGTTCGATCTTGTAGCCCTTGGCGCGCAGCTTCTCGACCACGCCATCCTGGCCCAGCAGGTGCAGCGCGCCGACCACGATCAGGGTGTCGTCCTTCTTCGATCCGTCCAGCATCTTCTGGATCTGCGGCACCCAGGCGTTGTTGCGCTCGACGTTGACCAGGCGATACGTCTCCGGCGCCTTCTGCTTCATCTCGACGCGGGTGAGCTCGTCGAGCTTGCCGAGGTCGGCCGCGCGCCAGGCGTTGTGCATGTCGGCGAGCATGCCCGGCATTTCGGTGGGCTTTTCGACGAACTCGCGCAGGCCTTCGATCTGTTCCGGCATCGGCGAGGAGTCCAGCACCGCGATCTGCTCGTCCATCGATTCCAGGCCGCCGGTGGGCCTCTTGGCCGCGGCCGCGCGCTCCATCAGGTGCCGGTCCAGGCCCAGCTGCGGGCTGAAGCCCATCGCCTGCGACACGCCCAACATCAGCGACAAGTTCACGAACCAGGGCTCGTAGCCGTCGAGGGTCGCGACCGGAACGCCCTGCTTGCCCATCAGGCGGGCGAGCTTTTCGCGCAAGTCGGCAGGCAGCACCTGGCTGAGTTTGCGACCGTCGGAGTAACCGACCGCGGCCATGAATTTGGCCGCTGCGCCGGGATCGTTGATCTGCTCCGGCGGCACTTCGAACACCAGCTTGTCGGCGGCCGCGAACGCGGCGTCGACGTCCGGCGATAGCGGATAGTCCTCGCTTTTGAGCAGATGGAACGAGCCCAGCAGATACACCGCGTTGTCGGCGTCGGACACCTTCCACAGCAACGGCACCGGCGGTGCCTTGGCCGTCGCGGGCGCCGCGCTCTTGCTCGGCGCTGCGTCCTGCGCGGAGGCGATCGCCGAGCTCAGCGCGGCGAGGATCAGGGCGCAGGGCAGCAGACGCTTGAGATGGTTCGATCGGAGCATGAGGTGTCGTCCTTGGAATGGGTCAATGCGCGCCGGCGTACGCCTTCTCGCCGGCGGTGATGGCCAGGTCGAGGCGGTTTTCCTGCGGCGGCAGCGGGCAAGTCGCGAACGCGGTGAACGCGCACGGCGGGTTGTAGGCCTTGTTGAAGTCGAGCGTCACGCGGCCGCCGATGCCCGGCTTGGGCGCATCGAGGAAACGTCCGGCGCCGTAGCTGCCGTGGCCGTTGGTGCGGTCGGCGAAGACCAGGAACAGTTCGTCGCCGCCTTCGTCGAGGGCTTCGATGCGGTAGCTCTTGCCGTCGCGTTCGAATTCCACGTAACCGGGATTGGGCACCTGCTCGGTGGTGCCGACGATATTGGCGATGGCCAGGGTCTTGCCCGGCGGATGCGCGACGAACTTGCTGTCGACCACCCAGCCGGCGTCGGCCTGCCAGTACGGAATGTCCTTGAAGCCGCTACGGGTGGGCGCGTCTGCGTGCTTGACCCGCAAGGCGTAACGGTCGCCGCGCTTGATCACGGTCAGGATGCCCTTGCCCTCGTCGAAACCGAGCTTGCTCGGGCCGGCGGGATCGGTATCGATGCGCAGCGCGGTCGCGCCCTTGAGCGGCTGCTCGTCGAGCGTGAACGTGGTGCCGCGCTCGGGCACGAAGCGCACCGTGCCGTTTTTCTTCAGATCGATCATGCCGAAGTGGCCGGGGCCCATGGCCACGCGGATGCCGTTGTCGGCCTCGCTGCCGAAATAATGCGGCCCCGGATCCAGCCAGTGCAGGCCGATCAGGCTGGTCCAACCGTCGGGCTTGGTCAGATTGGCCTTGCGCTCGTCGCGCCAGACCTGTTGCTCGCCGACGAAGGCCGCGCTGGTGGGCTTGCTCGGCGGCGCGTCGGCTTGCGCGCTCGCGGGCGTGTCTGCGCTGGCGGCGTCGAGGTCGCTTTCGGAACGCTCGCCACCGCCGCACGCGGTCAGGGCGAGGCAAAGCACGATCGGGGACAGCACAATCAGGAGCGGCAGCAGTCGCGGCATAGTCGGCAGTCGCATTCTCAACGTCCTCGCAGGAACCAGCGGTCGATTTCGGACAGGCTGAAACGGGCCCAGGTCGGCCGGCCGTGATTGCACTGGCCGGAACGCTCGGTCGCTTCCATTTCGCGCAGCAGCGCGTTCATTTCGGGCAGGGTCAGGCGGCGGTTGGCGCGCACCGCGCCGTGGCAGGCCATGGTCGACAACAGCTCGTCGCGCGCGGCGGCGACACGGCGCGATTCGCCGTGTTCGCGCAGGTCGGCGAGCACGTCGCGCAGCAGCGCCTCGACGTCGCCGTGCGCGAGCAAGGCCGGCACCGCGCGCAGGGTCAGCGATTGCGGACCGCTGCGGGTCACGTCGAAGCCCAGCGCGGCCAGAGTATCGGTTTCGCGCTCGGCGACTTCGGCCTCGCGCTCTGACACCGCCAGCGTCGCCGGCACCAGCAGCGGCTGGGTGCGCAGGCCTTCGCCGTCGTGCGCGGCCTTGAGCTTCTCGTAGCCGATGCGCTCGTGCGCGGCGTGCATGTCGACCACGATCAGGCCTTCGGCGCTTTCGGCCAGCACGTAGATGCCGTGCAACTGGGCGACCGCATAGCCCAGCGGCGGCAGAGTGGCGTCGTCGTTATGCGGCAGCGTCGGTCGCGCCGCGGCATCGAGGCCCGGCGTCGGCGCGTAGCTCGGATAGGCCTGCGTGGCGACGGTTTCGTTCGGCGCGCCGTACAGCGCGGCGTAGCCGGCGCGGGTTTCTTCGACCTGGAAGCCCAGCGGCCGGGTCGGCGCGCTCCAGTTGTACGACGGCTGCGCGCTGGTCGTCTGCGCCATCGCCCCGGCATCGGCGTGCGCCGGCAGCGGCGCGGCGCCGGCACGGGTCTCGGCCAGGGCGTCGTGCAAGGTGCGGTAGACGAAGTCGTGGATCAGGCGCGAGTCGCGGAAGCGGACCTCGTGCTTGGCCGGGTGCACGTTGACGTCGACCCGGCGCGGATCGAGTTCCAGGAACAGCACGTACGCCGGCTGGCGGCCATGGAACAGCACGTCGGCGTAGGCCTGCTTGACCGCGTGCGCGACGCTGCGGTCGCGCACCGCGCGGCCGTTGACGTAGAGGTACTGCTGGTCGGCGCTGGCGCGGTTGTACGCGGGCTGCGCGATCCAGCCGTGCAGGCGCAGGCCGGCGCCGCTGTGGTCCACGCGCAGCGCATTGCGCGCGAACTCTTCGCCCAGAGTTTCGTTGATGCGTGCGTCCGACAGCAGGTCGCCCTCGCCTTTCCAGCGCCGCGAAGGCTTGCCGTTGTGGGAGACGCGCAGTTCCACGTCCGGCCGCGCCAAGGCGAGCTGGCGCAGCCATTCCTCGATGTGGCCGAGTTCGGTGCGTTCGGCCTTGAGGAACTTGCGCCGCGCCGGCACGTTGAAGAACAGGTCGCGCACTTCGACCGTGGTGCCCTGCGGATGCGGTTTGGGCGCGACCGCGCCGACCCGGCCGCCGTCGACTTCCAGGCTGGCGCCGTGTTCGGTGTCGATCCGGCGCGAGACCAGGGCGAAACGGCTGACCGAGGCGATCGACGGCAAGGCTTCGCCGCGGAACCCCAGGGTGGCGACGCCTTCGAGGTCGTCCAGCGAGGCGATCTTGCTGGTGGCATGGCGCGAGATCGCCAGCGGCAGTTCCTCGGCGGCGATGCCGGCGCCGTCGTCGCGAATCCGGATCAGGCGGACGCCGCCCTCTTCCAGGTCGATGTCGATGCGCGTGGCGCCGGCGTCGAGCGCGTTCTCGACCAGCTCCTTGACCACCGAGGCCGGGCGCTCCACGACCTCGCCAGCCGCGATTTGGTTGATGAGGGTGTCGGGAAGTTGACGGATGGCCACGAATGCGGACGCCGCAGCGGCGCCAGGAAAGGATCGAAGCCGATGATAGCGGTTAGGCCGCGGCTTCCGCGATCCGTTTTGCGCTTTCGCGACGCAGGACCACACTCGCGATCGCTAGGCCGACACCGGTCGCGGCCGGTATCGCCCGCACGGCCCGATCAGGGGCTGCCGCCGCCCGCGCCCATCGCCACCGGCTCGGCCTCGGCGCGCGCGGCGTACATCGTGCCCGGCGGCGGTTGGCGGGTGAAGTAGGTGTTGACGCCGTCGAGCACCGCGCGGGCGAGCGCGCGCTGGTGCGCGGGATCGGTCAGGCGGCGTTCTTCGTCCGGATTGGAGATGAAGGCGGTCTCGACCAGCATCGCCGGCATGTCCGAAGTCCGCAGCACGGCGAAGTTGGCGCGCTCGATATGCGGCTTGTGGTTGTTGCCGACGCGCTTGAGGCCGTCCAGCACGTGCGCGGCCGCGTCTTCGGAGGCCTTCATGTGGCCGCTCTGGGTCAGGTCCAGCAGCACCGAGGTCAGGGTGTTGTCGGCTTCCTGCAGGCGCACGCCGCCGACCAGGTCGGCCGAGTTTTCCTTGTCCGCGAGCCAGCGCGCGCGCTGCGAGGACGCGCCCTTCAGCGACAGCACGTAGACCGAGGAACCCTTGGCGGCGCGATTTTCGGCGGCGTCGGCGTGGATCGAGACGAACATGTCGGCCTTGGCCTGGCGCGCGAGCTGGGCGCGACGCGGCAGCGGGATGAAGACGTCGCTGTCGCGGGTCAGGTAGGCCTTGAGCCCGGGCGTGGCGTTGATCTGGCGCGCCAGTTCGCGCGCGATCGCCAGGGTCACGTCCTTTTCGCGCTTGCCGGCCTGACCGACCGCGCCGGGATCCTGGCCGCCATGGCCGGGATCGATGGCGATGATGAGCGGGCGCATGCCGCGACCGCGCATCACGTCCTTCATGGTCTTGACCGCGCCGGGCGTGACGGCTTCGGCGGCCGGCGGCGGCGGATTGTTCGCGACGGCGCCGGGCATCGGCGCCGGCAAGCCGGTGGCGACGCGGGTGGGCACCCCAGTGGCAACACGGGTAGGCACGCCGGTGGCGATGGTGGTCGGCACCTGCGGCGGCGGCGCGGCAACGACGGGCGCAGCCGTCGGCGGCGCGGCGGCTGGCACCGAGGTGCTGGCCGCGTTGCGTGCAGCGAGTTCGGAAATCAGGCGCGTGGTCGCGGCCGCGGACGCGGCGGCCTGGTCGACGCCACTGGTTTCGGACACGGTAGCGGTCGGCGGCGTGGCTGTCGGCTGCGCAGGCGCGCGCTGTGCGGGAATCGAAGGCGCAGTAGCCGGCGGCGCGGAAACCGGCGCGGTCGGCGCGGCGGCGACGGACTGCGGCTCGGCGCCGTCGCCCGGCCATTCCAGCACCAGGCGCGCGCCGTTGGCGCCCAGCTCAATGCGCGGCTTGAGCGCCGCGACCGGCTGAGCGAGGTCGAACACGATACGCACGGTGCCCGGCGCAGGCTGGCCGGTGCGTACCGATTTGACGATGCCGGTGCCGGCCGGCAGGCGCAGGCCCTTGGCCAGCGACGAGGCCGGCAGGTCGACCGCGAGGCGGTCCGGGCCCTTGAGCGAGATCAGCTTGAATTCGGTGCCGCGGTCCAGGGCGATCTCGGCGCGGGTGCCGGTGGCACCGGTGCCGAGTTCCAAGCCCTTGATTTCACTGGCGTGCGCAAGATTCCAGGCCAGCGCCGCAAGCAGCGCCGTGCCGAGCAGGAATTTCTGGACGGTGGCCCCTTTTACGCGCATGGGTGGTAGTCAAGCACCGGGGCGCGATAAAAGCAAGCATTTTTCCCTTACGAATCCGGGACCTGCCGCCACTTCCTGTGGAAACGTTCAGGAGTCGGCCGCAAGCTCCGGGGCGGCGACCGCGCCCCGGACCCAGTCCCGCCCTGCCGCCGAGCCGGGCACCAGCCGGGCCGAACGCCCCGCTCCGGCCACCGCCAGCTCCACCCTCAAGTCGGCCGGCGGCAGCGCGCCGCGGCCGCGGTCGGGCCATTCGATCAGCCACAGCACCGCTTCGTCGCCGTCCAGGCCTAGGAATTCCAGTTCGCCGGCATCGCCGATGCGATACAGGTCCAGATGCCAGGCTTCGCCGCCCGCCGCGAGCGGATAACGCTCGACCAAGGTGTAGGTCGGACTGCGGATCGCGCCCTGCACGCCCAGCGCGCGCAACAAGGCGCGCGCGAGCGTGGATTTTCCGGCGCCGAGATCGCCGCTGAGATGCACGACGGCGCGCGCCGGCCGCGTGCGCGCGAGTGCGGCGCCCAAAGCATCGGTGGCATCGGCATCGGACAAGGTCAGCGCGAACGCATCGTGTTCGTACGCGGTGGCGGCTGCAGGCGTATTCGACGACATCGGCGACGCTACTCCGGATTGGCCAGACGCCGCAGCCACGGCATCAAATCGGTGGGCAACAAGCCGCGCTCGCCGCCGTCGCGCGCCGCGGCGTCGCCGGCGGCGGAATGCAGCAGGGCGCCGCAGACTACGGCATCGAACGTACTCAATCGCTGCGCACGCAAGGCGGCGATGGTACCGCTGAGCACGTCGCCCATGCCGCCTACGGCCATGCCGGGATTGCCAGCGGCGATCACGCAAGGCTCGAGATCGGGCGCGATCACGATGGTGCCCGCGCCCTTCAACACGATTGCGCAACCATAGCGATCACGCAACGCGCCAGCCGCAGCGAAACGATCGGCTTGCACCTGCTCGGTGTCGACACCGAGCAGACGCGCCGCTTCGCCGGGATGCGGCGTCAGCACGCTGTCTTTGCGCAAGCGTCGCGGCTGTTGCGCCAACAAATTCAGCGCGTCAGCGTCGAATAATAAAGGTATTTCGCTATCGAGCGCGCAGGCATACAGCTCTCGGCCCCAATCGGCCTGCCCCAGGCCGGGGCCCAAAGCGGCGATGTCCGCGCGTTGCAAAGCGTCGCGCAACTGGGCCGCATCGCGCACTTCGCGCGGCATCGCTTCGGGCAAACGAGACAGCAGCGCGGCCACATGCTCGGCACGCGTGGCGACTTCGACCAGACCGGCACCGCTGCGCAGAGCCGCTTGCGCGCACAGCACGATCGCGCCGCCGCTGCCGTGATCGCCGCCTATGCAGAGCACGCGGCCGTTGCGACCCTTGTGACTGTCGCGCGAGCGCGGCGACAGCCAGCGGCGCAGATCGTCGGCGCATACGGCTCGCGCGATCGGCGCGCGATCAAATACGTCGGGCCCGAGCTGCAAATCCGCAAGGACGCGTTCACCGATATGGTCCAGCGCCGCGCCGGTGGTCAAACCGATCTTGCGCGCGATGAATTCGACGGTGCAGTCCGCGACCACGGCTGGGGAATACGCGGCGCCGCGATCGGCGTCGATGCCGCTGGGCACGTCCAAGGCCAGCACCGGCGCTGGCTGCGCATTGACCGCTTCGATCAGAGCCGCGACTTCGCTATCCGGTGCGCGCGACAGACCGATGCCGAATAGAGCATCGACCACGACATCGGCCTGCAGCGCGCCGCCGTCGTAGATGTCGCTGCGTCCGCCGGCACTCGCGTAGTCGCCGGCGGCGCGGCGTGCGAGTTCGCTGCGCGGCGTATGCACGCCCAGGTGCAGCACGCGCACTTCGCGCCCGCCCGCATGCGCATGAGCGGCCAGCACATATCCGTCGCCGCCGTTGTTGCCCGGCCCGCAGACCACCACGATCCGCTGCGCCGAGGGCCAACGCCGCAGCAACTCGCGCCAAGCCGCCGCGCCGGCGCGGCGCATGAGCTCGAATGCGTCGCCCAGCTCGGCGGCCGCGCGCGCCTCGACCGCACGCAGGGCGACAGCGTCGTAAAGAGCGGAATCGTGAGCGAAAACGGTCGCTGGCATCGCACGATTCTATACTTGCCGCATCGTGAGCCCGCGCCCCGCCAGCCCAGAGCCGATTCCCGCCGCCGCGCCCGACTATGCGGCGCTGGCCTTGCGTATCCGCGATTTGGCGCGCGAGCTGGGTTTCCAGCGCTGCGGCATCGCCGGGATCGAGCTCGGACCGGACGAGGACTATCTGCGCGATTGGCTGGCACAGGGCCTGTACGGCTCGATGGACTGGATGGCGCGCCACCGCGAGCTGCGTTCGCGGCCGCAGGAGCTGATTCCGGGAACGCTGCGGGTAATCTCGGTCGGCCTGGACTACGGCCGCAACGACGACGACGACGCCTGGGCTACCCTCGCCGACCGCGAACGCGCCTACGTCGCCCGCTACGCGCTGGGCCGCGACTATCACAAGCTGATGCGCCAGCGCCTGCAGCGCCTGGCGGACCGCATCGGCGAGACCGTGGGCCCGTTCGGGCATCGCGTGTTCGTCGATTCGGCGCCGGTGCTGGAACGCGCGCTGGCGCGCAACGCCGGCCTGGGCTGGATCGGCAAGCACACCTGCCTGATCGACAAGGACG
>CAMLID010000077.1 GCA_946480055.1 uncultured Lysobacter sp. | reverse complement strand
CCTTCCTTGACCAGGCCTTCGAACAGCTTGGTGCCTTCGGCCTGGGCGCGGCCGAACGCGCCGACGCCGGCGAGCCAGATCTGCTGCGCGGATTCGCTCAGGGTCTTGGACAGGCGCTCGGCCTGCTCCTGGGCGCTGCTGGCCTTGCCGGCCGTGGTCTTCTTAGCGTTCTTCTTGAACTTGGCCATGTTGCCCTCCAAGCGGGCGTGGGTTCGATGTGACTGCACGATGGGCGCGCTGTCTAGAGCTTTCACACCAGCGCGCGTCGCGCCGGCTCAGCTTTGCCGGCGTTTGCGCGCTTTGGGCGAGCGGCGGCGCGCGACCAGGTGGTCGACATCGTCCAGGGCGCGGCGCAGGCGCGCGGTGGTTTCGGTGTCGCGCGAGGGCGGCGCGATGCCGTCCAGGATCGAGCGGTTGGGGTCGGCCAGGATTTCTTCGCGCAGGCGGATGCCGTGCGCGGCCAGCACCGGGCGCAGCGCGTCGGCGCGCTGGCGCAGGTCGGCCAGGGTGTTGCGGTAGGCGATCTCGCTGATCCGCCGGCGCGCCGAGAAGCTGAAGGCGTTGGTGAAGAACAGTTCGCCGTCCTCGGCATTGGGCTCGAACACCAACTGGTCGATGTTGGGGTATTGCTGGGCGTAACGCGCCAGGCCGACCTGCATGCGCGACTGCAGCAGGGTGCGGAAGGTCTGCGACAGCACCGCCGGCAGGCCGCCCGCGGCCAGGCTGTTGTCCTCGGCCACCGGCGCGCTGCCGTGGTTGTGGTTGAACGGGACCAGCGGGTTGATGCCGATCAGCAGGTCGATGCCCTGTTCCAGCACCAGCGAGGCGTGCATGGTCCGGCGCAGCGCGCCGTCGACGAAATGGCGGCCGCGGATGTTCACCGGCGGGTACAGGCCGGGCAGGGCGGCGCTGGCCTGGACCGCCTTGGAGATGGCGATGTCGTTCCAGTCGTCGCCGCCGAAACGCACCGCGTCGCCGCTGTCGATGTCGACCGCGACCACGTACAGGCGCGCGTCGAGCTCGCGGAAGTCGTTGCTGCGCCCGCGCCGGGTGAAGACCTCGCGCAGGAAGCGCTCGACCTCGCCGTTGTCGAACAGGCCGTTCGGAATCAGCCCGCCGAAGCGGGTGATCAGGTCCGACCAGCGCGCCTCGCGCGGCGAGAACAGCAGTTCGCGCCACCATTCGGTCGCCAGGCGCGGGAAGCTCGCGGCGCGCTTCATGTATTCGAAGAACGCCGGCCGCATGAAGGTCTCGGGGCGGAACTGGACGTCGTCGCTGTCGCCGGTGATGAAGATCCGGCACATCTCGGTGGTGTCCATGCGGTTGGCCAGGCCGGCCGCCAGGAAGGCGCCGCTGCTGACGCCGACGTAGCAGTCCAGGCGGGTCAGATCGAGGCCTTCCAGGGCTTCGTCCATCGCGCGCAGGGCGCCGAGTTCGTACATGCCGCCGATCGGGCCGCCGCCGGCGATGGCCAGGCCGATCTTGGCCGGCGTGCCGGTGGTGCGCGCCCGTTGCCGGGCGGAGTGGAGTGACAGCATGAGGTGGGCGGCGACCGTGCGTAGGAGTATCCCCCCGAGTGTAGCCGACCGTGGCGGGCGCGCCAGACGCCGCGACTTTGGTCGTACGCCGGGGCGGTTGCGGGCGCCGGCCGCGGCCGCGATCATGCCTGCGATGTCCCGGACGACCGATCTTTCCGCCCGCCTGAGCGACCTGCTGGCGCGCCATCAGACCCTGCACGACCCGAGCCGGGAGTCGCGCAACGGCTTGCGCTGGCTGCCGGAGCTGCGCAGTTGGCAGGCGTGGCGGCTGGAAGCGAGCTTCGACCGCTTCCTGCGCGACCCGCGCCGGCGCCCGGCGGCACAGTTCTTCCTCAGCGACGTCTACAACGACCACGATTTCAGCCGCCGCGACGCCGACATCGCACGGGTACTGCCGATGATGCAGCGGCTGCTGCCGTCGGCGCTGCTGGCCACGGTCGCCGACGCGATCGAGCTGGGCCTGCTGACCCACGCCTTCGACTTGCGTATGGCGCAACGCCTGCAGACCCTCGCGCCGCGGCGCCGGCGCCTGGACGCGGCCCTGTACGCGCAGGCCTACCGCGACTGCGGCCTGCCGCGCCTGCGCGGGCACCAGATCGACCTGATCGCGCGGGTCGGCAACGGCCTGGGGCGGGCGGTGCGGATGCCCGGCGTGTCGACCCTGCTCAAACTCTCGCGCGGACCGGCCAAGGCGGCCGGGCTGGCCGAGTTGCAAGGCTTCCTGGAGCGCGGCTTCGCCGCCTTCGGCCAGCTCGGCGACGTGCGCGAGTTCATCGCCGAGATCGAAGGCGACGAGCGCGAAATCGCTCGTCGGCTGTTCGAGGGCGATCCGGATCCGTTTCCGGGCTTGGAGTAGGGCTGCTGCGGTGCCGTGCTCCCTGTGGGAGCGGCGTGAGTCGCGATCGGGCCCTGCGGGTACCGATGGTCTACCTCAGCGTCGCGTCACTTCGATTCGTCATCCCCGCGAAGGCGGGGATGGCAGGGATGGGACGACGCGGGCGGCCGCGCTTCTTCGAATCCCGAATCCGCTTTACTTGAAGCGCTCGTCCAGCACCCGCCGGATTTCGCTTTCGATCGGGCCCTTGAGCGCGCCGAGCAGGAAGCCCAGGCTGGCGGTCACGCGCAGTTGCTTGGGGCCGAGCGCGATCTTGCCGTCGACGCCGCTGCGGGCGAAGTTGAGGGTGTCGCCGGACCAGTCGTATTCGATGCCGAAGCGCTCGGCGAGCTTCTGCGCCACCTCTTCTACGGCCTTGCGGGCCTTGGCCGGCGTCAGCGAATGATCGTGGCGGATATCGATGCTCGACATAGAACGTTTCCCTCCCAGGTGACGGCTATTGTGCGGGCGCGGGCGGCCGCATCCAAGTGCGTGGCACGCGCGATGCGCATGCCGGGCTGCGTGAGTGGCACGCCGCGTGCTAGATTTCCGACGCGTGGAAGCCCTCAGACTGCGATACCCCAACCGTGAACATGCCGACCTGGCCCTGAGCCCGGGCGTGCATGCGATTGGCCGCGACGCCGACGGCCGCACCGCCCTGGTCCGCGACGGCGGCGAGGCGGTGGCGCAGGTCTGCGTCGACCGCCGCGGCGTCTGGCTGCAGGTGCGCGAGGGCGTGCGCGGCCTGCACGTCAACGGCCGCCCGGTGCGGCGCATGGCCATGCTGCGCGCCGGCGATGCGATCTTCCTCGACGGCGTCGAGCTGCTGCTGCTCGCCGGCGAACCGCTGCCGGCCCCGGTCGACTACGGTTTCGGCGAGGCCGCCGAGAGCCGCCTGGTGATCCGCGGCATCGCCGGGCCGCACCACGGCCGCTGCTACCCGCTGGACCAGCCGCGCACCATCGGCCGCGCCAGCGAGTGCGACATCCGCATCGACGACGCCTCTTTCGCCGAACGTCACGCGCGCCTGGAAGCGCACGCCGACGGCGTGGTCCTGCGCGACATGGGCTCGGTCGAGGGCAGCGTGGTCAACGGCCGGCCGGTGCGCAATGCGCTGCTGCTGCCGGGCGATCAACTGGTGCTGGAATCGCAGCACCGCTTCGTGATCGAAGCCCCCAGCCGCGGCGGCGGCAGCGAACCGGCGCCGCTCACGCATCCGGCCGAATTCGAGAACGAAGAACGCGCCCGCCCGGCCACGGCGCTGCCCTCGTCGGTGCGGCGCATGCCCTGGCTGCTGCTGGCGGCGGTGCTGCTGGCCGCCGCCCTCAGCCTGTTGCTGCTGTACGGCGCGAGCTGAGCGCGCGCAGCTTTTTCCAGACCCGCCAGCCCAGCAACGCGGCCAGGATGCTCGCGTACAGCAGCGGTTCGCGGATGTCGGATTTCACCAGCCACCAGAAGTGCAGCACCGCGAGCGCGGCGATCGCGTAGATCAGTTGGTGCAGCCGGCCCCAGAGCCGGCCGAGCTTGCGCATCGCGGCCTGGGTCGAGGTCAGCGCCAGCGGCACCAGCAGTAGCCAGGCCAGGAAGCCGACGGTGATGTAGGGCCGCTTGAGGATCTCCTCGAAGATCTGGGTCCAGTAGCCGCGCAGGTCCAGCACCAGGTAAGCGGCGAAGTGCAGGCAGGCGTAGAAGAACGCGTACAGGCCGAGCAGACGGCGGAAGCGGATCAGCACCGCCTGGCCGCTGAGCTGGCGCAGCGGCGTGATCGCCAGCGTCAGCAACAGCAGGCGCAGCGCCCACAGGCCCAGGCGGTGCTCGATCTCGGCCACCGGGTCGGCGCCGAGGCCGCCGCTGCCGGTCAGGAATTCGGCGCGGATCTGCCAGGCCAGGATCGCCGCCGGCGTCAGCGCCAGCAGATGGACCAGGGTCTTGGCCGCGATCATGGCCTTGGAGGTCGCGCGGCGGGGGGGCGGCCGTGCGGGCGCGGCCGTGGTGCGGTCGTTCATGCGCTCAGAACCACCGCTTGAGGTCCATGCCGGCGTACATCGACGCGACCTGGTCGGCGTAGCCGTTGAATAGCCGGGTCGGGACGCGTTCGGCGAACAGCTTGCTGGCGGTGCCGGCGATGCGGCGCTCGCTCTTCTGGGTCCAGCGCGGGTGGTCGACGTTGGGGTTCACGTTGGAGAAAAAACCATACTCGCTGGACTGGGCGTCGTTCCAGCTGGTGAACGGCATCTTCTCGACGAAGGTGATCGCGACGATCGACTTGATGCTCTTGAAGCCGTACTTCCACGGCACCACCAGGCGCAGCGGCGCGCCGTTCTGCTGCGGCAGCGGCTTGCCGTACAGGCCGGTCGCGAGCAGGGTCAGCGGGTGCATGGCCTCGTCGATGCGCAGGCCCTCGCGGTAGGGCCAGTCCAGCGCGGGGTAGGACAGCCCGGGCATCTGCTTGGGGTCGGCCAGGGTGGTGAAGGCCACGTACTTGGCCTTGGAGGTCGGTTCGAAGCGCTTGAGCACCTCGCCCAGCGGTACCCCCAGCCACGGAATCACCATCGACCAGCCTTCCACGCAGCGCAGGCGGTAGATGCGTTCCTGCGGCGTCAGGCCCTTGATCAGATCGTCCAGCGACAAGCGGCCGGGCTTGGCGCAGGCGCCGCCGATCGCGACCGTCCAGGGTTTGGTGCGAAGGGTCTTGGGGGCCTTGCCCGGGTCGGCCTTGCCGGTGCCGAACTCGTAGAAGTTGTTGTAGCTGCTGATGTCTTCGTAGCGGGTCAGGGTTTCGTTGGTGCGGAAGCCCGAGGCGGCCTGGGCCGGGGTGATCGTGGTCTTGGGCGCGGGCGGCGGCTCGGCGTCGGCGCAGCCGGCCAGGCCCAGCGCGGGCGCGGCGGCGAACGCGGCCAGCAGGCGCCGGCGTTCGTGGTAGACAGCCTCGTCGGTGATTTCGCGGGCGGGAAGCGTGAAGGCGTCGCGCAATGACATCGGGGGAACTCCTGCGGGAGACGGGCACGGCGTGGGCACGCCGCGGGGCCGTCCAGATACATACGGTGGGTTTATCACCATAGAGGCAGCCGGAGGGGCAAAAGTTGCGCGGGTAACCAAGGCGCGCGCAAGTGTTGCACTGCGGCATACTTGGGTTCCAACCCCCACACCCACGGAGCACCCGATGTCCCGCGCGTTCAACTTCAGTGCCGGTCCCGCGACCCTGCCCGAAACCGTCCTGCAGCAGGCCCAGGCCGAGATGCTGGACTGGCATGGCGTCGGCGCCTCGATCGTCGAGCTGAGCCATCGCGGACCGGAGTTTCTGCAGGTCGCCCAGGAGGCCGAGGCCGACCTGCGCACGCTGATGTCGATCCCGGACGATTATGCGGTGCTGTTCCTGCAGGGCGGCGCGACCACCCAGCAGGCCCTGATCGCGCTGAACTTCGCCGCCCCGGGCCAGACCGTGGACTACGCCGTGACCGGCCATTGGGGCAAGACCGCGCTCAAGCAGGTCAAGCCCTACGTCGCCGCCAAGGTGGTCGCCGACGGCGAAGCCGGCGGTTACCGCGACATTCCGGCGTATTCCGATTGGCAGCTGTCCAAGGACGCCGCCTTCGTCCACTACACCGCCAACGAAACCATCCACGGCGTCGAGTTCCGCGACATCCCGCAGACCGGCGACGTGCCGCTGATCGGCGACTTCAGCTCCAGCATCGTCTCCGAGCCGCTGGACGTGTCCAAGTTCGGCGTGATCTACGCCGGCGCGCAGAAGAACCTCGGCCCGGTCGGCGTGAGCGTGGTGATCGTGCGCCGCGACCTGCTCGAACGCGCCGGCCAGCCGCGCGCCGAGATCCTCGACTACCGCGCCCACGTCAAGGGCGAGTCCATGCTCAACACGCCGCCGACCTGGAACTGGTACCTGGCCGGGCTGGTGTTCAAGTGGATGATCGCGCAGGGCGGCGTGGCCGAGTTCGCGCAGCGCAACGCGCGCAAGTCGGCGCTGCTGTACCAGACCATCGACGGCTCGGGCGGCTTCTATCGCAACGAAGTCGCGGCCGGCGCGCGTTCGCGCATGAACGTGCCGTTCTTCCTCAAGGACGAAGCGCTGGACAAGCCGTTCCTGAAGGAAGCCGAGGCCGCCGGGCTGATCTCGCTCAAGGGCCACCGCGCCCTGGGCGGCATGCGCGCGTCGATCTACAACGCGATGCCGGAGGAGGGCGTGCAGGCGCTGGCTTCGTTCATGCGAGATTTCCAGAAGAGGCACGGGTAAGCGACCGCGCTCAGTCGATGCCCTATCGGCATCGACTGCGACCGCGAACGCCCGGCAGGATGGCCGGGCCGGACGATCCCCAGGCGAGCCAGTCTCGCCAGGGACGGCTGCAACGACCTCTGGATCGCGTCGCAGATCTTCAGCGAGCGATAAGAAATCGTCGTAGTGCAGCACTACCCCGGCTGGCTAGTAACGCCCCGGACCCACGAGACGAACATGGCAAAGAAACCCAACAAGCCCGCCGAGTCGAAGCCGGCCGCCAAGCGCAAGCCGGCGGCGGCCGAGGCTGACAAGGCCGCCAAGTCGGTCAAACGCAAGACCGTCCCGGCCAAACCGTTGAGCGTGCCCGTGCCGGAAACCCCGGCGCTGGACCTGCCGACGCTGCGAACCCGCATCGACGGCATCGACCAGCACATCCAGCAGCTGATCGCCGAGCGCGCCCAGTTCGCCAACCAGGTCGGCAAGGCCAAGGGCAAGCTCGCCGCGGCGGTGGATTACTACCGCCCCGAGCGCGAGGCCCAGGTGCTGCGCCGGGTGGTCGACCGCAACGACGGTCCGCTCAACGACGAAGTGCTGGTGCGGCTGTTCCGCGAAATCATGTCGGCCTGCCTGGCCCAGCAGGAACCGCTCAAGATCGGCTTCCTGGGTCCGGAAGGCACCCATTCGCAGCAGGCGGCGTTCAAGCACTTCGGCCATTCGATCCACGGCCTGCCGCTGGCCAGCATCGAGGAAGTGTTCCAGGAAGTCGAAGCCGGCAACGCCGATTTCGGCGTGGTCCCGGTCGAGAATTCGACCCAGGGCACGATCCAGTCGACCTTGGACATGTTCCTGACCTCGAAGCTGAAGATCTCCGGCGAAGTCGAGCTGCGCGTGCACCAGCACCTGCTCTCGCGCAGCGGCCGGATCGAGGACATCGAGCGCGTCTACTCGCACCCGCAGTCGTTCGCCCAGTGCAAGGCTTGGCTGCGCGAGTACCTGCCCAAGGCGGAGAAGATCGCGGTGTCGAGCAACGCCGAGGCCGCGCGCCGCGCGCGCAACGCCGACGACGCCGCCGCTATCGCCGGCGCCAGCGCCGGCAACGTCTATGGTCTGAAGAACGTCGCCGGCCCGATCGAGGACCGTCCCGACAACACCACCCGCTTCCTGGTGATCGGGCGCGAGCTGTTCACCCCCTCGGGCAACGACCGCACCTCGCTGCTGATCTTCATCAAGGACCAGCCCGGCGCGCTCTACAACGTGCTGTCGCCGTTCGCCAAGCGCGGCCTGAGCATGAACCGGATCGAGTCGCGTCCCGGCCACACCGGCCGCTGGCAGTACGCGTTCTTCGTCGACATCGGCGGCCACGTCCAGGAAGAGGCGATGCGCGATGCGCTGGAAGAACTGCAGGAACTGGCCCACGAAGTGAAGGTGCTGGGCTCGTACCCGGTGGCGATCGCTTGAGCGCGGCGCCGTCCTTGCCGGCGGCGACGCCGGCCTTCGACGAGGCCTGGTTCGCCGCGCGCGCGCAAGCCGGCGTGCAGCGCCTGCGCGCCTACGACCCCGGTCACGACCTGGTCGCGCTGCGGCGCAAGTTCGGCGCCGAGCATCTGGTCGAGCTGGGTTCCAACGAGAATCCCTACGGGCCGTCGCCGCGAGCGAAGCAAGCGGTGCTGGCCCAACTCGATCAGTTGCATCGCTATCCCGATCCGCTCGGCGCCGATCTCAAGCGTGCGTTGGCGGCCAAACACGGTGTCGCGACCGCGCAGCTGCTGCTCGGCAACGGCTCGCACGAACTGCTGATGCAACTGGCGCAAGTGTTCGCCGGGCCGGGCGACGAGGTGGTGTTCTCGCGCTACGGCTTCGCGGTGTTCGCGCTGGCGACCCAGGCCGCCGGCGCGAGCATGCGCATCGTCGAGGCGCTGCCGCGCAGCGCGGCGATGCCGGCCGGGCACGACCTGGACGCGATCGCCGCGGCGATCGGGCCGCAGACGCGTCTGGTCTATGTGGCCAATCCCAACAATCCGACCGGCACCTGGTTCGGCCGCGAGGCGCTGCGAGCGTTCCTGGCCAAGGTGCCGAGCGAGACGATCGTGGTGATGGACGAGGCTTATGCCGAAATGGCAGATGCGCCGGAGTACGCCAGCGCGGTCGAACTGCTCGCGAACCATCCGAACCTCGCCGTCACCCGCACCTTCAGCAAGGCCTACGGTCTGGCAGGGCTGCGCGTGGGCTATCTGCTGGCAGCGCCGGGACTGGTCGCGGTGATGGAGCGCCTGCGCGAGAGCTTCAACGTCAACGGCCCGGCCCTGGCCGCGTGCGAGGCCGCGCTGGGCGACGAGGCGCACCTGGCTTCGGCCTGCGCACGCAACGCAGAACAACGCGCCGCGCTGAGCGCCGCCTTGAGCGAGCGCGGCCTGCACGTGTTCCCGTCGCAGACCAACTTCGTCCTGGTCGAATTCGGCGCCGACACCGCGCGCATCGAGGCCGAGCTGATCGCGCGCGGCGTGGTGCTGCGGCCGATGGGCGGCTACGGCCTGGGCGATTGCCTGCGCATCACCGTCGGCGACGCCGACGAGAACCGCCGGCTGCTGGCCGCGCTGGACGCGGTGCGCGCATGAGCGCCCGCCAGGATTGGATCGCCGCGCGCGGCACGCCCTTGCGCGGACGCCTGCGGGTGCCGGGCGACAAGTCGGTCTCGCATCGCGCGGTCATGCTCGGCGCGCTGGCCGAGGGCACGACCCGGGTCAGCGGCTTTCTCGAAGGCGAGGACACTCGCGCCACCGCGCGGGTGTTCGAGCGCCTGGGCGTGCGCATCGACACTCCCAGCGCCAGCGAACGCATCGTCCACGGCGTCGGCCTGCACGGCCTGCGCGGCAGCGGCGAAGCGCTGGACTGCGGCAACGCCGGCACCGGCATGCGTCTGCTCGCCGGCGTGCTGGCCGGGCAGGGCTTCGATTCGGTGCTGATCGGCGACGAGTCCCTGTCCAAGCGGCCGATGCGGCGCGTCACCGAGCCGCTGGCGGCGATGGGCGCCCGTATCGACAGTGCGGACGGCGGCTTGCCGCCGCTGCGCATCCACGGCGGCAGCGTGCTGCAAGGCATCGACTACACCTTGCCGGTGGCCAGCGCGCAGGTGAAATCGGCGCTGCTGCTGGCCGGCCTGTACGCGCGCGGCGAGACCGTGGTGCGCGAACCGCACCCGACCCGCGACTACACAGAACGCATGCTGGCCGCGTTCGGCTGGCCGATCGAGTTCGCGCCAGGCTACGCGCGCCTGAGCGGCGGGCATGCGCTGCGCGCCACCGACGTCGCGGTGCCGGCGGATTTTTCCTCGGCCGCGTTCTTCCTGGTCGCCGCCAGCGTGGTGCCGGGTTCGGAACTGTTGCTGGAAGCGGTCGGCATGAACCCGCGCCGCACCGGCCTGCTTGCCGCGTTGCGGCTGATGGGCGCGGACATCCGCGAACAGAACCCGCGCGAGGAGGGCGGCGAACCGGTCGCCGATCTGCTGGTGCGGCATGCGCCCTTGCACGGCATCGAGGTGCCGGTGGCGCTGGTGCCGGACATGATCGACGAATTCCCGGCGCTGTTCGTGGCCGCGGCCTGCGCGCAGGGGCGCAGCGTGATCTCTGGTGCGGCCGAATTGCGGGTCAAGGAATCCGATCGGATCGCGACCATGGCACAAGGTTTACGTAATTTAGGTGCGCATATCGATGAAACGCCGGACGGCGCGATCATCGACGGCGGCACCCTGCGCGGCGGTACGGTCGACAGTCACGGCGACCACCGCATCGCGATGAGCTTCGCGGTCGCGGCCCAATGCGCCAGCGGCGAAGTGCGTATCGGCGATGTCGCGAATGTGGCGACTTCGTTTCCGGGCTTCGAGACGCTGGCGCGTGCGTCGGGTCTCGAATTGCGCGCGGCGTTGGGTTTGCAGACAGCCAGCTACGTGTAGTTTCGCTAGACTTCTCCCGCCGCCCGCACCCGCGAGCGGCGGTACTGCCGACACGACAACACGACCGACACGGAAGTAACGGCCGTCGCCCACCGCCCCCGCGGCGCGGCGGCCATGACGTGGTTCGCGCCAGGCCCGGCGCGATTGCGAGAGGACGAACGCGATGCAGCTTCCCCCACGCTGCCTGAAGACGCTCGCGCGGCGACAGCGCGCCCGACCGCGCCGCCGCGCTGCAGCCGCGCAGACGATCGCGCATGGCTGAAAACGCGACCGCGATGGCCCCTATCGCCCGGAACTCCGATGCGCGCGATCCGCGCGCGACGCCGTTGGCCTGGTACTCCGATACCGCCGCCGAGCTGCCGCCGTGGCTGCGCCGCGCCGCCTTGCTCGCGCTCGCGTATCAGGCGTTCTTCGCCCTGACCGATATCGGCCTGTACCTGCGCCCGGAACTCGGCGCCGGCGTGCTGCTGCTGTTGTTGTGCTGCGCCGGCCGCCGGCCCTGGCGCGAGCTGTCGGCGCAACCGGCAGTGCGTGCGCTGGCGCTGCTGATCGCGTTCCTGATCGCCCAGGCGGTATATGCGGCGGTGAGCGTGGCGCCGACGATACCGCTGTCCTCGCAGCTGTCGACCGCGGGCAAGCTGGTGCGGCTGGCCGTGTTCACCTGCGTGATCGGCTGGTGGCTGTCGCTGATGCCGCGTGCGATTCCGCGCCTGGTCGTGCTGATGGGCGCGGGCCTGTTGCTGTCGGTGCTGATCTATCTGCCGTGGACCCAGGGCGAGGCTTTGTGGGCAGGCCGCCTGCGCGCCGATCTGGGCATCCCGGAAAATCTCACCGGTCAGTTGGCGGCGGTCGGCGGCTGGCTGGCCTTATGCCTGCTGATGGCGCTGTGGGCACAGCGGCGCGAACCCGGCCGGCGCGCCTTGCTGGCGATCGGTTTCCTCGCCTATGCGGGCTGCTTCTGCCTGCTGCTGTTCTCGCAGTCGCGCGGCGCCTGGCTGGCGTTCGCCGCGGTCACGCCGCCGGTGGTCCTGGCCTATGCCTGGCACTTGTACCGCCGCGGCGGCGCGAGCGCGATCGGCGCGCTGCTGCCGGTGCTGGCTGCCGCGCTGGTGTCGGTGCTGTTGCTGTTCGCGGCGCGCGATCTGATCAGCTCGCGTTTCGCCGGTTCCGACACCGTGATGACCGAGGCCCAGCAAGCCGCGGACGCGGGCACGGTCGCCATCGCCCCGACTGCGCCTGCCGCCGGCAGCGCGAAACCCGCCGACGCGGCCTCGGCACAGCAGACCCAGATCAACAACAAAGCCGTAAGCGTGCGCATGGCCCTGTACCGGCTGGGCGTGGAGAAGTGGCTGGAGCGGCCGCTGCTGGGCTGGGGCCTGCGCACCACGCCCAGCCTGATCGCCGACAGCCGCCGCGACATGGCCGGCCAGCATCACATGCACCTGCACAACACCTACCTGGACGCGCTGGTGGGCTTGGGCACGCTCGGCGCCGCGCTGCTGGCACTGGCGTTCGCCCTGGTGCTGCGCGAGGCCCTGCTGGCCTGGCGACGCGGGTTGGTGCCCGTGGCCGGGTTCTGGGCTCTGATCGGCAGCGTCGGCATCGTGCTGGTGGCGAACAACTTCGATTCGCTGCTGTGGCGTTTCGAGTACGGCCGTGCGCCGCTGGAGTTCCTGTTCGGCGCGTGTTTGGCCTGGGGCCTGATCCGGCGTCGTAGCGAGAGCGGGCAGGGCGTCGGCGGCTGAGGCTGGGGCAGGGGCTGGCTCGCGGGTCGCGGGTCTATCGACTCTGGTTCGGCCTGGGTGGGACGTCATCGCGGCTTACGCCGCTCCCGCAGGAAGCCCTGGCCATGCATCGTCGCCCACTGTGGGACGGCGTAAGCCGCGATAGCGAAGGCCGGACCGCCTTCGCTATCGCGCTGATCACATAGCTGCAGCCGATCACATCGCTCCGGCCGCCCTGCGGCGGCCGGAGCCCGCTCTCCCCCGATCCCTGCTATCCGTGCGGTTCGCCGGGTCTGCGGTCTACCGCATTCAGGCCTGCGGCTTGAACTCGATCGGCACTTCCACCACCGCCGGTACCGGCTTGCCGTTGCGCGTGGCCGGGGCGAAGTGCCAGCGACGCACTGCGTCCTGGGCGGCGCGGTCGAGCTCGCGCGAGTTGCTGCGGCGGACGAAGTCGATCTCGCCCGGGATGCCGTCGGCGCCCACGTTCACCCGCAGCAGCACGTCGCCGCCTTCGCCGCGACGCAGCGCGGTGGCCGGGTACTCGGGTTGCGGGCTGCGGTTGGCGATCCGCTCGGGAGCGGTCTCGCGCGGCACGGTCACGGCCGGTTTGGTCGGTTTGGGCTTGGCGGCGCTGGCGACGGGTTTGCGCTCGCTACGGTCGGCTTCGGGCCCGGCGGTGGGCGTGGTGGCGTCGGTGGGCACCGGCAGTACGCCGGCATCCGGAGGCAGTGCGATCGGCGCCGGCGTGCGTTGGCTGAGCACGTACCAGATCAGCAGGATCGCGGCCAGCAGCACCAGCAGCCAGAGGCCGGCACGGTTGCGCGCAGGCGCGTCGGCGTCCACGGTGGCTTGTGGGCGGTTGTCGCGGTGTTCCAGCGTGTTGTCCGTCATGTGGTCCCTCCTCGATCGTCCCCGGTGTTCCGGGTGGCGACTCGACTTTCCTCACGCCGGTGTTAGCGGCGAGTGAGGCGGAGGGGGTTACGGCGTTACGCGTTCAGCGACTGGCATCGAATGTGATCGGGACCATCACAGTGCCGCCGACCGGCTGGCCGTTGGCCAGGGCCGGGCGGAAACGCCAGCGCCGGACCGCGTCCTGGGCTGCACGGTCGAGCAGGCGCGAGCCGCTGCTGTTGGCCACGCTGACCTCGCCCGGCACGCCGTCCGCACCGATTTGCACGCGAACGGTGACGGTGCCGCTCTCGCCGCGGCGCAGCGCCTGGGGCGGATAGCGCGGCGGAGGGTTCTGGCCCGGGATCGGCTTGGGATCGGAACTGGCGACCGCGGCCGGCGGCGGCGCCTGCGGGCGTGCGGGCGCGATGGCGTCGGCCGGGCGCGGCGGTGGGGTGGTCTCGACCAGGCGCGGCTGGTCGGCGTTGCCGGTAGGCGCGGTCTGCGGCGCGGGGCCGACGCCGCTGCCCTCGTTGCCGGACATCGGCGCCGGCAGCGGCGCGTAGTCGGGACCGGCCGCGGTCGGCGGGGCGATGCCGTCGGCGCGGTAGAAGTCGTGTTTGCGCGCGCGCGACCAGACCAGGGCGAACAGGATCAGGCCCAGCGCGAACGCGCCCAGGACCCACCACAGCGCCTTGCGTGAGGGCCGCCAGGCGGCCAGGTCGAGGCTGGGGCGGGTGGGCGCGGGGGACGGTGTCGACATGCGGTATCCGGCTACGGGGCGGGCAGGGCTGTCGGCATTCTGCATCGATCCGGGTTAATACGTCGGAAATTGGTCCCGCTTTGGGTCGCGCTTCGCGCCGCGCATTGGCCCTGAACGCGGTTAGCACGCGATAATCGCGCTCCGCTTCCCCACCGGTTCCGCCATGCTTGATCCCAACCTGCTGCGCCAGCAACCCGCCGAACTCGCCGCGCGCCTGCGCGACGCCCGCGGTTTCGTCCTCGACGCCACCGTGCTGGAGTCGCTGGAAAGCGAGCGCAAGCAGATCCAGATCCGCACCCAGGAGCTGCAGAACCTGCGCAACACCCGCTCCAAGGCGATCGGCCAGGCCAAGGCCAAGGGCGAGGACGTCGCCCCGCTGATGGCCGAGGTGGCGGGTTTCGGCGACGAGCTCAAGGCCAGCGAGCTGCGCCTGGACGAAATCCGCGGCCAGATCGAGGCGGTGGCGCTGGGCATCCCGAACCTGCCGCACGAGTCGGTCCCGGCCGGCCAGGACGAGACCGGCAACGTCGAACAGCACCGCTGGGGCGCGCCGCGCGCGTTCAATTTCACGGTCAAGGACCACGTCGAGCTCGGCGCCCGCAAGGGCTGGCTGGACGGCGACACTGCCGCCAAGCTGTCGGGCGCGCGCTTCACCGTGCTGCGCGGCCAGATGGCGCGGCTGCATCGCGCGCTGGCGCAGTTCATGCTGGATCTGCACGTCGACCAGCACGGCTACCAAGAAACCAACGTGCCGCTGCTGGTCAACGCCGATTCCATGCGCGGTACCGGCCAGCTGCCGAAGTTCGAGGACGACCTGTTCGCGACCACGGTCGGCGAGGGCGAGGCGGCCAGCAAGCGTTATCTGATCCCGACCTCGGAAGTCCCGCTGACCAACATCGTGCGCGACGAGATCGTCGAGGACGCTACGCTGCCGCTGCGCATGACCGCGCATTCGATGTGCTTCCGCGCCGAGGCCGGCAG
>CAMLID010000076.1 GCA_946480055.1 uncultured Lysobacter sp. | reverse complement strand
TAGGAGCGACGCGAGTCGCGACCACGCAACTCCGGCCGGGTCGAGGTCGCGACTCACGTCGCTCCTACCCCAAAGCCGCTCGCGCAAAGTCTCGGCGCAATGCGTCGGCAACGAGGTTACGAAGGTTTTGCCGTTGCGCGCCTACCGATGATGGTCACAAAGCCTACGAACCCGCTCCCTGTAGGAGCGACGCGAGTCGCGACCACGCAACTCCGGCCGGGTCGAGGTCGCGACTCGCGTCGCTCCTACCCCAAAGCCGCGCAGGCGAAATAGCGACGGTATCGCCGCCGAGGCTGAGCATCGGAAGCACCGTCGCCGCATTCTGCGGGAGCGGCGTAAGCCGCGATTGCGCTACCGCACACGCCCGCGCCGCCATCGGCAAGCTCATCGCGGCTTACGCCGCTCCCACAGGGGGCATGAAGTGTTTCGCGGATGGATGCCGCAAAAATGAGAAGGCCCAGTCTTCGAGTGTTACCTCGGTGGCCGGGCCTTCCGTGTCGGAGCGGTTGCATCAGGCTCGCGCCCGTTGGTTTTTCTCCGACGCTGGAAGGATATCCGCGGCGGCGTTAGGACCCGGTCAAATTTCTGTAACGATGGTCCAGGTCACTTCGTCCAAGGCCACCAGCCACGCCCGGTCCGGGCGTAACGGTCGGCGGCGCGCTCGAAGCGGTTGCGCACGCTGACTCCGCCGCAGATCAGGTACAGCGGCAGGAACAGCGCTCCCAGCACCATGTACTGGTAGACGTGCGCGCGTTCGTGGTCGGCGAGCTGGATTTCCGGCTCGTCGCCGTGACCGGCGCGATGGGCGTAGGTCACGCAGGGCGAATCCAGGCTGTCGCCGGTGTGCAGAATTACGTTGCCCAGGGTGATCGCGCCGCCCGGCCCCCAGGGCCAGCGGTGGAACACCAGCGCGAACTCGCGCCGGCGCAGGTGGGCGTGAGCGCCGAAGGCCATTCCGACCACGCCCGCGAGCAGGCCCAGCACGCTCACCGGCGACGCCCAGACGACGCCGAGCGCGCGACCGACGACGCGCAGTTGCGGATTCAGGAAGAGCCCTCTTCGGGCATCAGCAGCCACAGGATCAAGTACACGAGGATGCCGGGAAACGCGGCCGAGGCGATCGACGCGATCACGTAGATCGCGCGCAGCAGGGTCGCGTTCCAGCCGAAACGCTGGGCGATACCGCCGACCACGCCGGCGATCATGCGGTCGTGGCGCGAACGGACGAAGGGTCGCGATGCTTGGCTCATATACCCGCTCCTGGCGACGACGCCGGCAGTCTAGCGCGTCAGCGCGGCGGCGGCGCGGCGGCCGGTTTGGCTGCGGGCTTGCTGCGAATTTCGTTCAGGCGCGCGCGCAGCCAACTCGCCGACGGCATCGCCGCGGCGGTCCCGCAACGGATCTGATAGGCGCGTCCGCTCATGCTGCTTTCGCTGCCGGCGCGCTCGATGAACTGCTCGGCGCTGGCGACCATGTCGCGCTTGCGCAGGTAAGCGTACTTCTTGCTCAGATGGGCCTGGGCCTGGCCGGCGTCGTACCAGCTGCCGTTGCGCTGGAACTGACAGCCCGAGCGTGCCAGGGCGGCGATCAGCTGTTCGATCTCGCGCTCGGCCTGCGGCGGCGGCGGCGCGGCCTGGGCCGGAGCGGCGACCAAGGCCAACAGCGCGAACAGGACGGCGGACAGACGCGTATTCATGCCGGCATTACAACCCACGCAGCCAGGGACCGAGCACGCCCGCCCAGATCGCATAGCCCTTTTCGTTCATGTGCAGGCGGTCGGCGACGAACAGCTCTTCGCGCGGCTGGCCCTGGGCATCGAGCATCGGCGTGTAGACATCCAGATAGGCGACCTGGTGGGTGGCCGCGTATTCGCGGATCAGCAGGTTGGCGCTGCGCACCTGCGGCAGCAGATGCGCGCGCACCGGGCTGGGCTTGATCGAGACGAAGGCGACCGGCAGTTTCGGCTGCGCCGCACGCACGCGCTCGACGAAGGCCGCGAAATCCTGGGCTATTTCGCGCGGCGTGCGCCCTTCCTGGAGGTCGTTGTCGCCGGCGTAGAACACCACCGCGCGCGGCTGATACGGAGTGACGATGCGGTCGGCGTAGTGGACCGAGTCGTACACGCGCGAACCGCCGTAGCCGCGGTTGATCGCGACGATGCCGGGCAGGTCCTCGTGCAGCGTGGTCCACAGCCGGAACGAGGAACTGCCGACGAACACCACCGCGCCGGGCATACGGCGCACGCGGCTGTCTTCGGCCTCGAAGGCGGCGATGTCGGGTTCGAAGCGGGCCCAGTCGTTCGGGGCTTTCGGCTCCGCGGGCGCCGGTACGGGCGAGGTCGCGGCGGTGTCGGCCGTCGGCGCGGTGCCGCGGCAGGCGGCGAGCAGGATCAGCAGCAGCGGTACGAGCAGACGGCGCATACGCGGGGCGGTCTCGGGCGTGGGGGCCCTAGCCTAGCGCGACGGTGCGCGGACTGTCGTGTTGGACGTGGCGGTTGATGCACCGCTGTTGCGGTTTGTTCGCGGGCGCATGGCGGAACGCTCGGCGTCGGTTGTCGCGTTCTCTCGGTGTCTGGACTGTCAGGGCCTTGAACTTCGGCCCCGCCCCTGTCCCGACTTTCGCTCGCTACCTGTCGGAACTCAGCGCGAGCGCTGCTCCAGCCACTCGTGGATCGCGCTGGGCACCTCGCGCTGGGCGCGGCTGGAGACGTAGATGCCGATGTGGCCGCCCTTGAACGAGAGCTCGGTGTAGTCGGTGGTGCCGACCAGCCCGCGCAGCGCGCGCGAAGCATCGGGCGGGACCAGGTGGTCCTGCTCGGCGTAGATGTTCAACACCGGCATGTCCAGATAACGCAGATCGACCGCGCGCCCGCCGATGTCGATGCCGCCCTTGACGAAGCCGTTGCCCTGGTAGAACTGCTTGATGAACTGGCGGAAGGCTTCGCCGGCCTGGTCGGGCGAGTCGAAGATCCACTTCTCCATGCGCAGGAAGTCCTCCAGCGCCCGCTTGTCGTCGAGGATGTCGACCAGACCGACGTACTTCTGCACGAACAGCCGCCAGGGCTTGAGCGTGAGGTAGCACCAGTTCATCAGGTCGGCCGGCACGTTGCCCAGCGTGTCGACGAACTGGTCGACGTCGAGGTTGCGGGTCCAGTTCGACAGCATGTTGTCGCCGGTGTGGAAATCCACCGGCGTGACCATGGCGATGAAGTTGCGGACCTTGCCCGGGTTCAGGGCCGAGTAGCACAGCGAGAACGCGCCGCCCTGGCAGATGCCGAGCAGGTTGATCGCATCCATGCGGTGGGCGCCGCGCAGGTAGTCGACCGCGCCGCCGAGGAAACGCTGGATGTAGTCCTCGAGTTCGAGGTAGCGGTCGGAGCGGTCGGGGTAGCCCCAGTCGAGGATGTAGACGTCCTCGCCGCGTTCGAGCAGGCCGCGCACGATCGACTTGTCCGACTGCAGATCGACCATGTACGGCCGGTTGACCAAGGCGTAGGCGATCAGCAACGGCACCTTGGCCGTGGGCGCGGTCTCGCCGCGGTAGCGGTACAGCACGACCTTGCCGTCGCGCCAGACCTCTTCCTTGCGGGTCGCGCCGTAATCGACGTCGTCGACTTCGCGCAACGTGTCCAGACCGGCGCGCAGCTTGGCCTGGGTGCGCATCGCTTCCTGGGCCAGCGATTCGGGAGTGAACTGGATCGGACCGGTCATGTCAGCGCGCTCCCTGCGTCTTGCCGGCCTTGCCCGGCTTGCTCACCTTGGTCGGCTTACTGGCCTGCTTGGCGGCGGCCTTGCTCGCGACCGGGCGCGCCGGCGGCTGCGGGCGGGCGATCGCCGATTTCTTCGCAGCGGCTTTCTTCGCGGCAGGTTTGTTGGCGCTGGCCTGCTTCGCAGCCGCTGGTTTCGGGGCAGGTGCAGGCGTGGACTTGGCGCGCGGAGCATCGTTGGCGGCCGGCTCACTCGCGCGCGGGGTCACGCGCGCGGCGGGCGCCGGCGCCTGGATGGCGTCGCGCAGGCGTCGCACTTCGCGTTCCAACTGCACGATCTTGCGGTGCGCGGCGTCGATCTCGGTGCGGGTGGGAATGCCGAACTGGCCGGTCGCGTGTTCGACCTCGGTCTGAATCGCACCGCGCAGCTTCATCTGCGAATTGACCAGCGCGGCATAGGCGTCGCGGAAGCGCGGCGACAGCGCGATCTCGGCGTAGGCGTCTTCGGCGGCGTCGATCCACAGATCGAACAGCGCGCGTGCCGACTGCAGCTGGCGGCCCGGTTCGCTGCGCTCGGCCAGTTTATCCTCGAAGCGCGCGAACGCGTTCTGCCCGGCTTCGGCCATCAGGGCGTTGTAGGCCTGGCTTTGCTGCTGGTAGTTCGACTGCGCCAAGGCCAGCGCCTGCAGGCGTTCCTGGTGCTCGCGGGCGAAGCCGAACGCGGGCATGCCCAGCCAGGACTGGCCGTCGCGCTGCCATTGCTGCAGGTACGGCGCGGCCTGTTCCAGCCACTGCGAAAGATCGTTCTGGCCCGGGCCGCGCATGCTGCCGAACACGTCGGCGAAGGGATTGGCGCCGGCCCCGCCCAGCGCCTGCTTCCAGGCCTGGGCGATGTCGCCGGCGGACGCGTCTTGGCCGGCGAACTGCGCCGCCAGCTGCTGCATCTGCCCGAACCAGCCGCGCGCCTGCGAGTTGAAACGCTCCAGCGCCTCGTTGGCCTCGCTGCGGCCGCCTTGGGCCAACTGCGACCACCACTGCACGGCCTCGTTCCAGCCCGGCGCCGCGGTCTGGGTCGGCGCGGGCGCGCCGCGCATCATCTCGCCCCAAGCGTTCCAGTATTGGCGCGCGACCGCGTCGAAGTCGCTCTGTCCGAAGCCGCCCTGTCCAAAGCCGCCCGCGTCGAAGCCGCCGCCTGGCTTGAAACCGCCGAATCCGTGATTGGCCATCGCACCCTCCAAGTTTGGGTCGATCATAACAACGCGATGTTGCGTCGCGTCAGCCTGTGCCGGGCGGCACGCGATCGGGCGAATCGGCCGCCTCGCATCGCCCTGGAGTCGATGCGGGTAGCGATGGCGGTGGTATGCGCCGCAGATTCAATCGCGACTCATGTCGCTCCCACCGGCACCGCGGCGCGCGCGCGGGCCGCCGGATCCCGTTCAGGGCTTGGGGATACGCAAGGTCTTGCTGATCATCAGCGAGCCCGAGAGCGCGAACATCAACACCAGCGGGTGGAACTGCCAGGGACCGAGCTGGACCACGCCCAGCCACAGATCCTGGCCGATCGCGCCCTGCCAGGCCGCGACCGCCAGCACCACCACCAGCAGCAGGCTGGTCGGGATCGGCGTGCCTTCGAAGTATTTGACCTTGTCGTCCTCGCCCGCCAGCGCCTCGGCGGTGACGTTGTAGCGCGCCAGACGACTCACGCCGCAGCCGACGAAGTAGCTCAGCACCGCCCAGTCCCAGCCGCCCTGCAGGCCGCAGGCGTAGGCCAGCGCCGCCGGGGCCACGCCGAAGGAGATCACGTCGGCCAGCGAATCCAGCTCGCGCCCGAGCGTGGACGAGGACTTGCGCCAGCGCGCGACGCGGCCGTCCAGGGCATCGAAGATGAAGGCCAGCGGGATCAGGGCCATACCGATCATCAGATCGCGCACGCCGCCCTCCTGCAGGAAACGCATCGCCGCGAAGATCGCGCCGGTGCCGCAGAAGGCGTTGGCGAGGGTGAACCAGTCCGCGAGGTGGAAATCGCGGAGCATCGAAAAGTGGCGCTTCATACGGCGCTCCCTGGCCTGGGCCGGCCGTCGCGGACGAGGACCGGTGGTGGAAACCGACAGCCTGCCAAAGGCGGTGCGAGGCAGGCAAGGGCTTGACGAATGGGCAATGGGCCGGCGGCGGGCTGCGCCGAGCGCGATCTGCGGTTGAGCCGATTGTGGGAACCCGGATCGTAGCTAGCCGTGACGGCTCGCTGTCGCCGCTTCTTGTGGAAGCGATGTCGATCGCGATGATGCGGGCTGGCGGTCGCGACTCGCGTCGCTCCTACAGCGGCAAGCTCGACGCGGTCGAAGCCGCCGCAATCTCAGCGCGGCATCGCCAGATTCGCCGCCGATACCGGCTTGCCCGCGCCGCGCGGCACGGTCGCGATGGTCGCGTCGGCCGGCAGCGGCGCGCCGCTGTCCAGGTGCGCCGAGACCCGATCCAGCGCCTCGTACACGTAGGGCAGCAGCGGCAGATAACGCGCGCCGTAGTCCGGCAGGCCGAGGAAGGCGTCGAAGTGCTGGGCGTTGCGCACCTGCCAGTAGCGCACGTCGCGTCCGGCCACCTGGGCCTGGCGCACGTAGGGCGCGCTGGTGAACGCGGGCGGGATCAGGCCGTCGTCGCTGCCGTGAATCACCAGCACCGGCAGCCCCTCACGCGGCAGGCCAGCGCGGGTTTCGGCCACGCCCTTGCGCACGCGCTCGGCGTCGGCGCCCTGCCCCTGCCACAGCGCGCGCAGGCACTGCAGGCCGGCGAAGCTGGGATCGGGCAGCTGCATCTTGGTGTCGACGATGCCCACGCCCGCACCCGGCGGAATGCCGCTGGCGTCGGCCCACCACGCCGCGCGCTCGGCGGCGGTGGCCGCACGCGGGCTGAAATCCGGATTCAAGGCCGAGAACGAATAGCCGCAGGGGTGCTCACCGACGCGATAGCGACCGTAGGCCGAAGCGTAGGTGACCGCGACCGCGCGCCACAGGTCAAAACCGACCGACAGCGCGCCCGAGCGCAGCGCCTGCTCGGTCCAGCCTTGCGCCCTGAGTTTTTCGTGCGCCGAACGCGCCTGCGCCGCGGCGTCGTCGCCTTCGATCAATCCTGCGGCCTTGAGCGAGGCGCAACGCTGGGTCCACAGCGGCGCGACCTGGGCCGCCAGCGGCGGCTGCGGCAACGGGCCCAGCGCGGGATCGAGCAGCGCGCAGGGCATCAGCAGCGCGGCCTCGGTGGTGTAGTCGTAGAGCGCGCGGCCGCCTTCGGCGAGCACGCTGGGCTCGCCGGCGACCACCGCGTCCAGCCAGCCTTCATCGGCGCCGTCGCCTTCGAGTTCGGCCGCGCGCAGCACCGCGCCGCCGCCGTTGGAAATGCCGACCGCGATCACCCGGGTGTTGGCGAAGGTGAACGGTGCCGACCGCGGCAGTGCCTGGTCCAGCGCGTGCAGGGCGAACTGCGCGGCCTGCTTCACGTGCCGGCCCCAGTCGGCCTCGGGGTTGTCGGTCGAATGCGCGTGCTTGAAGGCGATGCCGCCGACGCCGGCGGCCGCATCCGGCGGGAACGCCAGCGTCGCGTCGCGCGCTCCGACCGTGCCGTCGGCGCGCACGCCCTCGCCCGCGTCCAGATCGAAGTAATCGGTGCCGTTGCCCTTGTCGGTGTAGGCGATCGCGCAGCCCTTGGGCAGACCCCAGGCGGCGGCGACCGAAATCGCGCCGTAGATGCCGCGCGAGCCCGACGAGGCGGCGACCACCACGCAACGCTTGCCGGCGTCGAAGCCGTCCGGCACCTGCACCAGCACACGGTGCGGCTTGCTGGCGCCGGGCACCGTGGCCAGGGCGCTGAACTCGCGGCCCGGCACCGCGACGGTGCTGCCGTAGAGTTCGCCGTAACCGCCGCCCGGAGCGAGGTCGGCGATACCGCGCCAGTTGGCCCAGATCGCGCGCCGACGCAGCTCCGCCACGCTGGGCGCGTCGGCCTGCGCGAACGCCGGCGGCGCCAGGGCGCGCAGCCCGGCCAAGCCGAGACCCGCGGTGAGCAGATCGTCGTCGCCGCGGTGCTCGCTGACGCGTTCGGCGGTAAACATCGGCGCGGACTCCTTGGCGACGCGCGCACCGCCACCGCTGGCGCAGGCGGCGAGCACGAAGGGAACGAGCAGTGCGGCGCAGGCCGCGGCGGTACGCAGGTTGGGCGGATTCATACGCCGAGCGTAGCAAGCCGCCGCCACACCCTCATCGTACTTTCGTACAGCCCCGGCCGTGCGCGGGCCGGGTGCGCTAGGCTAGCGGAGATGCCGACCTTGCTGATCGCCGACGACCACCCGCTGTTCCGCGCCGCATTGCGCCAGGCCGCCGCGGACGCGGTCGCCGACACCCAGGTGCGCGAAACCGACACCCTCGACGGCGTACTCGCCGCACTCGATGCCGAACCGGGGATCGACCTGGTCCTGCTCGACCTGCACATGCCCGGCAACCATGGCCTGGCCGGACTGGCGGCGATCCGCGCCCAATACCCGGGCGTGGCGGTGGTCGTGGTCTCGGCCAACGACGACCCGCGTGTGGTCCGGCGCGCGCTCGACCACGGCGCCGCCGGCTATCTGCCCAAGAGTTCGGGCCTGGACGAGCTGCGCGACGCTATCCGCGCCGTGCTCGCTTGCGAGCAATGGTTGCCGGCCTCGCTGCGCGCCGCGGTCGCGCGCACCGACAGCGCCACGGCCGACGCCGACCTCGCCGCGCGCCTGGCCAGCCTGTCGCCGCAGCAGTTCCGGGTGCTGGCCCTGGTCGCCGACGGCCTGCTCAACAAGCAGATCGCCGACCGCTTGGACGTACAGGAACGCACGGTCAAGGCCCACCTGTCGGCGATCTTCGACCGTCTCGGCGTGCGCAACCGCACCCAGGCCGGGGTGGTCCTGCGCGAACTCGAACTCAGCGATCCGGCGCGCCGGATAGCCGACTGAGCGTCGCGCCCCGCGCTCCCACGCCTTGGGGTAGGAGCGGCGTAAGCCGCGACCGCGCCGCTGCGGTAGCGGCGTAGTCTCAGGTCGCGGTGCGCCAGCGAGCCGCTGCGTAAGTCATAGGACGCACGCTGGACAGAAGTTGCGTCGTGGTCGGGAGTCGAGGTCGCGGCTTACGCCGCTCCTACCCCAGAGCCAAAGCAGATGCGGCGCGGCGCATGCGTCGGCACCGGTCGAACAGCGAGGATGGCGCCCATGGGCGCCACCCGACCCGAGACCGCTGCTCGGTCGTCTTGGATCAACCCGCCGTCAGCCGCAGCCGCTGCGGCGCACGGTAATCGCACTGCGCCCGCTTCGCCGCGGCCTCGCAGCTCTGCTTGCGCGGCTGCAGGCTCAGGGCCTTGGTCCCGCCCCCGGACCCGCAATCGGCGAAGCACGCCGCGCGTTCGGCCTCGCACGCGGCCGGCGTCTCGCCGCTGGCCAGGCAGATGTTGTACAGACGCACGCAAATGCTTTGACACGAAGCCTGCGCGGGCAGCGCCGCGAACAGGCCGATACCGGCCGCCAACGCATACGACAGCACCATCGACTTGGTCTTCATCGTTCCTCTCCTTGTGAAACGCGAACCCCCTGCCGGGCGGACCCTACCTCAGGCCCGGGCCGCACGTCGCCGGAACGTCGCGGCGACGCTCGATTCCTGGACGCAGCGCAAGAAAATCGCCGCATTCATCGATGAGACGTTGCGCATCGCATCATTGCGAGGACCGCAGTTCGATGGCGGCGCGACGGCGTGGATACGATGGACCGAGATCGCAAGCCGACGCCGCTTACGATGCTCCAGGTTGCGCATCGCGCTATCGCGAGAGCCAGCACTCAATGCCCACGCGACGATTCGGACACGGCGCCGCCGGGATCGCAGCCGGCTCCAGCTACGAATACTCCAACTCGCGCGCCGCCAGCATCCGGTCCAGCACCGACTTCAGCGCCAGCGGTTTGAGCGGCTTGGTCAGCAGCGACAGTCCGGCCTCGTGCACGGCGCGACGCACGCTCTCGCCGCTGTCGGCGCTGAGGATCAGGGTCGGGCGCGGCCCGAACCCGGCCGCCAGGCGCTCGGCCAGGGCGACGCCGGTGTCGCCGCGATCGAGGTGGTAGTCGAACAGCCACAGCGAGGCCGGGTCCTCGTGCATCAGCTGCCGCGCGTGCTCGCCGTCGGCCGCGGTCGCCACTTCGAAGCCCCAGCGCCGCAGCAATTCGGCCAGCGCCGCCAGCGCCTGCGGATCGTTGTCGACCGCGAGCACGCGCAGGCCGGTGCGGCCACGCGCGCGATGCGCCCCGGTGTAGGCGCCGGTGTGCGCGCCGCGCGCGGACACCCGCGCCACCCGCACCGCGAATGCGGTACCGCGGCCGAGATGGCTGCGCAGGCTCAGCGGCGCATCCAGCAACTGGGCGATGCGGTCGGCGATCGAGAGACCCAGACCCAGGCCCTGCCCCGGTGCGTCTTCGCCGCGGCGGAACTCCTCGAAGATCGCGACCTGATGCTCCAGGGCGATGCCGGGGCCGGTGTCGTGCACCTCGATGCGCAGATGCCCGCCGTTGCGGCGCACCCCCAGCAGCACACTGCCGCGCACTGCGTAGCGCACCGCGTTGGCGAGGAAGTTCTGCAGTACCCGACGCAGCAGCTGCGGGTCACTGTGGATCCAAGCGTCCGTGGCGATGAAGCGGAAGCGCAGCCCGCGCGCGGCCGCGATCGCACCGAATTCCGAGGCCAACGGCTCCAGTACTTCGGCCAGCGGAAACTCGCGCGGCTGCGGCACCAGGCCGCCGGCCTGCAGGCGCGACATGTCGAGCAGGCCGGTCAGCAGATCGCCGGTGGAATCCAGCGCGCCGCTGATCTGGGCCACGGTCTCGCGCTGCTGCGTACCCTGCACCTGCTGCGACAGTGCGTCGGCGAACAACTGCGCGGCGTGCAGCGGCTGCATCAGGTCGTGGCCGATCGCGGCCAGGAAACGACTCTTGGCGTCGTTGGCACGCTCGGCTTCGCCCTTGGCGATCTCCAGGTCGGTCGTGCGCTCGATCACGCGCTGTTCCAGGGTTTCGTTGGCCTGGATCAGCCCGGCCTCGGCGCGCCGGAACGCGGTGACGTCGGTGAAGGTGGCGACGAAACCGCCGCCGGGCATGGGGTTGCCGCGGATCTCGACGATGCTGCCATCGGGCAGCACGCGTTCGGACAGGTGCGGGGTGCCGGCGCGCATGAACGCCAGGCGCCGTTCCAGCGCGCGTTCGAGCTGGCCCTGCAACGGCCGGCCCGAGGGCGGCATGCGTTGCAAGGCCCAGCGCGAGAGTTCGGCGATCGGACGGCCGACCTGCAGCAATTCGGGCGGGAAATCGAACAGCTCGGCGTAGCGCCGGTTCCAGGCCACCAGGCACAGCTGCGCGTCGACCACGCTGATGCCCTGGCTCATGTTCTGCAGCGCCGCTTCCAGCACGCGCTGGTTGAAGCGCAGGTCGGCAGAAGCCTCGCCGACGATGGCCGCGACCGTGTCCAGGTCGCGCCCGGCGTCGCGGCGCGCAGCGTCCAGCAGCACGCGCGCCGAGGCCGAACCCAGCACCGCCGCGAGTTCGCGTTCGACCCGGGCCTCGATCTGCGCGGCCACCGCTTCGCCGCTGGGCACGCCCTGCAGCAGTTGCGCGACGCGCTCGCGCGGCAGGAAACGCAGGCCGGTATCGCGCAGGGTCTGCACGTCCAGGCCGCGTTGCGCACGCCGCGGCGCCTCGCGCCGCCATACCGCCGCGATCACCGTCGTCAGCGTGCCCACGAACAGGCTGGCGCCGACCGCGCGCCCGAGCCGGCTCCAGCCGGTGAGCCCGAACAGCCCTTCCGGCGACAGCCAGCCCAGACCGAACGGCCCGCTCTCCAGCCACGCCGGGGCCACGCCGCGCGCCGACAGCATCATCGGCAGCAGCAGCACCCAGGCCCAGGCGGCGAAACCGGCGAGCACGCCGATCACCGCCGCGCGCGGCGGCGTCTGCGGCCGCCACACCGCGAAGCCCAGCGCCGGTGCCAGCGTCGCCAGCGCCGAGAACGACACCGCGCCGACGTCCGCCAGCGCTTCGCTGCCGGCGATCAAGCGGCTGTAAGCCCAGGCCAGCAGCATGATCACGACGATGCCGCTGCGGCGCAGCGCCAGCACGTGACCGCGCAGATCGCTGCCGTCGTTGCGCGACCACAGCCCGCGCAGCAGACCCGGCGCGAACCAGTGGTTGCCGATCATCAGGCTCAAAGTCAGCGTGCTGACCACGACCATACCGGTGGCCGCGCTGAGCCCGCCGAGGAACGCGAACAGGGCCAGCCCTTCGTGCCCCTGCGACAAGGGCAGCGCCAGCACATACAAATCCGAGGGCACCCCGCTGTCGCCCAGCAAGGCCTGCCCGGCCTTGGCCAGCGGCAGCACCGGCAGCGCGATCAGCACCAGGTACAGCGGAAACTGCCAGCGCGCGGTGCGCACGTCGCCCTCGTCGCGGCACTCGACCACGCCGACATGGAACTGGTGCGGCAGGATGAACATCGCCAGCGCGCCCAGCAGCACCAGCGGCGCGAAACCGCCGGCCGGGTCCGCGGGCGGCGGCGGTGCGGCCACCGTTGTCGGCACGTCCAGGCCGAACCACACGAACAGGCCCAGCGACAGCATCGCGGCGAGCTTGAACACCGACTCGAACGCCATTGCCAGGACCAGGCCGCGGTTGTGCTCGGCGGCGCTGGCGCGGCGGGTGCCGAACAACATCGCGAACAGCGCCATCGCCAGCGCCACGTACAGCGCGCTGTCCTGCCAGGCTGGCGACGCGACCGCATCGGGCGAGCGCGTGGTCAGCATCGCGAAGCTCATCGCCACGGCCTTGAGTTGCAACGCGATGTAGGGGATCAGGCCGAGCGCGGCGATCAGGGTCACGGTCGCGGCCAGCCAGGCATCCTTGCCCAATCGCGTCGCGATCAGGTCCGCCAGCGAGGTCGCGTTGGTCTCGCGCGCCAGCCGCACCAGTTTCATCATGAAACCGACCGCGAGCGCGTACAGCAGGATCGAGCCGAGGAAGGTCGGCGGCAGCGGCCAGCCGTAGCGCGCGGCCTGGGTCACGGTGCCGTAGAAGGTCCAGGAGGTGCAATGCACCGCCAGCGACAAGGAATAGATATGACGCCAATGCCGCGCCAGTACGGCCGGTCGGCGTTCGGCGTAGAGCGCCGTGCCGAACATCAGCGCCAGCCAGGCCACGCTGGCCAGGGCGACGGCGGTGAGGCTCAACATAGGCAGGCGCGCGACGGCATCGGGCGAGGATAACTTAGCCGGCGATCAGGGCCGGAGCGCGGCGCGGGCGGCAGTGCGGGCGTCGCGGCGGAGCAGGCTTCGATTGGAGCCGCGAGGGGAAAGCGATCGCGACTTGCGTCGCTCCCACAGGGGGCGGCGCGAAGCGCCCGAGGGCGGGCTGCGATCCGAGTCGACTTCCTGCGGGAGCGACGTGAGCCGCGATCGAGCGCCCGATCTCCCCAGTCGGGCGCTCGACCGCGAACCACCGCCCTCCCCTTGGCCTGCGACGGCGGACCGGACGTATCCGATCCGCCGCCGCTGCCGATCAGAAGTCGTAGCGCACCGACAGCGTGTACTGGCGCGGCGCGCCGTAGAAACCGGTGAACACGCCCAGCGCCGAGTTCAGGCTGTAACCGGTGGTGCGGTATTCCTTGTCGGCCAGATTGGTGCCCTGCAGCGACACCGTCCACGGGCCGCCGCTCTTCCAGGTCACGCCGGCGTTGACCAGGCCATAGCCATCCTGGGTGATCGGCACCGCGCCGGTGCGCCTGATCTCGGTGGTCGCGACCACGTCGCTCTGGTAGCTGTAGCCCACGCGCGCGGCCAGGTTGCCGCCGCTGGACAGATCGGTGCGGTACTCGACGTTGAGCGCGCCGGAGAATTCCGGAGCGTTGGTGAACTCCTGCTCCTTGGCGATGTTGACGCCGGCGTACAGGAATTCGTCGTACTTCGCGTCCAGCCAGGCCAGGTTGCCGGAGATCAGCCAGTTCTGGTTCGGCAGCCACTGGTACTCGACTTCCAGGCCGTCGACCGTGCCGGAACCGGCATTGGTGAAGTCGCCGAAGAAGGCGTCGTTGGTGCCGTCGCCGTTGCTGTCGTAGGCGGTGAACACCGACAGCTGGATGTCCTTGTACTTGTTGTGGAACGCGGACACGTTCAGGAACAGCGACTGGTCGAGCAGGCCCATCTTGGTGCCGATCTCGTAGCTGTCCACGGACTCGTCGCTGAACGGCTCCGCCGAGCGCGGCACCGCGGTGGCCTGCGCGCGGATGTTGTAGCCGCCCGACTTGAAACCGCGCGTGGCCAGGCCGTAGAGCAGGATGTCCGGGGTGATCTGGTAGTCCAGCGAGACCTTGGGCGAGGTGTTCTTGAAGCCGATGCGCTTGTCGAAGTTGGCCGCGACCACGCCGTTGGGCGTGGTGAATGTCGCATCGCGGTAGCCGCGGTTGAGCACCTTGGCGTGCTTGTCCTCGTCGGTGTAACGCACGCCGACGTCGAGCTTGAGCTGCTCGGTGAGGTCGAAGGTCCAGTCGGCGTAGGCGGCGATGCTCTTGGTGTAGACGATGCCCTGGGTGTCGCCGAAGGACAGGTTGAAGAAGTTGTTGAGGACCTGGCCGCCGGCCTCGCCGTCGAAGGCGTAGATGCCCATCACGCCGCGCGCGCGGCCGCCGGCGTCGTAGTTGGCCTGCAGCTCGTGGCTGACCTGCTGGTCGCTGTAGAACGCCTTCACGTCGGCGATCTTGTTCTGCAGGGTGTCGAAGTCGATGTTGGTCTCGGTGTCGGACTCGCGCTTGGCCAGCACGTACTTGAACGCCCAGTTCTCGTTGGCGTTCCAGTTGACCGCGACCGAGGCGCCCTTGATCGTGGTGTCGTTGATGTTGGGCATGCCGTTGCGCACGTCGTAGCGGCTGCTCAGCGGCTGCGTGCCCGGGGCGAAGCGGTTGGCGGCCAGCATCTTGGCGCCGCGCACGCCGGACTGGTCGTCCATCCAGTCGAACGCGAACTGGATGTTGAGGTCGTCGCTGACGTAGGCGCCGAGCTGGCCGCGCAGGGCCAGGATTTCCTTGTCGCTGACGTCCTGGTGGGTGACCACGTTCTCGCCGAAGCCGTCGCGGTTGAGGCTGGCCACCGCGATCCGGCCGCGCAGCGCGTCGTCGCCGCCGATCGGGCCGCCGATCGCGGCCTTGACGTCGAGCTGGTTGTAGTTGCCCACCGTCACCGAGGCGAAGCCGTCGAACGAGGTCGGCAGGCCGCGCGAGATGTACTTGATCGCACCGCCGATGGTGTTCTTGCCGTACA
>CAMLID010000075.1 GCA_946480055.1 uncultured Lysobacter sp. | reverse complement strand
GGTAACTGCCGGCGCGCTTGGACAGCTTCACTTCCTCGCCGCCGCGCATCACCGTGACCATCTGGTGCAGCACGTATTCCGGCCAGCCCTGCGGAATGCCGGCGTCCAGCGCCTGCAGGCCGGCGCGCACGCGCGCGAGCGAGCCGTGGTGGTCGGCGCCCAGTTCGGTGATCGCGCGCTCGTAGCCGCGCTGCCACTTGCTCAGGTGATAGGCGACGTCCGGCACGAAATAGGTGTAGGTGCCGTCGGACTTGCGCATCACGCGGTCTTTGTCGTCGCCGAAGTCGGTGCTGCGCAGCCACAGCGCGCCGCCTTCCTCGTAGGTATGGCCGTGCGCGATCAGTTCGCGCACGGTTTCCTCGACCTTGTCGTCGGCGTACAGCGAGCTTTCCAGGAAGTACACGTCGAAGTCGACGCCGTAGGCGGCGAGGTCGCCGTTCTGCTCGCGGCGCAGATAGGCCACGGCGAAGCGGCGGATCGCATCGAGGTCTTCGATGTCGGCCGCGCCGACCACGGTGTGGCCGTCGACTTCGACGGACGCGCCTTCGAGGTAGGCGCGGGCGACGTCGGCGATGTAATCGCCGCGGTAGCCGTCTTCCGGCCAGCCTTCGTCGCCCGGGGCGATGCCGCGCGCGCGCGC
Source organism: uncultured Lysobacter sp. (assembly GCA_946480055.1). The sequence continues at coordinate 14,887 of CAMLID010000075.1, read as the reverse complement.
CTGGGTCGAGATCGCCAGGTTGTTGATCTGCACGCCGGCATCGTTGTAGTAGAACTCGCGCGCCACGTCCCAGCCGTTGGCGGCGAGCACGCGTGCGATGCAGTCGCCGATCACCGCGGCGCGGCCGTGGCCGACGTGGAGCGGACCGGTCGGGTTGGCCGACACGTATTCGACGCCGGCGCGGTGGCCGTTGCCGCTGTCGTTGCTGCCGTAGCCGGCGCCGGCGGCGAGCGCGTCGCGCAGCAGGCGGCGCCAGGCCGACTCGTCGACATGGAAGTTGATGAAGCCGGGGCCGGCGATCTCGACGCGCGCGATGTCGTTGTTGACCGGCAGCGCGTCGACCAGCTTCTGCGCGATCTCGCGCGGATTGGCGCGCGCCGGTTTCGCCAGCAGCATCGCGGCGTTGGTCGAGAAGTCGCCCTGGGCATGGGTCTTGGGGCGTTCGATGACGAAATCGGGCGTCGCCAGCTCGGTCGGCAGGGTGCCGGCGGCGCGCAACGCATCGATGGCCTGCGCGACCAGCGCGCGGAGATGGGTTTTCACGGGGATTCTGCGGGGTGCTGCGGATCGGCCATTGTACGCGAGGGCGGCCCCGCAGGCGGGCAGCGGACGCCGCCGCAACGCCTCGTCCAAGCGTCGCGACGACGTCCGCCCCCGGTTCGGAGCGGCGTGGCGGTCCGGGGCCGCGCGCATGCGCCGCCGGCCCCGAACCGGGTGAGCTCAGACCATGCCGCGTGCCGCCATCGACACCGGCGGCCCGTCGGCGATCACGAAGTGGTCCAGCAGACGGGTATCGACCAGGTCCAGGGCCTGCCGCAGGCGCAGGGTCACGGCGCGGTCGGCGGCGCTGGGCTCGGGATTCCCGCTGGGGTGGTTGTGGCCGACGATCACCGCCGCGGCGTTGTGCACCAGCGCACGCCGGACCACTTCGCGCGGGTGCACTTCGGCACCGTCGATGGTGCCGCGGAACAGCTCTTCGAACGCGATCGCGCGGTGGCTGGCGTCCAGGAACAGGGCCGCGAACACCTCGTGCGGCTGCCCGCGCAGGCGCTGGGCGAAATAGCGTCCGGCGGCGCCGGGATCGGCCAGGGCCTCGCCGCGCTCGAGCTGGGCCGACAGGTGCCGGCTGGCCAGTTCCAAAGCAGCGGCCAGGGTGCAGGCGCGGGCCGGACCCAGGCTGGGCAGGCGCAGCAACTGGGTCGGGCTGCATTCGAGCAGGGCGCGCAGCGGGCCGTGCGCGTTCAGCAAGTTGCGCGCGGTCGCGACCGCGTCGTGCCCGCGCAGGCCGGAGCCGAGGAAGATCGCCAGCAGCTCGGCGTCCGAAAGGGCGCCGGCGCCGCGCGCCAGGAGTTTTTCGCGGGGCCGTTCCGCGCGGGGCCATTCTTGGATACGCATGGCCGCAGCTTGGCGCAGCGTGCGAGGCGTGCCGATCGGGCGTTGCGGGTGCATCGGGTAAGCTAGGGCCTCGTTCCGGCGTAGGAATTCCCTTACGGGCAGCCTGCGAACGCCGGAGCCGCACCGCCGCATTTGGACCCGAAGCCGACACATGGCACTAGACGCGCCACCCTCCCTGCAAGGCCAGCGCCTGCTGCTTTGCGTCTGCGGCGGCATCGCCGCCTACAAGGCCGCCGAGCTGGTGCGCCGCCTGCGCGATGCCGGCGCCGACGTGCGCGTGGCCATGACCGAGAACGCGACCCGCTTCGTCGGCACCGCGACCTTCCAGGCCCTGTCCGGCCAGCCGGTGCGGACCTCGCTCTGGGATGCCGAGGCTGAGGCCTCGATGGGGCACATCGAGCTTGCGCGCTGGGCACATCGAGTGCTGATCGCGCCGGCCACCGCCGACATGATCGCCAAGCTCGCGCACGGTTTCGCCGACGACCTGATCACCACCCTGTGCCTGGCCACCGAGGCACCGCTGACGATCGCGCCGGCGATGAACCACCGCATGTGGGCGCATCCGGCCACTCAGGCCAACGTCGCCACGCTGCACGCGCGCGGGGTGCGCTTCCTGGGGCCGATGGACGGCCCGATGGCCGAACCGGAATCCGGCCCCGGGCGGTTGATGGAACCCAACGACATCGTCGCCGCGCTGGCGCAGGTCGCGCCATGAGCGTGGCCAGCCTGCAGGGCCTGCGCCTGCTGATCAGCGCCGGGCCGACCTACGAGGACATCGATCCGGTGCGTTTCATCGGCAACCGCAGCAGCGGCAAGATGGGGTTCGCGATCGCCGAAGCCGCCGCCCGACGCGGCGCACAGGTGCGGCTGGTCGCCGGCCCGGTGTCGCTGCCGACCCCGGCCGGAGTCGCTCGCACGGATGTGCGCTCGGCCGCGCAGATGCGCGAGGCGGTGCTGGCGGGGCTGCCGGCCGACGCCTACATCGGCGCCGCCGCGGTCGCCGACTACACCCCGGCCCAGGTCGCGCTGGGCAAGATCAAGAAGAACGAAGCGCGCTTCGCCCTGGAATTGGTGCGCACGCCCGACATCCTGGCCGAGGTCGCCGTGCATGCCGCGCGCCCGCGCCTGGTGGTCGGCTTCGCCGCGGAAACCAACGACGTCGAACGCTACGCGCGCGGCAAGCTCGAGAAGAAGAAGCTCGACCTGATCGCCGCCAACCGCGTCGGCGTGCCCGGCAGCGGCTTCGAGAGCGACGACAACGCCTTGACCGTGTACTGGGCCGGCGGCGAACGCGCGCTCGGTCCCGCGCCCAAGACCCGGCTCGCCGACGAGCTGCTCGACCTGATCGCCGAACGCCTGCGCAACGCATGAACCACACTCTCGAACTGAAAATCCTCGACCCGCGCTTCGGCGACGAATGGCCGCTGCCGCAGTACGCGACCGCCGCCAGCGCCGGCCTCGACCTGCGCGCCGCGCTGGACCAGTCGCTGGTCCTGCATCCAGGCGACACCGCGCTGGTGCCATCGGGGCTGGCGATCCACCTCGGCGACCCCACGCTGTGCGCGGTGATCCTGCCGCGATCGGGCCTGGGTCACAAAAACGGCATCGTGCTCGGCAACGGCACCGGCCTGATCGACGCGGACTATCAGGGCCCCTTGCTGATCAGCGTGTGGAATCGCGGACGCGAGGCTTTTACGATGCAGCCGGGGGATCGCATCGCGCAGCTGGTCGTACTGCCGATCGTACGGGCTACGCTGCAGGTGGTCGAAGAATTCGAATCCAGCGCGCGCGGGGCCGGCGGCTTCGGCCACACCGGCGTGCGCTGATCAAAGGAACGGAACGATGGTGGATCTGAAGATCGAGCGGCCGCAGCTGTCGGCCGAGCAACTCAAACCGCTACGACCGGTCGCGATCGCGCTGTGCGTGCTGCTGGCGGCGTGGTTCGCCTGGAGCGGCTGGCAACAGCATCGCGACAATGCGCGCCGCACCGGCATCGAGCGCGCGCGAGACGCCGCCGTCGAGGCCGCCAAGACCGGCCTGGCCGGCGAACTCAAGCGCCTCAACGAACGCCTGGCTTCGGCGCCGGTGCAGACCGCGCTGGGCGCGGGCGACCTGGCTGCGGCGGCGCGCGAACTGGGCAAGGACTGGCCCGGCGCCAGCGACGCGGCGGTCCTGGCCACCGACCTGACCGCCGAATACGCCGCCCTGCCCAAGGGCGGTTACGGCCGCCTCGCCGCGATGGAAGCGGCGATCGCCAACGACAAGCCGGTGGCCTGGATCGCGCGCGACGGCGCCCAGCCCTCGCTGGCGTTGGCCGCGCCGGCGCGCGCCGGCCAGCAGGCGGTGGGCGTGGCCTTCCTGCGCTTGCCGCTGCAGCGCGTGAGCCAGGGCATCGAGGGCGCCTCGGTGTCCGGCGACACCTACCTGGCCCTGCGCCAGGGCGGCTACAGCGTGGTCGAACGCGGCGACGCCGCACTCGCCGACGGCGCCGAAGCGCTCGCGGCCAAGATTCCCGACAGCGACCTGCGCATCGCCGCCGCCATCCCCGATGTCGCCGGCGGCCCGCTGGGCCTGGGCGCGGTCGGCTGCTTCGGCGCCGCCGGCATCCTGGCGCTGCTGGGCCTGCTGGCCTGGCGCGCGCCCAAGATGCGGCGCGGCGCGGCGGTAGCGGTGGAAGAGGAAGGTCCCGACCAGACCCTGACCGAAGCGATGGAACAGCAGCCGGTGCCACCGCCGATCGAACTACCGATCGACGTCAAGGCGCCGCTGCCGGTCAAGGCGGTCGCGATCGAGCGCAGCATCTTCCGCGCCTACGACATCCGCGGCGTGGTCGGTAAGACCCTCGACACCGGCGTCGCCGAGCTGATCGGCCATGCCATCGGCTCGCTGATGCACGATCAGGGCCTGACCGACATCGTCGTCGGCCGCGACGGCCGCCTGTCCGGCCCGGCCATGGTCGAAGGCCTGATCGCCGGCCTGCGCAAGGCCGGGCGCAACGTCATCGACATCGGCATGGCGCCGACGCCGGTGATCTACTTCGGCGCCTACCACCTGCGCGCCGGGTCCTGCGTCTCGGTCACCGGCAGCCACAATCCGCCCGACTACAACGGCTTCAAGATCGTGATCGGCGGCGAGACCCTGTCCGGCGACGCCATCACCGACCTCTACGCGCGCATCGCCGACGACCGCCTGCACCTGGGCGACCTGGGCTCGCTGTCGGAGCGCGAGATCGGCGAGGACTACGTCCAGCGCATCGCTTCCGACGTCCAGATCGACCGCCCGCTCAAGGTCGTGGTCGATGCCGGCAACGGCGTCGCCGGCGACATCGGCCCGCGCGTGCTGACCGCGATCGGCGCCGAAGTCACGCCGCTGTACTGCGACATCGACGGTCACTTCCCCAATCACCATCCGGACCCCAGCGAGCCGCACAACCTCGCCGACCTGATCAAGATGGTGCAGCGCCTGGACGCCGACCTGGGCGTGGCCTTCGACGGCGACGGCGACCGCCTGGGCGTGGTGACCCGCGACGGCCAGAACATCTTCCCCGACCGCCTGCTGATGCTGTTCGCCGCCGACGTGCTCGAACGCAACCCCGGCGCGATGATCATCTACGACGTGAAGTGCACCGGCCGTCTGCCCGGCCACATCCTGCGCCACGGCGGCAGCCCGTTGATGTGGAAGACCGGCCACTCGCTGATCAAGGCCAAGATGCGCGAGACCGACGCCGAACTGGCCGGCGAGATGAGCGGCCACTTCTTCTTCAAGGAGCGCTGGTACGGCTTCGACGACGGCATCTACGCCGCCGCGCGCCTGCTCGAAATCCTCGCCGCCCGCCCGCAGAACGCCAGCGAAACCCTGAACGCGCTGCCCGACGGCGTGTCCACGGCCGAGATCAAGGTCGAAGCGCCGGACGGCGACCCGCATACCTTCGTCGAGCGCTTCCTCAAGCAGGCCCAGTTCGAGGGCGCGCGCCTGTCGACCATCGACGGCCTGCGCGTGGACTACGCCGACGGCTGGGGCCTGGTGCGCGCGTCCAACACCACCCCGATCCTGGTGCTGCGCTTCGACGCCGACTCGCGCGAATCGCTGGGCCGCATCCAGGCCGCGTTCCGCAGCCAGCTGCTGGCGGTGGACCCGACGCTCAACCTGCCGTTCTGATCGTGGGGGCCGGCAGCGCGCCGGCATCGTCGGAAACGCAAACGACCGGCCCAGGCCAGTCGTTTTGCTTTCGGCGCCGAGGAACCCGCGGCGCCTTCGGTCGGTTGACTCCCTCAATCCGCATCCGCTCACGCGATGCTGGCTGCATCAACCGCCCGCGCGCGCCGCCTCGGCGGCCTTCATCGTGGTGTAGCGCTGCAGCGCCGCGGTCAGGTCTTCGTCGATGGTGGCGCGCTCGGCTTTCTGCTGGGCCAGGATGTTCTGCTGTCGCAACAGCTCGGCGTGCTGGTTGCGGATGTTGTCGGACAGGCCGCTGCCCACCGGCTTGCCGCTGAGCTCGTCCTCGCCGGCCTTGCGCAGCAGGCTGAGCAGGCTCTGGCGGCGGCCCTGGACGCCCAGCTGCGAGGCCTTCACGGTTTCGTCCATCACCGCGATGCGTTCCTGGAACGCGCGCCGCAGGTCGGCCTCGGTGGCGTAGGACTGGGCCATGGCGATGTCGCGACGGGCCTTGGCTTCTTCGGCCATCGCGGCGATGCGCGCGGCTTCGGCCTGGGTAGCGGCGGCGGCGCGTTCCTCGGCGGTCAGCGCGCGGGCGACCTGGGCGGTGGCCAGGCCGCTCTTGGCGCTGAACTCGGTGCGCGCGCTGTCGACCGCGCTGGCCGGCAGGGCGTCGCCGCAGACCTTGCGGCCGTTCTCGTTCCAGCAGTAGAGCTTTTTCTTGGGGGTGTCCTGCGCGACCGCGGCGGTCGCGGCCAGGGCAAGCAGCATGGCGCCCGTCAGCAGAGTCTGGGTCTTAAAAGTCTGGGGCTTCGGGTTCATGTCGGCTCCCTGCCATCGCGATGCATGGGTCATGGGATAGAACTGACGCAAGAGTCGGGCCATACAAGCACCTCGCGCGTGCAACCGCCGTCACGATTTCGCCCACGCGCCCGGCCGGGCCTGACCGGCCGGACGCGCGGCTGCCGGATTCAAGCCTCGGCGCGGCTGCCGTAGCGCTCGCGGTAGTCGAGCAGGCGCTCGCGCTGGGCGCCGAACTCGGCGCTTTCGCCGGTGAAGGCGAGCAGGTCGGCGAGGCTGGCGACGGCGATCACCGGCAGGCCTTGTTCGATTGCGACAGTTTCTGCCGCCGAGCGTCGCGATGTGGCCGGGTCGACGGCCTCCTGGCGGTCCAGCGCGATCACGATGCCGGCCGCGCTGCCGCCGGCATCGGCGATGATCGCCAGCGCTTCGCGGATCGCGGTGCCGGCGGTGATCACGTCGTCGACGATCAGCACGCGGCGGCCGGCCAGCGGCGCACCGATCAGGCTGCCGCCCTCGCCGTGGGTCTTGGCTTCCTTGCGGTTGAACGCCAGCGGCAGGTCGCGGCCGCGGCGCGCGTATTCGCAGGCCAGCGCGGTCGCCAACGGAATGCCCTTATAGGCCGGCCCGAACAGCAGATCGAAGCCCAGGCCGTGGGCGTCGATGGCGTCGGCGTAGCAGCCGGCCAGTTCGGCCAGCGCGGCGCCGGAGTCGAAGCGGCCGGCGTTGAAGAAATACGGGCTGCTGCGGCCGGACTTGAGGGTGAACTCGCCGAAGCGCAGGGCGTCGGCGCGCAGGGCGAGCTGGAGGAAGCGGGAGCGGTGGTCGGTCATGGGGGCGTGCTGGGGGCGGGTGATCGATCGGTGGCGGGCGGCTGCAGTCGGCGCAGCATCAGATGCTGCGGGCCGGCGGCGCCGCCCAGGAACAGTTCGCCGGTGTCGACGAAACCGGAGCGCCGATAGGCGGCGATCGCGGCGAGATTGCGGCAGTTGACCGTCAGTGCCAGCAGCCGATGCTGCGGGTGGCGCCGGCGCAGGTCGTCGCAACAGGCGTCCATGGCCCGGGCGCCGTAGCCGCGGCCCTGGCGCTCGCGGTCGATCACCACCGCGCGCAGGCCCACGCTGAGCTCGTCGAAGGCGCGGCCGCCGACCGCCTCGGGGTTGAAGTCGAGCCGGTAGAAGCCGATCACCCGGTCGCCGGCCAGCACCGCCATCGCCTCGCTGGACGGATCGCGGCGGGTGTCGTCGAGGTTGAACGCGGTGTCGCCGACGAACTGCAGTTGCTCGGGCGCGACCCGCAGCGCGCGCACCGCGTCGGCGAGCGCGTCGTCGACGGGGACGACGCGGACGGTCGCGGTCGCGGCGGGGACTACTGACATGCCCGGCATGATAGGCCACCGGCGCCCGGGCCATTGCTATGATCGGCCGCATTACGCTCCGGAGTGCGCATGCGCATCATCAGCTTCAATGCCAACGGCCTGCGTTCGGCGGCCACCAAGGGCTTCTTCGAGTGGTTCCGCACCCAGAACGCCGACGTGCTGTGCATCCAGGAAACCAAGGCACAGGAGCACCAGCTCACCGGCCCGGCGTTTCTGCCCGAGGGCTACCGCGCCTACTTCCGCGACGCGATCACCAAGAAGGGCTACAGCGGCGTCGCGATCTACAGCAAGCGCGAGCCCGACGAGGTCCGCACCGCGATGGGTTGGGCGCCGTTCGACGACGAAGGCCGCTACATCGAAGCGCGTTTCGGCAATCTCAGCGTAGTTTCGTTCTACATCCCGTCCGGTTCCTCGGGCGAGCTGCGCCAGGGCTTCAAGTTCGAGGTCATGGACTGGCTCAAGCCCAAGCTGGACGAGTGGCGGCGCAGCGGCCGCGAGTACGTGCTGTGCGGCGACTGGAACATCGTGCGCAGCCGCCTGGACATCAAGAACTGGACCAGCAACCAGAAGAACTCCGGCTGCCTGCCGCCCGAGCGCGAGTGGCTGAACGGCCTGTGCGGCGACGACGAGGGCTGGGTCGACGCCTACCGCGCGCTCAACACCGAAGGGCAGGACTACACCTGGTGGAGCAACCGCGGCGGCGCGCGCGGCAACGACGTGGGTTGGCGCATCGACTACCAGCTGGTGACCCCGGGCCTGCGCGATCGCCTGCGCGGCTGGGCGATCCAGAAGGAACCGCGTTTCTCCGACCACGCCCCGTTCATCGTCGACTATGAGCTCTGACGCCGCCGCGGCGAAGCCGCGTCCGGGCTGGCGGCAGGTGCTCAAGAGCCTGCGCGAGCCCAAGGTGCTGGCGATGCTGCTGCTGGGCTTCAGCTCGGGCATCCCGATCTACCTGGTCGGCAACACGCTCGGGTTCTGGATGCGCGAGAACGCGATCGAGCTGTCGACGATCGGCTTCCTGTCCTGGGTCGGGCTGGCGTACTCGCTGAAATTCCTGTGGGCGCCGCTGGTCGACAAGGCCTATGCGCCGCTGTTCGGGCGCTGGCTCGGGCGCCGCCGCGGCTGGATGCTGCTGTCGCAGCTGGTCGCCAGCGCCGCGCTGCTGGGCATGGCCCTGGTCGAACCGCACAAGGGCCAGCTGATGCTCGGCGGCTTGGCGCTGAACCACTTGCTGGTGTTCGGCGCGCTGGCGCTGGTGGTCGCGTTCGCCTCGGCGACCCAGGACATCGTGATCGACGCCTGGCGCATCGAAAGCGCCGACAGCAACGAGCAGCAGGGCCTGCTGACCGCGAGCGGCGCACTGGGCTACCGCAGCGCGCTGCTGGTCACCGATTCGCTGATCCTGATCATGGCCGCGCGCGTAGGCTGGGCGGTGTCCTACGAGGTCATGGCGCTGCTGCTGGGCGTGGGCATGGCGGCGGTGTTCCTGGCGCGCGAGGCGCGCGTATCCGCCGCCGAGCCGGTGATCGAGATCGTCGATGCGGCCGACGAGAAGCTCGGCGTGTCCGACGCGATGGTGGTGCGCTGGCTCGCGGCCCTGGCGATCGGCGTGCTCGCGGTGGCCTTCCAGGTCGCCAAGCACAATTTCTGGGACGCCGGCTGGAGCTACCTCGACGCCGTGTTCGCGGTCGGCGTGTCGTTGGCGCTGTGGCTGCTCATGCGTCGCCCCAAGGACGGGCCGCCGGTGCCCGAGGCGACCTGGTCGCGGCCGCTGGTGCGGCCGCTGCTGCGCTTCTTCGACGCGGTGCTCGGCCCGCTGCTGATGTTCCTGCGCACCCACGGCCAATGGGCGCTGCTGATGCTGCTGGCGATCAGCCTGTACCGGCTGCCCGACTTCGTGCTCGGGCCGATGGCCAACCCGTTCTACGCCGACCTGGGCGTGGGCAAGGAGACCGTGGGCGCGGTGCGCGGCTCGATCGGCACCATCGCGACCATCGTTGGCATCGCCGCGGCCGGCCTGAGCGCGATCCGCTTCGGCTTCGTCCCGACCCTGCTGGTGGGCGCGGTGCTGGGCCCGGGCTCCAACCTGGCCTTCGCCTATCTGGCCCTGCACGGCGGCGACCCGACCGTGTTCGCGATCGTCATGGCGATCGACAACTTCAGCAACGGCTACGCCGGCGTGGCCCTGGTCGGCTACATGTCCAGCCTGACCAGCGTGGGCTACACCGCCACCCAGTACGCCCTGCTGAGTTCGTTCTATGCCATGCCCGGCAAGTTCCTCAAGGGGCTGTCGGGGGTCGCGGTGGAGCACCTGGAAACCGGCCGCACCTTGCTGGAGGCGTATTCGCTGTTCTTCATCGGCACCGCGCTGATCGGCATTCCGGCGCTTTTGTTGTGCCTGCTGCTGGTGATGCGGCGTCCGGTGGCGGCGCCGGCCACCGTCGCCTGAACATGCGCGCGACCGCGCTCACGATTCACCGACGTTCATGCACAAAACCCACGGTTTGCTGAGGTAAAGTGCGGCAATGACCGATATTGTCCTGCACGACATCGACCCGGTGCTGGCCGAACGCATCCGCCGGGTCGCCGAGGCCCGCAACTGGTCCCCGGACGAAGCGCTGATGCACCTGCTGGAGCACGGCCTGTTCGCCTGCGAGACCGAAATGGCCGCGCGCTTCAGCGATACCGATGCCAGTGCCCTGAAGGCCGCGATCATGGCCCTGGAAAGCGTGCCCAGCGATCCGGGCTATTCCCTGATCGGGCGCGCGCCGCGTCCGGTCGACGAGGGCGAGTGGGGCCATGCGGGCGTGAGCCAGATCGACGCCGACCTGCAGAAACTGATCGACGACGTGCCTTCCGGCAAGAATCAGGCCGGATAAACCACGCCGAGCACGCGCGGACCGCGCGCGCCGGTCACGCTGGGCAGGTTGCCGGGCAAGCCGGCCAGGGTCTGCCGCGCCAGCCAGGCGAAGGCCATGGCTTCGACGAAATCCGGGTCCAGGCCGTAGGCCGCGGTGGACTCCAGAACGACGTCCGGCAACTGCGCGGCGATCGCCCGCAGCAACTGCGCATTGCGCACGCCGCCGCCGCAGGCCAGCACCCGGCGCGTGCCGGGCTGCTGCGCGCGCAGGGCGTCGGCGACGGTGATCGCGCTCAGCTCCAGCAACGTCGCCTGCACGTCCTCGACGCGCTCCTTACCGCTCAGGCGCGAGCGCACCCAATCGAGGTGGAAGTGCTCGCGGCCGGTGCTCTTGGGCGGCGGCAGCGCGAACCAGGGCTCGTCGAGCAGGCGCGCCAGCAGCTCCGGATCGGACTCGCCCTGTGCGGCGAACTCGCCGTCGGCGTCGTAGGCGCCGCCGCGGTGCAGCAGGTGCCAGGCGTCCATCAGGCAGTTGGCCGGGCCGGTGTCGAAGCCGCGCACCGCGCCGCTGGCCGGGAGCAGGGTGTAGTTGGCGATCCCGCCCAGGTTCAGCACCGCGCGGTCCTCGTCGGCCACGTGCAGCTGGGCGGCGTGGAAGGCCGGCACCAGCGGCGCGCCGTGGCCGCCGGCGGCGACGTCGCGGCGGCGGAAGTCGGCGACCGTGGCGATGCCGCAGCGCTCGGCGATGCGGTGGCCGTCGCCGAGCTGCCAGGTGAAGGGATGGCGGCCGTTGTAGAGCGCGCCCTCGGGGCGGTGGCGCACGGTCTGGCCGTGCGAGCCGATCGCGTTGACGTCGGCGGCGCCGACCCCGGCCTCGTCCAGCAAGGCCAGCGCGGCCTCGGCGAAGGCATCGGCGATCTGCACATCGAGCGTGCCCAATTCTTCCAGCGACTGCGCGTCGCCGCCCTGGCCCAGCGCGACCAGGCGGGCGCGCAGCGCGTCCTGCCACGGGTAGGTGCGGCCCAGGACCAGTTCGCAATGCTGCGTGGCGTCGAAACGCACCAGCGCGGCGTCGATGCCGTCTGCGCTGGTGCCGGAAATCAGGCCGACGAACAGCCCCGCGGCGGGGGCCTGCGTGTTTACGGGCACTTCAGGCCTCAGGTCAGGCCTCAGGCCTTGGTCTTCTTCTTGGTGGCCAGCGCGCGCGCCATCGGGTTCGGGGTCGGGGTGGCGTCGGCGTAGATGATGTTCTCGACCTGACGGATGCGCGCCAGCGCGACACCGGTCTGCGAGCGGAACTGCGCCAGCGCCGCGCCGCTCAGCGGCTCCGGCGGCGGCATGGTGATCGACAGCGGATTGCGGTGCACGCCGTTGACCCGGAATTCGTAATGCAGGTGCGGCCCGGTCGACATGCCGGTGCTGCCGACGTAGCCGATCACCGTGCCCTGGGCGATGCGCTGGCCCGGACGGATCTTGCCGATCCGCGACATGTGCCCGTACAGCGTGGTGTAGCCGCGGCCGTGGTCCAGGACCACCGCGTTGCCGTAGCCGCCCATCCAGCCGGCCGTTTGCACCCGCGCGTCGCCGGCGGCCATGATCGGGGTGCCGCTGCCGGCGGCGTAGTCCACGCCCTTGTGCATGCGCATGCGGCCCAGCACCGGGTGGCGGCGTGCGCCGAAGCCCGAGCTCAGGCGCGCGTACGGGATCGGCATGCGGATGAAGCTCTTCTTCAGCGGACGGCCGTCGCCGGTGAAGTACTCGGATTTGCCGTCGCGCTCGAAACGGAAGCCGGTGTGCAGCTTGCCGTCGCTGGTGAAGGTCGCCGCCAGCACCGGGCCGGTGCTGACCAGCTCGCCTTCGCGCCAGGTCTGCTCGACCACCACGCTGAAGCGGTCGTTGGCGCCGACGTCTTCGTTGAAGTCGATGTCGTACTTGAAGATGTCGTCGGTCAGCGTGCGGATGTTGTTGGGGCTCAGGCCGACCTTGCGTGCCGAGCGGAACAACGAAGAACCGACCTTGCCGCTGAGCACCACGGTGCGGATTTCGCTCGGGCGCGCGATCACCTTCTGGTAGATCTTGCCGCCGTCCAGGCTCAGTTCGATCTGATGGCTGTCGTCGCGGTCGTAGCGGAAGCTGCGCAGCGTGCCGTTGACCGGCATGTCGAAGGCCAGTTCGGTGCCCGGCTTCATCCGGGTCAGCGCCTGCTTGGCGCCCGGCTGCTCGAGGATCTGCCGCATGGTCGAGGCCGGGATGTCCAATTGCTTGAACACCGAGCCCAGGGTCTGGCCGCGGTCGACCCGCACCAGCTGCCAGCTGTCGCCGGTCTGGCCCTTGACCCGCGCCAGCGGAAGCGGCGGCAGCGCCAAGGCCAGCGACTGGCGCGCGGCATGCAGCGGCTTGGCGTTGCTCGGGCTGAAGCCCGGCACGATCGCCAGCACCAGCATGCCCATGGTCGCGAACAGGCTGGCCTGCACCCATTGACGGCGCGACCAGCGGCCGGTGAATCCATCGGAAAGATGACGTGCCAGCACCGGTCGGTGCAGAGCGGCCTCACGCAGTGCCTTCAGGCGTTCGCGCCGGTCCGGACCGGAAACGGGTGCAGTCATTGGTGGAATCCCCTGCGAAAGGTGTGAAGGCCGCGTAGCGGCGTTACCATAGACATGCGAGCAACGTGCGTCAAACCCTTGACCTGAATAGGGTTTTTGTCCGCAGGTCATTGCGGTAAGTTTTAACTCCCTGTTAACTCCATTCATAGACCGCGGTCGCAATTCGGCGTCCGCGTCCGCCACGCGAGCCCTCCCCTTGTCCGCTTCCAGCCCCGCCACCGTCCAAGACGCCCTAGACCTGATCCGCCGCGGCACCGACGAGATCCTCAAGCTCGACGAGCTCGAGGCCCGTCTCAAGCTCGGCCGCCCCCTGCGGATCAAGGCCGGCTTCGACCCGACCGCCCCCGACCTGCACCTGGGCCATACCGTCCTGCTCAACAAGATGCGGCAGTTCCAGGACCTGGGGCATCAGGTGATCTTCCTGATCGGCGACTTCACCGGAATGATCGGCGACCCGACCGGCAAGAACGTCACCCGCAAGCCGCTGACCCGCGAGGACGTGCTGGCCAACGCCCAGACCTACTCCGACCAGGTGTTCAAGGTCCTGGACCGCGACAAGACCGAGGTCCGCTTCAACTCCGAGTGGTTCGGCAAGATGAGCGCGGCCGACATGATCAAGCTCGCCGGCCAGCACACGGTCGCGCGCATGCTCGAACGCGACGATTTCGCCAAGCGCTATGCCGCCCAGCAGTCGATCGCGATCCACGAATTCCTGTATCCCCTGGTGCAGGGCTACGACTCGGTCGCGCTGGAGTGCGACGTCGAGCTCGGCGGCACCGATCAGAAGTTCAATCTGCTGATGGGCCGCGGCCTGCAGGAGCATCACGGCCAGCCGGCCCAGATCGTGTTGACCATGCCCTTGTTGGAAGGCCTGGACGGCGTGGCCAAGATGTCCAAATCGCTGGGCAACTACATCGGCATCAACGAGCCCGCGATCGACATCGTCCAGAAGACCATGCGCATCGACAACGCCCTGATGTGGCGCTGGATCGAATTGCTCAGCTTCGACATCGGTCCGGCCGATGCGCGCGCGCTGCGCGCGGAGTACGACGCGATGGAGGGCGACGACCGCCAGGGCGCGTTCGCCACCGGCATCAAGCTGCGCCTGGCCGAAGAGCTCGCGGCGCGTTTCGACGGCAGCGACGCGGCCCGGCGCGCCGTACTGGCGTGGCAGAACATCAATGCCTCGCGTGGCGCCGGCGTCGACCGGGATCTGCTGGAAGCGCGTGAAATAGCCGTTTCCGTGGAAGGGCTGCGCATCGCCGCCCTGCTCACCGCGGCCGGACTCACGCCCAGCAATTCCGAAGCCAACCGCAAGCTCAAGGAGCGCGCCGTGCGCGTCGACAACGAGCTGATCGAAGACCCGCAGCGCTTTTTCATCGCCGGTTTCGACGGCTTGCTCGCGGTGGGCAAGCGTGTGGTGCGCGTGCGTTTGCTCGCCGGCTGAGGCTTGCGCAAAAGATTTCGCGAAAAACTTTAAGGAAATCGCGAAAACGCTCTTCCCAAATCCGTTGTGCGTGTGCACAATGCGCGCCCCGCTGAGACGCTTCACTGATCGACGCGGGGCGCAGCGAAAGCGGTGACGAAATCGGTTGACGAATTCGAAGCCTGCTGTAAGATGCGCGGCCCACTAGACGGGACGGCCGAACGGCCTGAACGGAAGGCGGGAAGCGGTAGGAAAAAAGGTTT
>CAMLID010000074.1 GCA_946480055.1 uncultured Lysobacter sp. | reverse complement strand
TCACGCCGGCATGGCGCTTGAGCAGGCTCTCGAACAGATCGCCGACCACCGAGAACAGCACCGCCACGAACGCGACCAGGGCTACCGCTGGCAACTGCGCCGGCTGGGCGCCGGCGAACGTCGCGAATGCGATGCCGACCGCGACGCCGGCCAGCACGCCGCCGACCAGGCCTTCGATGGTCTTGTTGGGACTGACCCGCGGCGCCAGCTTGAGCCGGCCGAACTTGCGCCCGGCGAAGTAGGCGCCGCTGTCGGCGGCCCAGACGATGGCCAGTGCGGTCAGCAGCCAGCGATGGCCGTTGGGCTGGCCGGCGTGGATCCAGGTCAATGCGCACCAGGCCGGGATCACGCTGAGCGCGCCGGCGGCGAGCTTGAATGCGCGCGCATAGGACTCGTGGTTGCTCGCGAATTGGTAACGCTGCAGCCAGAACAGGGCAAGCAGCCACCAGATCACGCCGACCAGGGAGGCGATCTTGAACAGCACCATCGACGGCACCCCGGCGACCTCGGGCGCGCCCGAGCGCGAGGCCCAGACGATCGCGACCATCAGCGCCAGGTTGGCGGCCAGCAGCACGGTGCGCGAGAGGGTGTCTTCGATCTCGGCCAGGTCGAACCACTCCCACAGCCCGATCAGGAACAGCACCGCGGCCACCGCCATCACCCAGGGCGTAGGCAGCAACAGGATCGCCGCGATCGCGAACGGGGTCATTACCAGCGCGGCGATCAGGCGGGTTCGGGTCATGCAGCGGTCTCGTCGGAATCGTTGGAGCGCGCGGCGATCTGCGCGCCGGTCAGGCCGTAGCGGCGTTCCCGGCGGGCGAAATCGTCGAGGGCGCGCTGGAGTGTGGCCGCATCCAGTTCCGGCCACAACGCATCGGTGAACCACAGTTCGGTGTAGGCCAGCTGCCAAAGCAGGAAATTGCTGATCCGGGTGTCGCCGCCGGTGCGGATGAACAGGTCCGGCGCCGGCAGATCGGCCAGGGCCATGCGTGCGGCCAGCGCGGCCTCGTTCACGGCCTCGGGGGCCAGGCGGCCGGCGGCCACGTCCTGGGCCAGCGAACGCGCGGCCTGGGCGATGTCCCAGCGCCCGCCGTAGCTGGCGGCGACGGTCAGGTGGAGCACGCCGTTGCCCTGGGTCTGGCGTTCGGCGGCGGCCATGCGCTCGCGGATCGGGGCCGAGAAGCGCTCGCGCTCGCCGATGAAGCGCACCCGAACGCCGCGCCGGTCGAGTTCGTCGACCTCGCGCTCCAGGGCGTTGAGGAACAGCTTCATCAGCGCGCCGACCTCGTCCTCGGGCCGGCCCCAGTTTTCGCTGGAGAAGGCGAACAGGGTCAGCGCCTGGATCCCGCGCTCGATGCAGAAATCGATGCAGACGTCGACCGCGCGCGCGCCGGCACGGTGCCCGATCATGCGCGGGCGACGGCGGCGTTCGGCCCAGCGACCGTTGCCGTCCATGATGACGGCGAGGTGGCGCGGGACCAGCGGCGCGGCGGGGGCGGAATCGGAAGGCATGGAGCCGGCGGCGGACCTGGAAGCGGATGGAGTAGGCGGGTTCAGGGCGGCGAGCGGCCGGTCCGCGCTGCGGGCGCGGGCCGGTCGTGCGCGGGCTCGGTGCTCAAGATCTGTGCATCGGGCCTGCCCGGACAGGTCAGTAGCGGACCGGCGCGGTCGGCGAAAGTTCGATGCCGGACGGACGCGGCCGCGCGGACGGCGCGGCCTCAGACCGCCATCAGTTCCTGTTCCTTGGCCTTGATCACCTCGTCGACGTCCTTGATCGCGCTGTCGGTGATCTTCTGGATGTCGGTTTCGCTGCGGCCGGCCTCGTCCTCGGTGATCTGCTTGTCCTTCAGCAGTTCCTTGACCTGATGGTTGGCGTCGCGGCGGATGTTGCGGATCGCGATCTTGGCGGTTTCGCCTTCGCCGTGCACGTGCTTGGTCAGCTCCTTGCGGCGCTCCTCGGTGAGGGCGGGCAGGTTGATCCGGATCACGGTGCCGGCGGTGTTCGGGGTCAAGCCGAGGTCGGAGGCCAGGATCGCCTTCTCGACGGGGCCGACCATCTGCTTTTCCCAGGGCGTGATCATCAGGGTGCGGGCATCGGAGATGGCGACGCTGGCGACCTGCGACAGGGGCATGTCGGAGCCGTAGTAGTTGACCTTGAGGTGGTCGACCAGCGCGGTCGAGGCGCGGCCGGTGCGGACCCGGGTCAGGTCGTGGCGAAACGCTTCGACGCTTTTGGCCATGCGGGTCTGGGCGTCTTTCTTGATGTCGTTGAGCATCGCCGGCTCCGGTCCTTATGAACGGTAATCGCGGGATTATATAGGCCCGTGGCCGCATTTGCGGCCTGAAGGCAGGCCCGGCGCCGGTTCCGGGGGCGCCGCGCGGGCGCCGGAGTCAATGCTCGTGGGCGTGATCGCCGTGCGGCGCGCGGTCGTGGCGGTCGTGTTCGCAGCTGCGGCCGTGCTCGACCTGCAGGGTCGGATGGTTGATGCCGAAGCGCTCGTCGAGCGCGTGGTTCAGGCGGTCGATGAACACGTCGTGGTCGCTGTCGTCCGGGCGAACCAGGTGCGCGGTCATCGCGATTTCGCCCGCGCCCAGCGACCAGATATGCAGATGATGGACCGCGACCACGCCCGGCTGCTGCGCCAGGAAGGCCGCGACCTGGGTCTGGTCGATGCTGCGCGGCACCGCGTCCATCGCCGCATTGAAGCTTTCGCGCAGCAGCCCGAACGCGCCGACCGCGACCACGACGCCGATCAGCAGCGCGATCGCCGGGTCCAGCCATTCCCAGCCCAGCCACCACATGCCGGCGCCGGCCAGCACCGCCGCCAGCGACACCGCGGCGTCGGCGACCAGATGCAGGAAGGCGCCGCGGCGGTTGAGGTCCTGGGCATGGCCGTCGCGCACGAACCAGGCCGCCCCCAGATTGACGGCGATGCCGATCGCGGCGACCACCATCACCGGCAGCGCCGGGATTTCCGGTGGGGCGCTGAAGCGGCGGATCGCCTCCCAGGCCAGGGCGCCGGAGAACGCTACCAGCAGCAGCGCGTTGGCCAAAGGCGAAAGCAGGGTGGCGCGGCGCCAGCCGTAGGTGTGGCGGTCGGTGGGCGCGCGCTTGGCCAGCACCGCCGCGCCCCAGGCCAGGCCCAGGCCGAGCACGTCGCCGAGGTTGTGCAGCGCGTCGGACAACAGCGCCAGCGAATTGGTGGCGAAACCGTAACCGGCCTCGAGCGCGGTGTAGGCGAGGTTGATCAGGGTGATGAAGGCGAACGCGCGAGTGCCGTTCGCGGCGTGATCGTGGCTGTGCGAGTGCATGCGCGGATGCTGCCACGGTCATGCGCGCGAACACTATTACAGCGCGGCTTTCAGGCCTCCAGGCGATGCACGTCGCGGGCCCAGAAGCGGATGCCGGGCGCATCCTCGAAGCCCTCGACCCGGATCCGTGTGTGGTCCCAGCCGATGCTGGACACGTCCAGGATCTCCAGGCCCATGTAGGAGTACGGAAAGCCTGGATCGATCTGGAGTTCGTGCGCATCGGTGAAGCGCAGCACCAGACGGCGGTCGTCCTTCTGGAGGACGAGGTCGAGCGTTCCGAACGGATGTGCCTCGGCGACGTAGCGAACTTCGACTATGTCGTAGGACCAGGGGGCATCCAGTACCCCGTGGTCGGGCATGCCCGACAGATTCGCCTCGTGCAGCGTGGTCATGCGCAGCCCTCTACGGGTCGGGCCGCGGGCCGGGTGCGGTCCGTGGCCGCTGCGACAAGGCGATCAGCCGCGCCCCTGCACCAAGGTGCCGATATTCTCGCCGCGCAGGATCCGCAGCAGCACGCCCGGCTGGCTCATGTCGAAGATGCGCAGCGGCAGGTCGCTGTCGCGGCACAGCGCGAACGCGGCCGTGTCCATGACCTGCAGATCGCGCGCGATCACCTGGTCGTAGCTGAGCTTGTCGTAGCGGACCGCATCGCTGTGCTTCTTCGGGTCCTTGTCGTAGACGCCGTCGACCTTGGTCGCCTTGAGCAGCAGGTCGGCGCCGATCTCGATCGCGCGCAGGGCGGCGCCCGAGTCGGTGGTGAAGAAGGGATTGCCGGTGCCGGCGGCGAAGATCACCAGGCGGCCTTTTTCCAGATGGCGGATCGCGCGTCGGCGGATGTAGTCCTCGCAGACGTCGTTGATCTTGATCGCGCTCATCACCCGCGCCTTGGCGCCGAGCTTCTCCAGCGCGTCCTGCATCGCCAGCGCGTTGATCACGGTGGCGAGCATGCCCATCTGGTCGCCGGTGACCCGGTCCATGCCGCCGGCGGCCAGGCCGGCGCCGCGGAAGATGTTGCCGCCGCCGATCACCAGCGCGACCTCGGCCCCGGCGTGCTGGGCCTCGACCACCTCGCGGGCGAGCCGGCCGATCACCTTGGGGTCGATGCCGTAGTCCTCGTCCCCCATCAGCGCCTCGCCGGACAACTTGAGCAGGACACGGCGACAGGCGAGCTGGGACATACGGACCTCTGGGTGAGCAAACCCTGAGATTCTAGCCGAGTTGGGTAGGGTTCCACGAGCCGGATCGCGTTGCAGGATTGCGATGAGGGTCGCGCTTGACCGGCTTCGGCACAGTCGCCGGCCCTCCTTGGGGCTAGCGGATTCCATGTTACAAAGCTAGCGCATGCCGGTTCGCCGCCCAGCGCGGCCGTTCCGGTGTTACCACGCAACGCCAACAGGGGCAGGTGCCGATGAACGATCTGGTTTCCAGCGCAGCAGCCGGCGCCCAGCGCCACGGTCTGTCGTACCGTCGCCGCGCCGCGGCGGCCTGAGCCCTTGGTTCGCCCCGTGCATCACGCCTATATGAACGCCTATTCGGATCCGCCCGAGCCGGAGCACCCCGCGCCGTACCCGCGCGGCGACGACGGCTTCGAGCGCTTCGTGCTCGAGCACCGCGAGGCCCTGGTCCGCTTCTTGAGCAAGCGCACCGGCGAGGAGGACGCCAAGGACATCGCCCAGGAAAGCCTGGTCCGGCTGATGCGCTACCGCGGCCAGCCGGCCGAGCAGCTCAAGCTGCTGATGTACCGGATCGCGATGAACGAGCTCAACGACCGCGGCCGCCGCCAGCAGAGCCAGCACGCGTCGGCGCACGTGAGCTTCGACCAGCATTTCCACGGCTTGCCGTCGGCGGACCTCGCCCACGACCAGCGCGTGGCCAACCAACAGGAGCTGGCGCGCGTGCGTGAGGCGATCCTGCGGCTGCCGACCAAGTGCCGGCAGGTCTACCTGCTCAACCGCATCGAAGGCATGAGCTATACCGAGATCGCGCGCCATTGTGGGATCTCCATCAAGGCTGTGGAGAAACATATCGGCCGCGCGCTGGTCCTGTTGCGCTTGCGTCTGAGAGAAAATCTACCTGACATGGCAGGTGGCGCATGAATACCGCAAGCGCGAATTCGAACCGATACGACGAACCGGACCAGGCCGAAGCCTGGGTGGCGCGGCTGAACGCGCCCGACAGCGACGCCCGGGACCGCGAGGCCTTCGAGCGCTGGCTAGGGCAGTCGCCGGCCAATACCCGCGATTACCGCGAGGTCGAGCGTATCCACGAGCTGTCGGCCGCACTGGGCGACGACGAGTTGCTGCGCGCGGCCGCGCGGGCGGCGCGGCGCGACACCGCCCGGCGCGGCGGCGGCCTGCACCCTTGGCTGGCCCCGGGCGCGGCAATCGCCGCGACCCTGGCGGTCGCGATCGGCGTGGCGGCGTGGATGCAACGCGCGCCGCCGGCCCAGATCGAGCGCTACGCCACGTCCATCGGCGAGCAGCGCAGCGTCGTCCTGAGCGACGGCACCACCCTGCTGCTGGACACCCATTCGGCGGTGACCACACGCTTCGACCGCGATGTGCGCACGGTCGAGGTCGCCCAGGGGCGGGTCCAGTTCGCGGTCGGCGGGGATACCGGCAGCGGCCGCGCGCCGCGCCCGTTCCTGGTCAAGGCCGGGGCCGGCACCATCCGCGATATCGGCACCACCTTCCAGGTCAGCCGCGACGGCGCGGCGGTCGATGTCGGCCTGATCGAGGGCGTGGTCGAGGTCGCGGTCGGCGCCGATGCCGCGCGCGCGGTCAGCACCCTGGCGCCGGGCGAGCAGGTCCGCATCGACGGCAGCGGCGCGCTCGCGGCCAAGCGTCCGCTGGACCTGGCCGTGGCCCAGGCCTGGCCGCAGGGCGACCTGGTGTTCAAGAACCGTCGCCTCGACCAGTTGCTGGGCGAGATGAACCGCTATTCCAAGACCCAGTTGCGCCTGGAACAGCCGGAGCTGGGTGCGCTCAAGGTCAGCGGCGTGTTCCACATCGACGATCAGGGCGCCCTGCTGGCGGCTTTGGAACGCGGCTGGTCGCTGCAGTCGCGGCGCGTGGGCGAGCACGAAATCCTGCTCCACGCCGCGCGCCAGTGAAGCCGGGGCCCGCCATGTGCAACCAATAGTGGCGTCGCGTTGCAGGCGTTCCCGGGCTTCCGTATGGTTGCTCGCTCGGGGGGAAAGACGCACCGGATGAATGGCCAGTTCTAGGCACACGTTAGCCATCTCTAGTGCGTTCTTGTTGTGCCTCGCAGCGCAGGGCACACAGACCGCCGCGGCCGCGCCGTCGGCCGCCACACGCTTCGCGATCCGAGCCGGTGCGCTCGACGACGCGCTGCAGGCGCTGGCCACTCGGAGCCGGATCCAGATCATCTACGCCCCGGTCCTGGTCGCTGGCAAGCGCAGCGCCGGCCTGCGCGCCGAGCTGACTCCGGCGCAGGCGCTGGAGCGGCTGCTGCAGGGCAGCGGCCTGCTCGTGGTCAAGGTCAACGACGACACCTTCCTGTTGCAGCCCGCGCCCAAGCCGGTGGTGGTTACCAAGCCCAAGCCGCCGCGTCCGGCACCGCCGCCGCCGCGCATCGAAGAGCCGACCAATCTGGGACCGGTCCACGTCACCGGCAGCCACATTCCGCGCAGCGATCTGGAATCGGTGCCGGTCTCGCCCATGACCCTGATCGGCCGCAGCGAAATCGAGGCCAGCGGCCACCAGACTCTGTTCGAACTGCTGCGCTTCCAGCCCGGCATGGTCGGCCACCACCCGATCGCGGTCGCGTCCGAGGGCGGCCAGCCCTACCAGCAGCCGTTCGCGGCCGCCGCCACCACTAGCCTCAATGCCTTGGGGCCGCGCGCGACCCTGTTCCTGGTCGACGGCCAGCGCATCGCCAACTACGGCCTGATCTCGGCCGAACTGGGCGGCCTGACCGACCTGGACGGGATTCCGCTCAGCATCGTCGAGCGCATCGAGATCATCCGCGGCGGCGCTTCGGCGATCTACGGCGCCGACGCCATGGCCGGCGTGGTCAACATCATCCTGAAGAAGGATCAGCAGGGCTCGGAAGTGATCGCGCGCCTGGGCGTGTCCGACCGTAACGACGCCAAGCAGCGCCGGGTATCGGTCAGCACCGGGGTCGATCTCAAGCGCGGCGGCAACCTGTTCCTCAGCGCCGATTATTTCCAGCAGGACGCGCTGTCCGGCGCGCAGCGCTCGTGGCGGACCATGGACCGCAGCGGCGACGGCCTGGGCGATTGGCGGATTCCGCTGGGCTATATCGGTTACGAAACCGGCTCGTTCTGGTGGGCCTGTCCGCGCCAGCACCGCGACAGCAAGGGCCGCTGCATCCTGGACACGGCCAAGCAGATCAGCCTGCAGCCCGAGGCCGAGCGCACCTCGTTCTATGCCCATTGGCGCCAGCCCTTCGGCGCCGACACCGAGGTCTATGCCGATCTGCGCATGGGCGAAGTGTCGCAGCGAATGCTGGGTGCGCCGTTCTACGGCAACGTGACCTTGCCCGACGAACACCCGGACGCGTTCTTTCCGGGCGAAATGACCTCGCTGTATTACGCCTTCTACGACGCCGGTCAGATCCGTACTCGCAGCGTGGCTCAGACCGTGGACCTGAGCGTGGGCATCAAGAGCTACCGCGGCGATTGGGAATGGAGCGCGGCCTACGCCCATCACGAGAATTCGGTGGTCAACCACATCGACGGCATGGTCAGCCTGAGCGCGTTCTACGAACTGGTCGGCAACCTCAGCTACCGCTTCAACACGCGCAACGGCAGCGACACCATGGCCGCGTTCTCGCCGCGCCTGACCTCGCGCGGCAAGGCCGAACTCGATCAGGTCACGTTGGGCGTCAACGGCCCCTGGTTCTCGCTGCCGGCCGGCCGCACGCGCGTGGCCGCAGGGCTGGAGCTGGGGCGCGACGCGTTGGAAAACAGCCCCGACCCGCGCATGGTCGAACACGACGTCGCGCTCAGCCCGCCCAAGGTGCGCGTCGACGGCTCCCAGATCACCGCGGCGCTGTACGCCGAACTCAGCGCGCCGTTGGCCGCGCGTCTGCAGGGCGAGTTCGCGCTGCGCGCCGACTATCGCGAACGCTACCGTCATAAGCTTTCGCCCAAGCTGGGACTGAAGTGGAGCGCGCTGGACACGCTGACCTTCCGCGGTACCTGGGCCACCGGCTATCGCGCGCCGTCGCTGTACGAACTGCGCCGCCCCAACGTTAGCGACCAGAGTGCGGTGGTGCAGGATCCGGGCTTCGGTCCCTGCGGCAATCCCGTCGTCGGGCCGAACGGCGAGACCCAGTGCATGGTCACGCGCAGCGCGTTCGAGAACACCGAGCTCAAGCCGGAAACCTCGCGCAGCTACACCCTGGGCCTGGTGTGGGCGCCGAATTCCAGCTTCAGTCTGGCGCTGGACCATTTCGACATCCATCGCCGCAACGAGATCCTGGCCGTGAGCGGCACGGACAGCAATGCGATGAGCGAGCGCTCGTTCAAGCGCGACGAAGAAGGCGGACTGGTCGGCCTGCAGGACTACTACGACAACATCGGCGAGACCCATGTGCGCGGTTGGGAGTTCGAGGCCGAATACCGCCTGCAGACGCAGCGCTGGGGCCGGTTCTCGTTGCGCCTGGCCGGCAACTATCTCGATCGGTTGTCGCGACGCATCGACGACGAGAGTCCGGTCCTGGACTATGCCGGCTACAACGCACCGGACCGTACCGCGCTGGCGGGTCTGCAATGGGCCTACGGCAACTGGACCACGGCGGTGAACCTGCGCGCACTGGGCTCGTCGCGGATCGTGGACTCGGACGGCGACTGCCCCAAGCACAACGTCCTGATCGGGCGCTGCCGCAATCCGGGTTCGGGCACGGTCGATCTGAACCTGGACTACAACGTCGAACGCTGGCGTTTCTCGCTCAACGTGCACGATGTCGGCGACCGCACGCCGGTCAATTACGACACCGCCAAGGGCGGCTACGACATCGCCTACGACGATCCGCGCGGACGCTACTACCTGTTGAGCGCGGCCTACCGCTTCTGAGCGTGGGCGGTCTGCTGCGCGAGCGTCGGCGCGCGCATCACGAGCTTGGCAGGTTCTCGGTGTATTTCGCGTAGAACCAGGGAATGGCCGCGAGCAGGGGTAGGGGGCGCAGGCGCCATTGCGTTGATGGATACCAGGGGTCGCGTTGGCGACGGTCCGCATCCACCGTCGACCAGGGGAGCGGCTCGCGTCGCAGCGCACCCCTCCTCATCCCTCACGACACCCCACGCGATCCCGTCGCGCCGCCTTCGAAGGAGCATCGGCAGCATGCAACGCAGTGCAAACGCACCAGGTCACCGTCGTCGTCACGATCGCAACCGTGTCTGCAGCCGCGCCCGTTCGGCGCTGTCGGCGGCGATCCTCTCCGGCCTGCTGTTCGGCGCGGCCGCACCGGCCTTCGCGCAGAGCGGCTACCAGGAGGCCGGCGTTATCGGCGATCCCGAGAGCTGGCGCAGCGGCGAATTCAATGCCGATTGGGGTCTGGGCGCGATCGGCGCCGAGTACGCCTACGCGCGCGGCCTCAGCGGTCGCGGCGTGCGCCTGGGCGTGTTCGACAGCGGTGCGGTGCTGAACCATTCTGAATTCGCCGGCCGCGACCATCGCGCGATCCGCATCGGCGATCCGGGCTGCGCCAGCACCAGTCTGATCAGCGGCCCCGACGCCTGCTTCCTGTCCGACGGCGACATCGCCCAGATCCAGGCCTACTACCTCGGCGACAGCATCCCGCCGAACCTGTCGTTCGGCGGCAGCGGCATCCGCCTGATCCTGGAATACAACAGCCACGGCACCCACGTCGCCGGCAGCATGGCCGCCAACCGCGATGGCCGCGGCATGCACGGCGTCGCCACCGGTGCGTCGCTGACCACGTCCAAGCTGTTCTTCGACCGCATCTACGAGTACTACACCGCCCCGAACGGCAGCATCCAGCGCCGCACCCTGACCCAGGGCCCGGGAGAGGGCGCGCTCAACAGCATGTTCGACCAGATGGCCGCGCAGGGCGTGCGCGCGATCAACCACAGCTGGGGCAACGGCACCGAGCCGACCACGCCCGAGGAGCTGGACCGCGAATACTCCGACTACGGCGACTACTACCGCATCTTCGCCGATGCCTCGCTGCGCAGCGGCATGATCAACGTCTGGGCCGCCGGCAACGGCTACGGCAATATCGCCGGCGCCTACGCGACCCTGCCGCGCTTCGTCCCGGAGATCGAGAAGTACTGGCTCAGCGTGGTCAACGTCGGTCGCGATCTGAACCTGGACGAGAGCTCCAGCATCTGCGGCCTGAGCAAGGACTGGTGCGTGGCCGCGCCCGGCACCGACATCCGCTCCAGCGTGATCAACGGCGAGATCGACGGCCGCGTGGTCAGGAACCCGGACGGTTCCCTGAGCCTGGACATCGGCGCGCAGAACCCGAACTACGGCTACGGCGACAACACCGGCACCTCGATGGCCTCGCCGCACGTCACCGGCGCATTGGCGCTGCTGATGGAGCGCTATCCCTATCTCGACAACCCGCAGATCCGCGACATCCTGCTGACCACCGCCACCGACCTGGGCGACCCGGGCGTGGACGAGCTCTACGGTTGGGGCCTGATCGATCTCAAGAAAGCCATCGACGGTCCGGGTCAGTTGCGCGTGGACACCGACGTGGTCATGAACCAGCGCGCCGGCGGCGCCAAGGTCTGGCAGGGCGACGCCTGGGACGATTGGAGCAACGACATAGGCGGCCCCGGCCGCCTGGGCAAGTCCGGCCTGGGCTGGCTGCGCCTGAGCGGCGACAACGATTTCGCCGGCGCCGACGTGCGCGCGGGCCGGCTGGAACTGGCGGGCAGCAACACGCTCGCCGGCGCGGTCGACGTCGACGGCGGCGAGCTGCTGCTGACCGGCGAACTGCATCGCAGCGCGCTCAACGTAAACGGCGGTCTGGCCAACATCGAAGGCTCGCTCAACGACCTCGACTTCACCGTCAACAGCGGCTGGGGCTTGATCGCGAGCAGCGGCGTGCTCAACGGCGGCCGGCTCGACGTGGTCGGCGGCAAGGTCGTGTTCAACGGCCGCCAGCTCGGCGGCAGCACCACGGTGCGCACGGGCGGCGCGCTCGGCGGCAGCGGCCACCTGGGCACGACTCGGGTCGAAGGCACGATCGCGCCGGGCAATTCCATCGGCACTCTGACCATCGACGGCGATTACACACAGGCCGCGGGTTCGATCTACCAGGTCGAGCTGTCTGCGCCGTCCGCATCCGACCTGCTGCGGGTCAATGGCCGCGCCACCCTGGAAGGCGGCACGGTGCGGGTATTCCACAGCCCGGGCACGTATCTGCTCGGCCAGAGCTACCGCATCCTGTCGGCGAGCTCCGGCGTCGACGGCCGCTTCGCCGGTATCGACCACAGCGCGTTCTCGCCCTTCCTCAAGTTCGATCTGGCCTACGGCGCCGACCGGGTCGACATCGACGTGGTCCGTGGCGCCAGCATCGCCAGCGCCGCCAGCACGTACAACCAGCGTTCGGCAGCGGGCGCGGCCGATGCGCTGGCGATGAACCAGGGCCTGCCGCAGCCGCTGACCCAGCTGTTCCCGGCCCAGGCCATGGACGCACTCGATGCGCTCAGCGGCGAGCTGCATGCGAGCGTGCGCTCGGTGTTGACCGACGGCAGCCGCCACGTGCGCGAGGCGTCGCTGGCGCGCGCGCAGGCCGGCAGCGGCGCGTTCGATGGCGCTGCCGAGGGCGAGGCGGAGTCCGCGGCCTGGATACAGTTGCTCAAGAACGGCGGCAGCCTGCATGCCGACGGCAACGCCGGCGAAGTCGGCTACACCGGCGACGCCAGCCTGCTCGGCTACGACTACCGCTTCGGCAACGGCTGGCGCCTGGGCGTGCTCGGCGGCATCGGCCGTAGCGACGCCCAGCTCGACGCGCGGCGTTCGCGCGGCGAAGTCCGTTCCCGTCATCTGGGCCTGTACCTGGGCCGGAACTGGGGCGGCTTCGGCCTGCGCGCCGGCGCCAGCTACGCGCGCCACGACATCGAGATCGAACGCAATGTGAGCTTCCCCGGCCTGGCCGACCGCACCCGCGCCGATTACGACGGCGACACCCGCCAGGCCTTCGTCGAAGGCGGCTATCGCATCGCCACCGGCGCCTGGGAGTGGGAACCGTATGCGCAGTACGCGCACGTGCGTGTGGGCAGCGACGGCTTCCAGGAAAGCGGTGGCGTGGCCGCCCTGACCGGCGCCAGCGCCGATCAGCGCCTGGACCTGTCGACCCTGGGCCTGCGTTTCAACGTCGGCCTCAAGGGCGCGCAGCAGGAAGAACACTGGCTGAGCCTGCGCGGCGGCATCGGCCGGCGCCACGTCGGCGGCACGGAAACGCCGTCGGTCGCGGTGGCCTGGCGTAGCGGCGGCGCGTTCGACGTGCGCGGCGCTTCGCTGGCGCAGGACGCGACCGTGCTCGAAGCCGGCCTGGCCGCGCGCCTGGGCGCCAGCGGCCTGCTCGAATTCACCTACAGCGGCCAGTGGGCCGACGAGTCGCGCGACCACGCCGTCAACGCGCGCTACTCCCTGCAGTTCTGACCGTCGGACGACGGTACAGCGCACGGCGGCCACGGCCGCCGCGCCGCGGCCAGGCATGGCCGAGACGGAGGGACGCCGAATGTGGCGCCGCAACGTCGGGATCTCTCTCCCAGCACCTCAGGCCGCCTGCCCAGGCGGCCTTTTTTTGTCATGCCGACGCGCTCGCGGTGGCTTATGCTGCCGGTCCCATTGGCGCAGGACCGCATATGAGCATCAAGAATCTCAAGGATTTCGTCGAAACCAGCAGCCAGAAGGACCTCAGCCCCGAGACCTTCGAACTCGAAAGCTCGCATCTGCTCGAGGTCAAACTCAACGGTCGCATCTGGGCCAAGTCCGGCTCGATGGTGGCCTACCGCGGCGGCGTGAAGTTCGTCCGCCAGGGCATGCTGGAACAGGGCCTGACCAACCTGCTGAAGAAGGCGATCAGCGGCGAAGGCACCCAGATGATGAAGATGGAAGGGCAGGGCCGGGTCTACATCGCCGACGCCGGCAAGAAGATCACCCTGCTGCGCCTGGCCGGCGAGTCGATCTTCGTCAACGGCAACGACATCCTGGCCTACGAGGACGGTATCGCCTCCGAGATCAAGATGATGCGCAAGGTCTCGGGCATGATGTCCGGCGGCCTGTTCAACATGAAGCTCTCCGGCAGCGGCGTGGTCGCGATCACCTCGCACTACGAGCCGTTGACCCTGGCTGTGTCCCCGGACCAGCCGGTGTTCACCGACCCCAACGCGACCGTGGCCTGGTCGGGCAACCTCAGCCCCGACATCGTCACCGACATCTCGCTGGGCACGTTGCTCGGCCGCGGCTCGGGCGAGAGCATCCAGCTCAAGTTCTCCGGCACCGGCTGGGTGGTGGTGCAGCCGTACGAAGAGGTGTACTTCCAGCAGCAGGGTTGAGCGTTCGCCGCTCGCCTACGAAAAAGGCCGCGAGCGATCGCGGCCTTTTTTATTATCCATTGCGATTCGGCTTCGGGGTGGGAGCGGCGTGAGCCGCGACCGCGCCGCCACAGCCGCGACGAGGGTCGCGGCTGTGGCGGCGCTCCTATCCCAAGGCAAGAGCGCTCGCAGGGAGACCCGTGCCGCTGCCCGAATCGCGCGCAAAGAAAAAGGCCGCGGAATCCGCGGCCTTTCTCGTGTTGCCTAAAGCGGCGACGTTGGCTTACGCCAGACCCGCCTGCTTCATGACTTCGGCGGCGAAGTCGTCGGTCTGCTTCTCGATGCC
Organism: uncultured Lysobacter sp.; assembly: GCA_946480055.1. The sequence continues at coordinate 1,722 of CAMLID010000074.1, read as the reverse complement.
TTCGCCCACGGCCAGGCGCTGCGAGGTGATGACCTCGGCGCCGGCGGCCTTGAGGACCTGCTCGACGGTCTGGTTGGTGTCCAGCACGTAGGGCTGACCGTACAGGGTGACTTCGTTGACGATCTTGGCGATCTTGCCGCCGATGATCTTCTCCAGGATGTCGGCCGGCTTGGCCTTGTCCTTGTCGGTCATCTTGGCGAGCTCGATTTCCTTTTCCTTGGCGACGAACTCGGCCGGCACGTCGCTGGCCTTGATGTGCGGCGGGTTCATCGCCGCGACATGCATCGCCAGGCCACGGGCCAGGTCCATGTCGCCGCCCTTGATCTCGATCAGCACGCCGATGCGGCCGCCGTGCACGTAGGCGGCGACGTTGTTCGGGCTGTCGATGCGGACCAGGCGACGCACCTGCACGTTCTCGCCGACCTTGGCGATGACGGCGGCGCGGGTTTCTTCGATGGTCTCGCCGGAAGCCAGCTTGGCGGCCTTCAGCGCTTCGGCGTCGGCGGCGCCGGAGCTCAGGGCGACCTGGGCGACGGTTTCGGTGAAGCCGAGGAAGTTGGCGTCCTTGGCGACGAAGTCGGTCTCGGAGTTGATCTCGACCAGCACGGCCTTGCCGCCGTCCTGCGCGACCGCGATGCGGCCTTCGGCGGCGACGCGGTCGGCCTTCTTGTCGGCCTTGGCCAGACCGGACTTGCGCAGCCATTCGGCCGACGCATCGATGTCGCCGTTGTTTTCGACGAGCGCCTTCTTGCACTCCATCATGCCGGCGCCGGTGCGCTCGCGGAGTTCCTTGACCAGGGAAGCGGTGATTTCAGCCATGGGGTTACCTCAGTATTCGTAAAGTCTGGTAGGAGCGGCGTAAACCGCGGCCGCGTCGCCTGCAGCGGCGGCGGATCGCGGTTTACGCCGCTCCTACGAGAGCGGATGCGTGCTAGCGCAGCCGCGCAGTGTCGCGCGGCTGCGTTACATGACGCTTACTCGGCCGCCGGAGCGTCCTTCTTGGCGCCGGCCGGAGCCGGGCCCTTCTTGGCCGGGGCGCGACCGCGCGGGGCGGCCTTGCGGTCTTCCTTCGCGACCGGGTTGCCTTCGGCGTCGAGCTCGACGAAGTCTTCCTCGCGCATGCCGGCGGACGGCGCAGCGGCCTTGCCTTCCAGCACGGAGTCGGCGGCGGCGCGGGCGTACAGCTGCACGGCGCGGATGGCGTCGTCGTTGCCCGGGATGGCGTAGTCGACCAGGGCCGGATCGTAGTTGGTGTCGACGACCGCGACGACCGGGATGCCGAGCTTCTTGGCTTCCTTGATCGCGATGTCTTCATGACCGATGTCGATCACGAACAGCGCGTCGGGCAGACGGTTCATTTCCTTGATGCCGCCCAGCGAGGCCAGCAGCTTCTCGCGCTCGCGACGCAGGCCCAGCACTTCGTGCTTGACCAGCTTCTGGAACGAGCCGTCGGTTTCGCCGGCTTCCAGTTCCTTCAGGCGCGACACCGACTGCTTGACGGTGCGGAAGTTGGTCAGGGTGCCGCCCAGCCAGCGCTGGGTCATGTACGGCATGCCGCAACGCTCGGCCTCTTCCTTGATCGACTCGCGCGCCGAGCGCTTGGTGCCGATGAACAGGATGGTGCCGCGCTTCTGCGCGATACCCGAGATGAAGTTCATCGCGTCGTTGAACAGCGGAACGGTCTTCTCGAGGTTGATGATGTGGATCTTGCCGCGGGCGCCG
>CAMLID010000073.1 GCA_946480055.1 uncultured Lysobacter sp. | reverse complement strand
CGGCGCGCGAGTACGAGCGGATGAACTCGTACTGGCCGGTCTCCATCAGCTTCTTTTCGATGCGCTCGGTGACCTGGCGCGAGACTTCATCGGCGGTCGCCCCCGGCCACAGGGTGCGGATCACCATGACCTTGAAAGTGAAGGCCGGGTCTTCGCTGCGACCCAGGCGCACATAGGCGAGGCTGCCGGCGATCGCCATCACCAGCATCGCGTAGACGATCAGGCTGCGGTGACGCAGCGCCCATTCGGAGAGATTGAAGCGCATGGCGGCCTCAGCGACCGGCCACGGCGGGGGCTACGGCGACCGGGCGATTGTCCCGATCCACCGGCACCACTTTCTGTCCCGCGCGCAGCAGATGGCCGCCGGCGGCGACCACCCAGTCGTTCGCGTTGAGACCGCTTTGCACCGGCACGCGGTCTTCGCCGTAGGCGCCGACCCGCACCGGCTGCAGCTTCAGGGTCGAGGTCCTGGTGTCGACCACGAACACCGCCGGGGCCTGGCCGCTGCGTTGCAGCGCCGACAGCGGCACGCTCAGGCCGGCGTTGACGCCGTTGCCGTTACCGTCGTCGACGATATAGACGCGCGCGCTCTGACCGAGCTCGAGCGTGCCCGCGGGCGCCTCGACCGCGACCCGCGCGGCGTAGGTGCGCGAGGCCGGATCGGCCGCCGGCGCGATCTCGCGCACCACGCCGGGCCAACGCTGGCCGGGCTGCGACCACAGTTCGACCATCACCGCCCGGCCGGTCTTGAACTGCGCGATCGCACCTTCCGGTATCGCGAACGCGATCTCGCGCACGCCGTCGGCGGCGAGCGCGAACACCTGCTGGCCGGCGCCGACCACCTGCCCGGCTTCGGCGCTGCGGCTGGCGATCACGCCGGCGCGCGGCGCGCGCAGCTGGGTGTATTCGGCCTGGTTGCGGGCCACGTCGAGGTTGGCGCGGGCGGCGTTGACCTGGCCCAGCGCGGCCTTGGCCGCGGCGTTCTGTGCGTCCAGGGTCGAGCGGCTGACCAATTGATCGTTGGCCAGGCGGGCGAAACGCTGCTGGTCGGCCTGGGCGCGACCGAGCTCGGCCTCGGCCGCGGCCAACTGGGCCTGGGCGGCGCGCGACTGCGCCTGCAGGTCGCCCGGATCCAGCACCGCGAGCAGGTCGCCTGCCTTTACATGCGCGCCGACATCGACCCGGCGCTCGACCAGATTGCCGCCGACCCGGAACGACAGCGGACTTTCCTGGCGTGCGCGGACCTCGCCGGCGAACGCGGTCACCGCAGTTGCGCTGGCGCCGGGGTGGGTCACCAGCACCGGCCGCGGCGCTTCGGGCGCGGCGGCGTCGCGGCCGCAAGCGGCCAGAGCCAGCGTCAGGACGGCGCTGGGAAGCGCCCATCCGAGGGAAACGGAGCGGCTGCGCATTGCGGGTGACCTCAGGGATAATTAATGTACCTGGCGGTACTGTATAAATATCGAACTCATTAGTCTAGTATTCCGAGCATGACCGCATCACGCAAAGCCGCTCCCCCGCCCGAGACCGCCAAGTCGGCCGGCCCGGGCCGCCCCAAGGACCTGAGCAAGCGCGCCGCCATCCTCGAGGCGGCCTCGAAAATGTTCACCCAGGCCGGATTCGACGGCACCAGCATGGATCAGATCGCGGCCGAAGCCGGGGTCTCCAAGCTGACTGTGTACAGCCATTTCGGCGACAAGGAGGCCCTGTTCGCCGAGGCCATCAAGACCTATTGCGAGCGCCACCTGCCACCGCTGCTGTTCGAGGCCTCGCCGACCACGCCGCTGCGCGAGCGCCTGATGACGATCGCCCAGGCCTTCTGGACCATGATCAGCGCGGCCGAGGCGATCCAGGGCCACCGCATCCTGTGCTCGCCGCAACTGTCGAATACCCCGCTGCCGCGGATGTTCTGGGAAGCCGGCCCGCAGCGCGTGCACGACGAGTTCGCGGCCCTGCTGCGCCGGCGCATCGGTGCCGGCGAGCTGGAGATCGGCGACGTCGAGCGCGCCGCGGGACAGTTCTTCGCCCTGCTCAAGGGCGAGCCGCACGCGCAGTTGGTGTTCGGCTACGACGACATCGAGCCGGCCCTGGTCGACGCCCATCTGCAGGCGTCGGTGGACCTGTTCCTGCGCGCCTACGCCCGCTCCCCGTCCCACCGATAGAACCCAAAGCCCTGGGAAACCGCGAATGACAACAGTCTTGGTGACTTCCGGCACTCAGTCTTCCGCGCCCGCAACCGCCATCCTGTGCCCACCGACTGCCGCGCCAGCCCGGTAGAATTGCAGGTTCAAGCCTGCATTTCGTCCGACGATTACCCTGCGCGAGACCCCGAACTGATGACTACGATCGATTACGCCAAAGCACGTGAACTGATGGTCGAACAACAGGTTCGGCCCTGGGACGTGCTCGACCCGCGCGTACTCGACGTGCTGGCGGCGCTGCCGCGCGAGGCCTTCGTGCCCGCCGAGCACCGCAACCTGGCCTACGCCGACCTGGCCCTGCCGCTGGGCCATGGCGAATTCACCATGAAGCCGGTGCTGGAAGGCCGCAGCCTGCATTCGCTGGAGCTGGACCCCAGCGACGACGTGCTCGAGATCGGCACCGGCAGCGGCTATCTGACCGCCTGCCTGGGTCGCCTGGCGCGCGAAGTGACCAGCCTGGAGATCCACGCCGACCTCGCCGACGCCGCCCGCGCGCGCCTGGCCGAGCAGTCGGTGGACAACGCCCAGGTCGTGCTCGCTGACGCCTACGCCTGGCGCACCGACCGCCGCTACAGCGCGATCTGCGTCACCGGCGCGGTCTCCGAGATTCCGCAGCATTTCTTCGACTGGCTGCAGCCGGACGGACGCCTGTTCGTGGTCCGCGGCCGCTCGCCGGCGATGGAAGCGGTGCTGGTGCGCAACGAAGTCAACGCTCGCCGCATCCAATCGTTATTCGAAACCGACCTCCCCTATCTCGTCGGCGCGGCGCCCGCGCCCGTCTTCGAGTTCTGAACCGAACGTCAAGGAAGCCGCATGATCCGCCGCCCAATGGTTCTCGCCCTCGTTCTTGCCCTGCTGCCGGCCGCCGCTTCGGCGGAAGACCTGTTGCAGACCTACGAGCTGGCCCGCAACGGCGACCCGCAGTTGTCGGCCGCCGAATCCAGCCGTCTGGCCACCAAGGAAGGCGCGGTGCAGGCCCGCGCGGCGCTGCTGCCGTCGCTGACCGGCTCGGCGACGCTGAGCAAGTCGCGTAACACCGCGCCCAGCTTCACCGACAACAGCGACCCGACCAATCCGGTCGAAGTCGCGGGCAATCTGACCACCGAGACGACCACCCGCAGCTACGGCGTCGATCTGCGTCAGATGATCTACGATCGCAGCCGCTTCACCACGCTCAAGAGCCGCAACGCGCTCAGCCAGGCCAGCGACTTCCAGCTCGAGTCGGCCGGCGACACGCTGATCACGCGCACCTCCGCGGCTTACTTCAACGTGCTGGTCCAGTTGGAAACCCTGGCCGCGGCCGAAGCGGCCGAAACCGCGCTGAAGAAGCAGTTCGACTACGCGTCCAAGCGTCTGGAAGTCGGCCTGGCGCCGATCACCGACGTGCACGAAGCCCGCGCCCAGTACGACAACGCCCGCGCCAACACCATCCTGGTGCGCAACGCGGTCGAAGACGCCTACCAGGCGCTGAGCGAAATCACCGGCCAGCCGATCCGCAACCTCAGGGGCCTGCCGGACGACTTCAAGCCGGCGCTGCCGGAGACGCAGGGCGCCGAAGGCTGGGTCCAGACCGCGATCGAGAACAACCCGGCGCTGCGCGCCAAGGAGTTCCAGGTGCAGTCGGCCGAAGCCGATGTCGAGACCGCGCGTTCGGGCCACTGGCCGACCCTGTATCTGACCGGCGGCTACGACAAGAGCAAGAACTGGACCGACCGCACCTTCGGCGGCAACACCTTCGAAAGCGACAGTGAAGGCCGCGGCCCCAACCTGGGCATCACCCTGTCGGTGCCGATCTTCGCCGGCGGCGCGACCCAGTCCGGCGTGCGCCAGGCCCTGGCCACGCGCGACGTCGCCAGCGACGAGCTCGAGCAGCAGAAGCGCGCCCTGGTGCGCAATGCCCGCAACGCCTACCAGACCCTGGTCGCCGGCGTCAGCGAAGTCGAGGCCCGCCGTCTGGCGCTGGTTTCGGCACGCGCCGCCTACGAGGCTTCGCAGGTCGGCCTGGAAGTCGGTACCCGCACCGTGCTGGATGTGTTGATCAACCAGCAGAACCTGTTCACCGCGCAGCAGGCCTACGCCCAGGCCAAGTACAACTACCTGCAGAACCGTCTGCTGCTGGAACAGGCCGCCGGCACCCTGGACGTCTCCGACGTGCAGGACATCAACCGCCTGCTGACTGCCGAGCCGGCAGCCAAGTTCGACCCCAGCGGCGGCTGATCCAGGCGCCACCGCGACGCGACACGAAAACCGCCGGCCCGTCCGGCGGTTTTCTTTTGTGCGGTCGCAAAAGCGGTGGCGCAACGCGCATGGCCGGCCGATGCGCTACGAGACCGACACGCTGCCCGTGGGAGCGACGTAAGTCGCGATCCGTCGTTGGTCGCAGCTACGCAATCGCGACTTACGTCGCTCCCACAGGAATCCTGCTCGGCCATCGCAGGCGCTCAGCCCCGTAGGATGCGGTGAGCAACGCGAACCGCATCACGCGCTACTACGACTGCACGCGCTGCCCACGCCGACAAAGCCATCGCGCCATTGCGCGATGGCGACGATGCGGTTCGCTGCGTTCACCGCATCCTGTGAGCGCGCTGAATCGTCAGGCCTGCGGCGGCAGCGCCGGCTGCAACAGGGCGATGGTCTTGGCCAGCGCGCCGCGGCCGAGTTCGACCAGGGCGCGCCCGGCCGCGACCATCTGCGCGCGTTGCGCCGGATCGGCGAGCAGGCGCTCGATCTCGGCCTGCACCGCCTCGGCGTCGGCGCCTATGCGCAGCGCGCCCGCAGCTTCCAGGCGCTCTGCGATCTCGACGAAGTTGTGCAGGTGCGGGCCGGTGACGATGGGGGTGCCGGTCGCCGCCGGCTCCAGCAGGTTGTGGCCGCCGATCGCCTGCAGGCTGCCGCCGACGAAAGCGACGTCGGCGCCGGCGTAGAAGCACATCAGCTCGCCCAGGGTATCGATCACGAACACGTCGTCGCCGCGCTGCGGCCAGCGCACGCGCGAACGCGTCGACACGGTCCATCCGGCGGCGCGCGCCGATTCGGCCACGACCCGGAAACGCTCGGGATGGCGCGGCGCCCACAGCAGCAGCAGCTCCGGGAAACGCAGGCGCAGGCGACGATGGATCGAGATCACCGCGGCCTCTTCGTCCTCGTGGGTACTGGCGGCGATCCAGACCGGGCGAGTACCGCTGTGACGGCGGCACTCGGCGGCGAACTCGTCCAGGGCTTCGGGCACGGAGACGTCGAACTTGAGGTTGCCGGTCTCGACGATCTGTTCCGGGCGTGCGCCCAAGCGCACGAAGCGCTCACCGTCGGCACGCGATTGCACCGCGACCGCACGCACCGTGCGCAATGCGCGCGCGACCAGAGCGGCCAGCACCCGGTAGCCGCGCAGCGAGCGTTCCGACAGGCGCGCATTGACGATGTAGGTCGGTATGCCGCGGTCGCGGCAGCCGAACAGCAGGCTGGGCCAGAGTTCGGTTTCCATGATCAGCGCCGCACAGGGGCGGTGATGCTGAAGGAAGCGCGACACCGCACCGGGCAGGTCGTAAGGCAGGTAGACGTGCTCGACGCTGTCGCCCCAGGCCGCGCGCGCGCGGTCGGAGCCGGTCGGGGTGATCGTGGTCACCAGCAGGCGCAGGTCGGGGCGGCCGCGGCGCAGCGCGTTGACCAGCGGAATCGCGGCGTTGACCTCGCCTACCGAGACCGCGTGCAGCCACAGGGTGCGGGTATGGGCCGGGCCGCGGTAGATCGCGTAGCGCTCCAGCCAGCGCTGGAAATAGGCGGGCTGGCGGAAGCCGCGCCAGATCAGGTGATAGACCGTGACCGGCGCCAACAGGTACAGCGCGACCGAATACAGGCCGCGCAACAGGCGCTCGATGAAGTCCTTCCGCATGCGCCAAGGATAAGCGCTCCGCGCCCGCACGACGGTCGCCGCGGTTGCGAAAAGCGCATTTGCGGCCCGGATTGGCCAACCTCGGCGCAACGACGGTGCCGTTCCGCGACCGCGTTACGTCGCAGACCTCTAAACTATCGGGCATGAGCGCAACCCCGCTGCCCCCTCCCCCGCGCGGCCCCAAGCATTGGCCGATGTGGCTCGCTCTCGCCGGCATGTGCCTGGGCGCACGCCTGCCCTGGGCGCTGCAACGCGCGCTGGGCGGGCTGTTCGGCGCGTTCGCGCTGCGCGTGGCCGGCGAACGCCGGCGCGCGGCGCAGATCAACCTGGCGCTGTGCTACCCGGAAAAGAGCGAGGCCGAGCGCGAGGCCCTGCTGCGCGAGAGCTTCCGCGACCTGGGCATCGGCCTGTTCGAATTCGCCCGCGCCTGGTGGGGCTCGGCCGCGCCGATGCGGCGCACGGTACGGATCGAGGGCCTGGAGCTGATCGATGAAGTGCGCGCGCAGGGCCGTGGCGTGCTGCTGATCTCCGGCCACTTCATGACCCTGGAGATGTGCGGGCGGCTGATGTGCGACCACCTGCCGCTGGCCGGCATGTACCGCCGCCATCGCAGCCCGGTGTTCGAGTGGGCGGTCAAGCGCGGCCGTCTGCGCTACGCCGCGGCCATGTACACCAACGAAGAGATCCGCCCGGCGATGCGCCACCTCAAGCAGGGCGGCTTCCTGTGGTACGCACCCGACCAGGACATGCGCGGCAAGGACACGGTATTCGCGCCGTTCTTCGGCGTGCCCGCGGCGACCATCACCGCGACCCATCAGTTCGCACGACTCAGCGGCTGCGCGGTGGTGCCGTTCTTCCATCGTCGCGAAGGCGGCGACTACGTGCTGCGCCTGGGCGCGCCGCTGCCGGATTTCCCGTCCACCGACGCCACCGCCGACAGTGCGCGCGTCAACGCCCAGATCGAGGCGATGGTGCGCGATGCGCCGAGTCAGTACCTGTGGATCCACCGTCGCTTCAAGCGCCGGCCGCCGGGCATGGTCTCGCCGTACAAGCCCAGGCTGGACGACAACGACGACCGCGATTGAGTCCGGGTCGGCGGCGCACGGGGTCAGGCCCCGGCGCTGGCTTGGTCGCGTTCCTGGAACGGTTGCGCCAGCAGACTGCCGGCGTACAAGGCCACCAGCAGCAAGGCCACGCCGCCCCAGAAGGTCGAATAAAAGGCCAGGTGGGTGTTGAGCGGGAACAGCGTGACCGCGATCGAGAGCAAGGCCGGACGTGCGCGGTCGCGCGCGGCGGCGTCGGCGTAGCGCCAGGCGCGCCAGGCCAGGGCCACGCCCGCCATCCACATCAGTAGACCGAAGGCGCCGGTCTCGCTGAGCACTTCCAGCACGACTTGATGCGCATGCAGTGCCGGACCGTAGCCCCAGGCGGCCTGCTTGCCCGGATCGGGATCGCAGGCCGGGAAAGCTTCGCGGAAGCCACGCGCGCCGACGCCGTTGATCGGGTTCTCGCGCACCATGCACAGCGCCGCGCCCCAGATCCGCGTGCGCCCGGACAACGCGCTGTCCACGCCTTCGGCATCGGCGCTGCGGACCAGGGTGGTGCGGGCGATGCGCTCGCGCACCTGCGGCGAGACCACGGCGATGGTCGCCACCGCGATCGCGCCGAAAGCGAACACACCCAGCAGCCGCTTCCAGCCCAGCAGCCCCCAACCCGACAGCACCAGCACCAGCGCGTAGGTGATCCACGAGGCGCGCGAACCGGCCAGTACCACCACCAGGCCGACCGCGGCGGCCGCGATCAACCAACCGGCCATGCCGTAGCGACGGCCGCCGGCGTACAGCGCGAACGGCGACAGGCTCGCCAGCACTTGGCCGAGCTTGAGATTGCAGGGGCCGAGCACGCCGCTGAGACGGTCGACGCCGGCGGTTTCCTCCGGCGTGCACATGCCGTGGCCGCTGATGCCGTGCTTGATCGCGTCCATCGCCGAGAACAAGGGGCTGGCGCCGGTCAGGGCCTGCAGCAGCGCGTCCACCGTCCAAATCGCAACGATCACCGCCAGGCCGCCGAAGATGGTGCGGCGCCCGCGCGGGTTGGCCACCGCCGACGCGGCCAGCCACAGGAACGGCAGGTAGCGGATGTCTTCCAGCGCCTTGCGCAATGCATGCGGCGCATCGACCGCGTCGAACGCGGAGACCAGTTCGGGCAGCCAGTAGGCGAAGAACAGCACGCTGGTCAGCGCCCAGGCCGGATTGCTCAGCAGTTGTCCGCCGCTGCGGAAACGCGAGGCGATCAGATGCACGATCGCGGCCAGCGCGCCCAGCACCAGCACCGCTTCGGCATAGCCCGGCGCCGGCCACAAGGCGACGTAGGCGAGGATCCAGGCCGGCGCCCAACGCCAGCCATGGGCGGCGCCCGCCGGCTTCGGCGGGTTGGGATCGACCCAACGCGAGTCAGCGCGGTCGGCGGGGGAATTCGGCGTAGACGCCAAGCGTGGCCTCCTGCATCGCACGCAAGGAATACGCCATCGTATCCGTTGCCGACGGCGGATGCGTTAGCAATTCGCGAGCCGCGGCCTGCAGTGCGTCGGCGTCGAACGGCGCGACCGCGCCGCGCGGCTGCAGCCGCGCCAGCAATTCGCCGACGCCGCCGTGGGCCCAGCCGAGCACCGCGCGACCGACCGACAGGGCCTCGATCACGGTGCGGCCGAAGGCTTCCGGTTTGCGCGACAGCTGCAACACCAGATCGGAAGCGGCGTAGGCGCGCGCGATCGCGTCGGTGGGCGCGGTGAAGGCGATCGCGTCGGCGATGTTCAAGGCCGCGGCCTCACGTTCGAGTTCGGCGATGTAGGCCTCGCGTCCGGCTTCGCGCGCGCCGGGCAGCCACAGGCGCGCGTCGCTGCCGTCGCGGCGCAGCGCGGCCAGCAGGCTCAAGGCGTCGGCGTGGCCCTTGAGCCGGGTGCCGCGGCCGGGCAGCAGCAACAGCGGTCCCGCGCCGGCGAGCGCGGGATGCGCGGCCACGGCCCAGGCGCGCGCGTCGCGGTCCGGCATCGGCGCGCGCGGGAACGCGGCCGGGTCGATGCCGCGCGGAATCGTGCGCAGCTTGCTGGGGTCGGTGCCGGGATACTGCCGCAGCACGTAGTCGCGCACGGTGTCGGATACGCAGATCACGCGCTCGCCGCTGGCCATCACCGCGCTGTAGCGCGAGGGCGAGTTGAGACCGTGCACGGTGGTGACGAAATGCGGCCGCGCCGCAGCGGGCATGCCGCGCAGGGCCAGGCGCGCGAGCCAGGCCGGCAGGCGCGAACGGGCGTGGACGATATCGGCATCGGTGTCGGCGAACACGCGCCGCAGCGTGCGCGCGTGGCGCAGGCTCAACAGCGACTTGCGGCCGATGTCGAGCGTGATGTGTTCGGCGCCGCTGGCCAGCAGCCGCGGCATCAGTCGGCCGCCGGCAGAAACCACGACCGCGCGATGCCCGGCGCGCACCAGCGCGTCGGCGATCTCGAGGGTGGAACGTTCGACGCCGCCCGACTCCAGGGCCGGCAGCAACTGCACTACGGTCAGCCGGCGCACGCGGAACCTGCGGCGTCGCCGTGGTGGCTCAGTCGTCGACCAGGGTGAAATGCGCGCCGCAGTACGGGCACTGGCATTCGCGTTCGGCCTCGACCGGCAGATACACGCGCGGATGCGAATTCCACAGCGCCATCGACGGCAGCGGGCAGCTCAGCGGCAGGTCCGCACGCGTGACGGTGTAACGCTGTTCGGCGTTGGCCTGGGTGGGATGGGCGTTGGCTGCGGTCATGACGGACGACGGGTGGCGACGCGGAGGCGGCAGTTTAGCAGGTGCGGGGGCGCGGCCCTCGTCCGCGCTGCGGGCGGCGGCTCCCGTTGGCGGGAGTTGGGAAATCAAAAACGCTGCGTACCGAGCCGCTCTCTCAGTGGGAAAGGGGGTGGGGTGGGGGTCCGGCGCTAGCCCGTGGCTCGAACCTCATCCCGGACCCTCATCCGCCCTTCGGGCACCTTCTCCCATCGGGAGAAGGGAAAAACAAAAGCCCCGCGTACTAAACCCATCTCCCGGCGGGAGAAGGGTTGGGGTGAGGGTCCGGCGCGAGCGCGTGGCTCGAACCTCATCCAGAACCCTCATCCGCTCTGCGGGCACCTTCTCCCACTCGCGGTAGGAAGGAAGAGACCCAGCCTGCTGCGAGAGGTTGGCGCTGGGATTTACTGCACAGGCAGATCGAAGAACAACAGATTGGCCGGCTCCGCGCCGAGTCCGACGATCCGCAGCGAACCGCTTTCCTCGCGGTAACCCAGTGCGTCGCCTGCCTGCAGTCGTCGGCCATTGGCTTCGACCTCGCCTTCGGCCACGTGCAGCCAATACAGCCGCGCGGGATCGAGTTCGCGCTGCAGGGTTTCGCCTTGAGCCGGACGAGCGCCGTGCAGCCAGGCCTGTTGGCGGATCGCGATGCTGCCCTCGGCCCCGTCGGGCGAGGCCAGCAAGGTCCAGCCGTCATTGCCGGCCACGCCGGCACCGGCTTCACGCTGAGCGTAAGCGGGCTTGGCATTGAGTCGGTCGGGCTGGATCCAGATCTGCAGGAAGTGCACCGGCTGCGCGTCGGAAGCGTTGTACTCGCTGTGTTCGACGCCGTGGCCGGCGCTCATCCATTGCAACTCGCCGGGGCGGATGGTGCCGCCCCCGCCGCTGCTGTCCTTATGGGCGAGACCGCCGCTGAGCACGTAGCTCAGGATTTCCATGTTGGCGTGGCGGTGCGGCGAGAAACCCGCGCCGGGGGCGACGCGGTCCTCGTTGATCACCCGCAAGGGGCCGAAGCCCATCCAGGCCGGGTCGTAGTAGCCACCGAAGGAAAACGTGTGGTGGCTGTCCAGCCAGCCGGCCTGGACGCGGCCGCGGTCGGCGGAAGGGCGTTCGACGATCATGGCGCTTACTGCTTCGCCGCTTCCGGCTTGGGCACGATCGCTTCGGTGGTGATGTGGATCGTCACCTCGTCGCTGACGTTGGGCACGTACTTGGCGATGCCGAAGTCGCTGCGCTTGATCGTGGTGCTGGCGTCGAAGCCGGCGGCTGCGCGCTTGGCCATCGGCTGCTCGCCGACCTTGTTGATGGTCACGTCCAGCACCACCGGCTTGGTCACGCCGTGCACGGTCAGGTCGCCGCTGACCTTGAGCTTCTTGTCGCCCGCGGCCTCGACCTTGGTGCTCTTGAAGGTGATGGTCGGGTACTTGGCGGCGTCGAAGAAATCTTCGCTGCGCAGGTGCTCGTCGAACGCGGCGACATGCGAGTTCAGGCCGGCCAGCGGAATGGTGACCTCGACCGACGACGCCGACGGCTTGGCCGGATCGTAGGTGATGCTGCCGTCGACCTGGCCGAAGTGGGCGACCGGGTTGGAGAAGCCGAAATGGCTCCAGCTGGCGACGACGTCGGTGTGGTTGGCGTCGATCTTGTAGGTCAGCGGAGCGGCCGCGGCGGCGCCCGCGAAGGCGAACGCGAGGACGGTGGCGAGCAGGGTGCGCTTCATGGCGGGTATCTCCGGATAGGTGAATGGGTGGCGGGCGTACTGCGGTGGGATCAGAGGATCTGCGCGACTTCGTCGAAGGACAAGCGCGGCGAACGCGGGAACAGCTTGGACACGTCGCCGTGGCCGAGATTGATCAGGAAATTGGACTTAATCGGGGTGCCGGCGAAGAACGCCGCGTCGACCTTGGCGTTGTCGAAGCCCGACATCGGGCCGGCGTCCAGGCCCAGCGCGCGTGCGGCCAGGATCACGTAGGCGCCCTGCAGGCTGCCGTTGCGGAACGCGGCGGCGCTGCGGCCTTCGCGCGGACCGTCGAACCAGGACTTGGCGTCGGTGTGCGGGAACAGATAAGGCAGCTTCTCGTGGAAATCCTCGTCGTGGGCCACGATCACCGTCACCGGAGCCTTCATGGTCTTCTCCAGGTTGCCCTCCGACAGCGCCGGGCGCAGCTTCTCCTTGGCCTCCCGGGACTTCACGAACACGTAGCGGCCCGGCGACATGTTGGCGCTGGTGGGCGCCCACTTCATCAGGTCGTAGAGCGCGCGCAGAGTGTCGTCGCTGACTTCGCCGCCGAGTTCGTTATGGGTGCGCGCGGTGCGGAACAGCTGATCCAGGGCGGCATCGGACAAGGTCGAGGACATCGGGGTCTCCAGGTGGTGCCGGAGCAGGAGCGCCGCGGCCAGGTGCGGAAGTGTAGAGTCCAGGCGGTTAAGCAAAGCCGCCATCGCCGGAACGGATTGATAGCACCCGTGCAACAAACGAAGCCATCCAGCCCGGTTATATCCATGGATGAAACTTGGATCCTGACCGACGAACACGCCGGCAATGTCCGCCAGGCCCAGGCTCTGGCCGCCGCGCTGGGCCGGCCGGGACGGGAATTCACCCTGGAACCGCAGCTTCCCTGGGCCTGGACCGCGCCACGCCGGCTGCCGGGTGCTGCCCGCGCCTTCGGTCCGGCCTTCGCCCAAGCCCTTGCCGCACCGCCGACGCTGGCGATCGGTTGCGGTCGCCAGGCCGCGCTCGCCACCCGCCTGTTGCGCGCGCGCGGCGCGCGCGCGGTGCAGATCCTCGACCCGCGCATCCCCAGCCGGCATTGGGACCTGGTGATCGCGCCCGAGCACGACGGTCTCGTGGGCGACAACGTCCTGAGCCTGCTCGGCAGCCTCAATCCGGTCGACGACCTCTGGCTCGCCGCCGCACGCAGCGCATTCCCGGCGTTCGGCGCCCTGCCCTCGCCGCGCACCGCCCTGTTGCTGGGTGGCCCCAGCGCCCACGCCGCCTTCGACGCGGCGATGTTCGACGCGCTGTGCGCGCAGGTCGACGCATTGGTCGAACGCGAAGGCGGCAGCATTCTCGCCACCGCCTCGCGCCGCACGCCGGCGCCGGTGCGCGAACGCCTGCGCAGCCGCTTCGCGCGCGTGCCCGGGGTGGTCTGGGCCGGCCCCGAGGACGGCGCCAATCCTTACGCCGGCTTGCTCGGCTGGGCCGAGCGCGTGGTCTGCACGGCCGACTCGGTCAATCTGCTGTCGGAAGCAGCGGCGACGACGGTGCCGGTGTACGTCGCCGGCGTCGAAGCCTTGGGCGGGCGGCCACGGCGGTTCGTCGATCGCCTGATCGACAGCGGTCGGGTACGGCGGTTCGTCGACGCGAATGCGCTCGCGGGGTATGCGGTCACGCCGCTGCGGGAAACGACGCGGGTGGCGGACGAGGTGCGGCGGCGGTTGGGGTTGGGGTTGGGGGTTTAGGGCGCCGGAGCTGATAGTGGCTGCGACCTTCGCGGCTCGCGCGTAGCGAACTGAGCCCGCGCGGCGATGCGGTTCGCCTCTGGCTCACCGCATCCTACAACCAGCGGTTGCGGTTGCAGTTGCAGTTGCAGTTGCGGTTGCCGTTGCCGTTGCCGTTGCCGTTGCCGTTGCCGTTGCATTGGAATCCATAGCACTGCACCCAAACGAGCATCCGTAGACCCGAAGAGCGGCGCGCAGGATGCGCGCCGTTTTTCGAAGTGACAAGGATGTCCGGTCGAAAAATCCCGGCGCAAGCCAAGAACTCGCACGGGAGGTTTGTCTAGGCAGGCCCTTCTCTTTGGTTACTTTTGACCGAAGGGAATCCAGGCGGACTCTTGGGCCAGCAAGAGAAAGTGACCCGCACGCGCAGCGGGCGGAAGCCTTTGACTTAAGAATCGAAACCTTCGCCGAACCTCGGAGTTCGCGGTCGCGGCTTACGCCGCTCCTACCCCAAAGCGAGAGCGAAGCGGTCGCGGGGCTGGCGATCGCGGCTTACGCCGCTCCCACAGAAGGCAGAGGCCGATCCGTAGCGGAACCTTCGCCGGCAGACGAGGTTCGCGGTCGCGGCTTGCGCCGCTCCTACCCCAAAGCGACCGAAGCAGGCACGGCCGAGGGGTTCGCGAGAGCGGAGCAACGACCAAACGAGAGCCGAGCAGAGACGTAGTCAGTCGAACGACAAGCCCTGCGCCTTCGCGGCCGCGCGAATCGATGCCCGCGCCGCCTCGACCGCATCGTCGGGCGCGATCCGCCGCGCACGGCGGTCCAAGGTGCAGTCCAGGCCGCGCGCAAGCAACACCGCATGCGCGGACTGCAACGAAGCCGCGACAGCCTCGTCCAATACACCGATCGAGCGCGCCACTCCGATCAATCCCGGCGTATCCCGCGGCAGCAACAATTCCGCATGCGCCGGCGCCTCGCGCAGCACCAGCGCCTGCAGCAGGAATTCCAGATCGACCAGGCCGCCCTCGCCCTGCTTCAGGTCGAACGCCGCCGCGTCGCTGCGGTCGAGTTCGGCGCGCATGCGCAGGCGCATCGCGCTCACGTCCTCGCGCACCTTGGCCGGGTCGCGCTCGCGCGCCAGGGTCTGCGCGCGCACTCGCTCGAAGTCCTCGCGCAGGCCGGTATCGCCGGCGACGCCGCGGGCGCGCACCAGGGCTTGATGTTCCCAGGTCCAGGCGCGCTCGCGCTGGTAATCGGCGAAGCTGGTCAGCGACGACACCAGCAGGCCCTTGGCGCCGTCCGGGCGCAGGCGCACGTCGACGTCGAACAAGCGTCCGCCCGCGGTCACCGCGCCCAGCAGCGCGACCACCTTCTGCGCCAGGCGCGCGAACCAACGCGCGGCTTCCAGCGGGCGCGCGCCGTCGGAATGCACGCCCTCCAGCGCGCCGCCCCCGGCGTCCGCGCGCGGTGCGTCGTACAGGAACACCAGGTCGAGGTCGGAGCCGAAGCCCAACTCCTCGCCGCCCAGGCTGCCGTAGCCGAGCACGACGAAGCGCGAGCCCGGCACCTGTCCATGGGCGGCGGCGACTTCGCGCTCGGCCAGGGCGAGCACGCGCAACACCACGCCGTCGGCGAGCCAGGCCAGCTGGCGTGCGCTTTCTTCGGCCGACTGGCGGCCGTCGCGCAGGGCCAGGGCGATGCGGAAACTCAGGGCCTGCCGCACTTCGTTCAAGGCCTGCAGGGTGGCTTCGGTATCGTCGCCCTCGTCGACCTCGGCGCAGGCGGCGAGCAGTTCGGCGCGGCCCGGCAGCGGACCGACGACGCGCGCGTCCAGCAGTTCGTCCAGCAGCAGCGGGTGCGCGGCCAGGCGTTCGGCCAGCAGGGCGCTGCGCGTGACCGCTTCGAGCAGGCGCGCGAGCGCGGCCGGTTGTTCGTCGAGCAGGGCCAGGTAGGCGCTGCGGCGCAGGACGTTGTGCAGCAGCGCGAGCAGGCGCTTGAGCGCCAGCATCGGCTGCGAGGACAGCGCCGCGCCTTGCAGCAACGCTGGCAGGACCCGGTCCAGGCGCGTACGCGCGCCGTCGGACAGGCCGCGCACGCCGGGGCTGCGGGCGAGGTCGCGCAGCATGGCGTCGGCCGCGGCGGCATCGTCGAAACCGGCGTCGGCCAGCACCGCGGCCTCACCGGCCTCGGGCAGTGCGCGCCAGTACGCGGTCAGAGCGTTAGGCGCGACCACGCGCCGGCGCGGCGCGAGCAGGGCGTCGAACTCGGCGGTCACGCGCGCGCGACGCACGTCCAGCGCGGCGCGCAAGGCGTCCCAGTCGGCGTAGCCCAGACCTTCGGCGATGCGCACGCGATCGGCTTCGGCGTCCGGAAGGGCGTGGGTCTGGGCGTCGCGCAGCATCTGCAGGCGGTTTTCCAGCCGGCGCAGGAAACGGTAATCGTCGGCCAGTGCGGCGCCGGCGGCTTCGCTGATCTGGCGTTGCGCGACCAGTTCATGCAGCGCCGGCAGCAGGCGGCGGCCGCGCAGTTCGGCTTCGCGGCCGCCGCGGATCAGCTGCAGGGCCTGGACCAGGAACTCGATCTCGCGGATCCCGCCCGGGCCGCGCTTGATGTCGTCGGCCAGCTCCTTGCGCGCGACTTCCGCGCTGATCGCGGCCTTCATGCTGCGCAGGCCGTCGAGCGCGCCGAAGTCGAGGTAGCGCCGGTACACGAACGGCCGCAATGCCTCCAACAGGCGTTCGCCGGCCTCGATGTCGCCGGCGACCGGGCGCGCTTTCTGCCAGGCGTAGCGCTCCCAGTCGCGGCCTTCGCGCTGGAAGTACTGCTCCATCGCCGCGAACGACCA
>CAMLID010000072.1 GCA_946480055.1 uncultured Lysobacter sp. | reverse complement strand
GCTGGTAGTTCTGGTTGTGGGTGCGCTTGAGGCGGCGGCCGTCGCCGTACTCCAGTTCGGCCGCCGGGCCGAAGGGGTAGTAGGTGACGCTGGTCAGCAGCACCTGCGGTGACTGGCCCGGCTGGGTGACGGTCACGCCGCTGGGCTGGCCCAGGGCGTTGTAGGTGTAACTCACCTGCAGGCCGCTGGGATAGGTGACCGACGCCAGTCGGTTGGCCAGGGTGTAGCCGTAGACCAGGGTGAACACCTGGCCGTTGGTGGTCTGGACCTTGCGCACCACGTTGCCGCGGCGGTCGTAGCAGTAGCGGGTGTTTCCGCTGCCGTCGTCCATGCGGGTCAGGCGACCGGTGCTGAAGGTCTCGCCGGTTTGGCAGACGGCCTGGGTGCTGTCGTAGGTGTAGCCGACGTTGAGCGCGCTGTCGCTGTAGGCGATGCCGACGACGCGGTTGAGGGCGTCGTAGCTGTAGGTCGCCGTTTCGTTGCGGGCGTCGGTCTGGGTCTTGCGGTTGCCGGCGCTGTCGTAGCTATAGCCGGTGACGCCGGTGTCCGGACTGGTCAGCTGGGTCAGGTCGCCCAGGCCGTTGTACTGGTACTGGGTGCTCAGGCCCTTGGGGTCGATGACCTGGGTCAGGCGGTCCTGGGCGTCGTACTGGAACTGGGTCTGGGCATTGATCCCGGCGGTGTCCTGCAGGGTCTGCGCGAGCCGGCCCAGCGGGTCGTAGCTGTTGTCGGTGACGGTGCCCAGAGCGTCGGTGGTGGTATCCAGACTGCCGGCCGCGTCATAGACGTAACCGGTGGCGTGGTTGTAGGCGTCCTTGCCGGTGCTGAGCTGGCCGAGCTGGTTGTAGACGCGCGACAAGGTGCGCAACAGCGTACCGGCGCTGTCCTTGGTATCTTCCTTCGTGCGCTGACCGGCGTTGTCCAGGGTGTAGACGATCTGGTTGCCGGCGTTGTCGGTGACCGTGGTCAGGCGGTGTGCGGCGTCGTAGCCGAACACGGTGTAGCTGCCGTCGGGCTGGGTGATCTTGCTGACCAGGCCGGTGAGCGTGTACTCGTAGCGGGTGATCGCGTCGTCGGCTTCGCTGCCGGCGTTGGCGCCGCGGAGCTTTTGCGCAGTCAGCCAGCCGCGCGGGTGGTATTCCATGTCGGTGACGACACCGTTCGGGTCTTTCACCGACAGCGGGCGGCCGGCGCCGTCGTAGGCCAGGGCTTCGATAACCTGGCCCAGGGCGTTGGTGACTTTCCACAGGTCGCCCTTGCGGTGCGGGCAGGTGGTCGGCGCGCTGGCGCAGCTGGCGTCGTCGCTGGCGTAGTAGGTGAACTGGGTGGTGTCGGTAACGTCAGTGCGCGGGCCGTTGACCGAGGTGACCGCGCCCAGCAGCGGACAGGTGCCGGCGGTGATGTCGGCCTGCTCGCAGTAGGTGGTGGTGCTGGTACGGGTATTAGCGGGTGTCGCCGGGTCGGTGGCGGTGGCGGTCAGCGCCTGGCCGCGTGCGTTGTAGGTGTAGTCCTGCTTGGCCAGCAAGGCGCCGCCGGCGGTGTAGGTCTGGCGCTGCGTGGGCAGTTCCAGCGCGGTATCCCAGGCGGTGGTCTCGCTGCGCAGGCGGATGCTGGCGGCGGCCAGGGCGTCGGTGGCCGGGCACTGGGCGGTGGTGGCCGCCGGGTAGTCGTAACGCGCAATCACCCTGAGCCAATCGGCGTCGTAATACAGGCAGGTCAACTGATCGCCCCGACGCCGGGCAGAGACGTTCGACTTGGTGTCGTAGACGGTGCCCGCGGCGATGGTCACCCCACCCGCTCCCAACTCCACCTGCTGGCTGGGCACCTGCATGCCGAACCGGGTCTGGAACTGGAACTGGGTATTGCCGCCCTGCGGCGTGGTGACGTTGACGTTGCTGCCGTCGGCGCCGTAGTTGACCACGTAGCGCTCGACGCCGCCGGCATGCTCGGTGGAGGTGGCGCGGCCGTTGCCGTCGTAGGTGAAGGTGGCGTAGGGCACGCCGTTGTGCGCCACCTCGGTCAGGTACCAGCTGTTGACGATCTTGATGTAGCTGTAGGACGTGACCGAGGCGCCCTGGGTGACGCTGGCGAGCTGCCTATTGGCGTCGTAGGCGTACACGATGGCCTGCCCGTCGGGCAGGTCGATGCGGCTGAGCAGGCCGTCGGCGCCGTAGGTCAGCGTGGACACGCGGCCGTTGGCGTCGGTGACGGAGGCCACCCGGCCATTGGCGTCGCGCGCGTAGGTCGCCACCACACGGCCGTCGCGGACCTCACGCTGGAACTGGCCCTGGGCATCGTAGATCTCCTGCGCGTTGCCCGGCTTGCGCAGCTCCCAGAAGCTTTGGCCGCCGACCTGGTAGGGGTTGAGCCGGTACAGGCGCTGGTCGTCCTCGGGCTTCCACTGGCCGTTGCCGTCGTGGGTGAACGCCAACGAGCGCCCGTCCGCGCGCATCACCAGCGCCGCCTGGAACTGCGAGGGTCGCGCCTCGGTCACGACCAACTCGCGCGTGAGGTCGGAGAACCACGAACCGCCGTACGGGTTCCATGAGCCGACGAAGGTGGGGAACGAGTTGTAGGCGCGCGCCAAGCCCAACTGCGCGGTCAGCTCATCGTGCGCGCGCTCGATCTTGGCGCCGCTGTTGATGGAGATGGGGTTGCCGACGTCCGTGGGGCAATGCTGACAGGCCTTGGCGGGCGCCAACACCGACGAGTAGCGCACGCAGGTGAACTGGTTTTTCAGGTAGTTGTACCCGAGGGGGCACACCTGCTTGGGCGCCACCCAGTTCTGGCGGAAAACGTTGTATTGCGTCTGCCCAGTCGAACGATCGGTCTCGTCGTAATAGCACCCTATGCCGGCGGTCGGATGGGTGCCGAACCGGCCATTCGCATAGGTGATCGGCGGCTGAGGCGAGTTTCGGGTGACGGAGTCGCCCACCAGTCGGCAGGCCACGTTCGCATTCGTAAAGAGCGTGGTCTTTCCGTCAATGCCGCCCTGGTACATGGTGGTGGACGGCAGCGTGTGCTCCTGCGCCTCAACGTTGGCCGTTGCGCACAGCAGCAGCAGCGCGAGCGCGAAGGCCCGTGTAATCCGTGTCATCCCCTGTCCCCGAAGCATTGCGATCTGCAGACATGATCGCGGTCGGGGCGCACGCCATACAAGGCGTATCGCTTGTGCATTCATGGCGCAGTGGGCTACGACATGCCACGGCCGCAGTGCAGTTGGGTGGAGGTGAAGCAACTGATTCATCGCGCGGCGCAACGTCCGGTTTAGATGCACGCTCAATCGCCAACTGCGGTCAAGGAGTGAGACCGCTCCGGCATAGGCGTTTTTTCCTCGCGCTCGCAGCATCGAATCTAATGCTCGCGCCCCCGCCAAGCCCGCAGGCCTGCGTAAACCAGTATCAACAACGCCAGCGATGCGGCGATCGCGCCCCACTCGCGCAAGCTCAAGGTGGTGAGTATCGCCACCATCGTCAGCACCGCGATCAGCGGCACGGTCGCGCCGCCCGGCAGGACGAAAGGTTCGCCGCGTTCGCGCAGGTCCATGCGTTGTGTGCGCCAGGCGGCGATGGAGACGGCGGCGAAGACCAGGCAGATCGCGCCGCCGGAGATCAGGGCCAGGGTTTCGAAGCTGCCGGCCATGGCGAGTGCGGCACCGATTGCGGCGTGGGTGGCCAGCGCGAGACGTGGGACGCGGTGGACGGCGTCGACCCGGCCGTAGGCGTGCGGCAGATAGCCGTCGCGGCCGAGCGCGAACAACAAGCGCGAGGACGCGAACAGATTGCCCATCAAAAAGCCGGTCATCGATACGCAGGCGGTGATCAGCAGCAGGGCACGGCCCGGGGCCCAGATCGCGCCGGCGGCGTCGGCGATCGGCGCGCCGCTGTTCGCGAGCGCGGCGCCGAGGGTGCCCTGGCAGACCACCTGCAGGCCGATGTAGAGCAGCACCACGATCGCGATCGCCGACAAGGTCGCGCGCGGTACGTGGCGCGAGGGGTCGCGCACTTCGCCGGTGGGCACCAGCGCGGTTTCCATGCCCGAGTAGGCGAATACCACCAGCACCATCGCGCTGCCGAGCGCGCTCCAGGAGCCGATGCCGGTCCAGCCCACGTGCTGCCAGTCGACGAACAGCAGGCCGAACGAGGCCAACAGGAACAGCGGGGTGAGTTTCAATGTCGCCAGCAGCACGATCATGCGCGCGCCCAGGCGCACGCCGAAGGCATTGAGCGCGAACAGGCTCGCGTAGACGGCGAAGATCAGCAGCGCGCGCGGCAGCGGTTGCGCGAACGTCGGCCAGGCCTGCGCGACCTGCACCGAGAGCGCGGCGGCGACGCCGGCGCTGGAGGCGGCGTTGCAGATCCACATCAGCGCGCCGGCGATGAAGCCGGCGAACGCGCCGTAGGCCGCGCCGACGTAGGTGTAGGGCCCGCCGGTGGCGGCGGCGCGGCTGCCGACGGCCGAGAAGCACATCGCGATCGGCACGATCGCGAACGCGCCGGCGATGAAGGCCAGCGGCGCGGCGTTGGCCAGGCGCGAGGCCAGCAGCGCAGGCAGCATGAAGATGCCGGCGCCGACGATGATGTTGATGATCGAGGCGCCGAGTTGGAACGGCCCCAGCGCGCGCACCAGCGCGGCATCGCCCTGCAGCGCAGCCGACTGTGCAGGAGCCGACCCGTCGGCGGGCGTGGCGGCTGTGGTCATGGCGGGGTCCCGGGAGACTGCGTCGCAGCCTCGCATGCCCGCTGGGCAAACGCGAGGCCGTGCGGGCCCCGCAGCGGCGGAGTAAGCCGCGATCCGAGTCGGCAGGTATCGCCACGGCGCGATGCATGACAGGCGCGGATCGCGACTTACCCCGCGGCTGCGCGGCCGGGGGACGGCTACACCCTAGTCCTGTCGGCCCGGCGCATGAATCCGGGATTCCACTCAGGCGACTGGCATAGATTTCACGTTTCCGGTCAGATTTTCTGACACATGAAATCGACGAAAGCGCGCAGCTTCGGCGCCAGCTGCCGGCGCGCCGGGTAATAGATGTAGAAGCCGGGGAAGGACGGCGTGTACTGCTCCAGCACCGGGACCAGGCGGCCGGCGGCGATGTCGTCGGCGACGATGGTGTCGAACAGCTGCGCCAGCCCCAGCCCGGCCAGGACCGGGCCGTGCATCAGGGTGCTGTCGTTGAAGATCAGGCGGCCGCCGACGTCGACCTCGAATTCGCGACCGGCGCGGCTGAATTCCCAGGCCAGCAGGCGACCGCTGCCGGGCAGGCGCTGGCGGATGCAGTCGTGGTGGATCAGATCTTCGGGCACGCGCGGGCTGCCGTGGCGGGCGTAGTAGTCGGGCGCGCCGACCACGAGCATGCGCTGCGGCCCGCCCAGCGGCTGCGCCACCATGTCGCGCGCCAGACACTCGCCCAGGCGGATGCCGGCGTCGAAACCGCCGGCGACCAGGTCGGCCAGGGTGTCGTCGGCGAACAGTTCGACCTGCACATCGGGGTAGCGCGCCAGGAACGCCGGCAGGCGCGACTCGACCAGGGTGCGGATGACGATGCGGCCGGCATTGATGCGCAGGCGCCCGGTGGGTCGGTCGCGCACCGCGTCGAGGTCGTCGAAGGCGGCGTCGATCTGCTCCAGCCCCGGCGCGACCTGGGCCAGGAAACGCGCGCCGTGCTCGGTCAGGCCGACCCGGCGAGTGGTGCGGTTGAGCAGTCGCACGCCCAGGTGTTCTTCCAGGGTGCGCACGGTCTGCGACAGCGCCGAGGGTGAGACGTCGAGCTCGGCGGCGGCGCGGGTGAAGCTGCCGAGCCGGGCGACGCGCGAAAAGGCGATCACGGCGGGGAGCGGGTGCGCGGCCATTGTGAAGCTCTCCTTCAAGACTCGTTCGGATAATCCCTATTTTTCGCCTAGTCGGCCAGTCCTAAAGTCGCCTCCGTGGTTCTTCCCCCTACCCGGAGCACTCCCATGCAAGCCTCCATCCCTGGTTTCGGTCTGCGCGACAAGGTCGTATTGGTCACCGGCGCCTCGTCCGGCATCGGCGCGGCCACCGCGCGCGCTTTCGCCCGCGAGGGCGCGATCGTGCTCGCCGCCGCGCGCCGCGCCGCCGAGGGCGAGGCGGTCGCCGAATCGATCCGCGCCGAAGGCGGCCGCGCCCGCTTCCTGCAGGCCGACGTCACCCGCGAGGACGACATCCGCCGCCTGGTCGATACCGCCGTGGCCGACTACGGCCGGCTCGACGTCGCCTTCAACAACGCCGGCACCGACGGCCGCTTCGCGCCGTTCCTGGAGCAGGACGACGCCAACTACGAGCACGTGATGAACACCAACGTGCGCAGCGTGTTCTGGAGCATGAAACACCAGATCGCGGCGATGCTGAAGAGCGGCGGCGGCGCGATCGTCAACAACGCCTCGATGGGCGCGCTGATCGGCTTCCAGAACGCGGCCGTCTACATCGCCAGCAAGCACGCGGTGATGGGGCTGACCAAGACCGCGGCGCTGGAATATTTCCCGCACGGCATCCGCGTCAACGCGGTGCTGCCCGGCATCATCGACACCCCGTTCCAGGACCGCGTCTGGGGCGACGAGGCCGCCAAGCAGGCCTTCGCCAACGCCACCGTCGCCGGCCGCAGCGGCACGCCCGAGGAAGTCGCCGGTGCGGCGCTGTTCCTGGCGTCCGGGCAGGCCAGCTTCTTCAGCGGCCAAGGCCTGGTCATGGACGGCGGCTACGTCACCCAGTGATCGCCGCCGCATCGATATCTTCTAGGAACCCGCCATGACCCAGGACGCCTCCGCCTTCACCCTGATCGCCGAACTCCAGGCCAAGCCCGGCCTGGGCGACACCCTGCAACGCGAACTGCAGGCGCTGATCGCCCCGACCCTGAGCGAACCGGGCTGCCGGGGCTACACCCTGCATCGCTCCAGCGACGACACCGACCTGTTGCTGTTCTACGAACACTGGCATTCGCGCGCCGCGCTCGACGCGCACTTGGCCATGCCCTACCTGCGCGACTTCTTCGCGCTCACGCCGCAGCTGCTGTCCGAGCCGGTGCGCATGCGCTATTTCGCGTCGGCGCTGCCGGCCGCCTGATTCTTCTCTCCCCCACGGAGCACCGCCATGAACACCCGTACCCTCGGCCCTCAGGGCCCCCGCGTTTCCGCACTCGGCCTGGGCTGCATGGGCATGAGCTTCGCCTACGGCCCCACCGACGAAGACGAAGCCATCGCCACCTTGCACCGCGCGCTCGACCTGGGCGTGACCTTCCTCGACACCGCCGACATGTACGGCCCCCACAGCAACGAGCAGTTGCTCGGCCGCGCCTTGCAGGGCCGGCGCGACCAGGTGTTCCTGGCGAGCAAGTTCGGCATCGTGTTCGACCCCGAAAACCCCGAGCGGCGCGGCGTGAACGGTCGCCCCGAGTACGTACGCGCCAGCGTCGAAGGCAGCCTGCAGCGCCTGGGCACCGACCGTATCGATCTGTATTACCAGCATCGCGTCGATCCGAACGTGCCGATCGAGGAAACGATCGGCGCGATGGCCGATCTGGTCGCGCAGGGCAAGGTGCGTTACCTGGGCCTGTCGGAAGCGTCGGCGGCGACGCTGGAACGCGCGCATGCGGTGCATCCGATCTCCGCGCTGCAAAGCGAGTACTCGCTGTGGACGCGCGACCCCGAAAGCAACGGCGTGCTGGAGAGCTGCAAACGCCTCGGTGTCGGCTTCGTCCCCTACAGCCCGCTGGGCCGCGGCTTCCTGACCGGGCAGATCACCGCCGCCGCCGATCTGCAGAGCGACGATTTCCGTCTGCAGACGCCGCGTTTCCAGGGCGACAACTTCAGCCGCAACCTGGCTCTGGTCGAGACGGTGCAGGCCCTGGCCAGCGGCAAGGGCTGCACGCCCGCGCAGCTGGCGCTGGCCTGGGTGCTGGCGCAGGGCGAGCACATCGTGCCGATCCCGGGCACCAAGCGCCGCAAGTACCTGGAGGACAACGTCGGTGCGTTGGCCGTGCGATTGGATGCGGGCGATCTGGCTGCGCTCGATGATGCGTTCGCGCCCGGCAGCGTTGCGGGCGATCGCTATTCGCAGGCCGGTATGGCGCTGATCGGCGGCTGAGCTGTCGTGTTGCGCGAGGCCGCCGCCTGCATCGGCGGCGGTTTCGTATTCGATGCGTCGCCACAGCTTTGGGGTAGGAGCGGCGTGAGCCGCGACCGCGTCGTAGCCGAAGATTCGCAATCGCGGCTTGCGCCGCTCCCACAGAAGGCGGCGGCGCCGGCAGGTTGTACGCGCTCGGCCTTGGGGTAGGAGCGGCGTGAGCCGCGACCTGTGTCGTGGCCGAAGATTCGCGGTCGCGGCTCACGCCGCTCCTACCCCAAAGCAGGATGCCGGGGTTGGCCTTGGTATGTTTTCGCAGCCTGCGCTGCGCAGAATGCATGCAATCCGGTGCGATCGATATCACCGATCGTCCGCCGGCGTGGCGCTTACCTGGTCTAGGATCGGACTCCCGCCCACGGAACCGATGCATGCGCCTGCCCGCCTCCCTGATCGCCAGCGCCCTGCTCGCGACCGCCACCGCCGCGAACGCGCAGACCGCGCCCGCCGACCTCGACCACGCCGCGCGCGCCGTGCAGGCCGACGTCGTGCGCTGGCGCCGCGACCTGCACCAGCACCCGGAGCTGGGCAACAACGAGGTCCGCACGGCGAAGTTGATCGCCGACCAGCTGCGCCGGATCGGGCTGGAACCCAAGACCGGGATCGCCCACACCGGCGTGGTTGCGGTGCTCAAGGGCGGCCGGCCGGGGCCGCGGATCGCGATCCGCGCCGACATGGACGCGCTGCCGGTGACCGAGCCGGCCGGACTGGCGTTCGCCTCCAAAGTCACCACGACCTACCGCGGCCAGCCGGTCGGGGTGATGCACGCCTGCGGCCACGACGCCCACGTCGCGATCCTGCTCGGCGTGGCCAGCGCGCTGGCCGCGCAGAAGGCGACCTTGCCGGGCGAGGTGATGTTCGTGTTCCAGCCGTCCGAGGAAGGCCCGCCGAATCCGGGCGAGCCGTTCGGCGCGGCGCTGATGCTCAGCGAAGGCGTGTTCCGCGACTTCAAGCCCGAGGCCGTGTTCGGCCTGCACGTCTGGGCCGGCCTGCCGGTCGGCAGCATCGGCGTGCGGCCGGGCCCGTCGCTGGCCAGCGCCGACGAATGGAGCCTGACCGTACGCGGCAAACAGACCCACGGTTCGCGGCCCTGGGACGGCGTCGATCCGATCACCGTCGGCGCGCAGATCCTGCTCGCTTCGCAGAGCATGATCGCGCGCCAGATCAACATCGCCGCAACGCCGGTGGTTCTGACCGCGGGCCAGTTCAACAGCGGCGTGCGCTTCAACATCATCCCCGACGAAGCCAAGCTGGTAGGCACCCTGCGCACCTTCGACGCGGCGGTGCGCGAGGACGTGATCGCGCGCTTCCGCCGCACCGCCGAGGATCTGGCCCACGCCAGCGGCGCCAGCGCCAAGCTCGAGGTGGTCAACAACGCGCCGGCCACCGTCAACGACCCGGCCCTGACCCGGCGCGTGCGGCCTTCGCTGCAGCGCGCGGTCGGCGAGGCCAACGTGGTCGAGATGCCGATGGTGACCGTGGCCGAGGACTTCTCGCAGTTCGCCAACGCGGTGCCGGGCGTGTACTTCTTCGTCGGCTCGACCGCCAAAGGCGTGGACCCGGCCCAGGCGCCGATCAACCACTCGCCGCAGTTCGCGCTGGACGAGGGCGCGCTGGATGTCGGCACCCGGGCGATGCTGCAGCTGGCGCTGGATTATCTGGGTGGTGCGCCGCAGGGCTGAGTGACATCGCCTCGGGGTAAGAGCGGCGCAAGCCGCGACCACGTCGCAGCCGAAGTTGCGCAATCGCGGCTCACGCCGCTCGCACAGAAAGCGGTGGCCGCCCGCCTCCTGCCATCGTCACGCTTTGGGGTAGGAGCGACGTAAGTCGCGACCACCAACCTACGATGACGCGACGCGGGTAACCGGTCGCGGCTTACGCCGCTCCTACCCCAAAGCGGAGTCGGATCGCTCTTGCTTGCTGTGGGAGCGACGTGAGTCGCGATCGCGAACCCGATCGGCCGGCGCCGGGATCCGGGGCCGCGTAGTCGCGGCTCACGCCGCTCCCACATGAGGCCGACGCGGCGGGCGGGATCGGCGTCGACTATGTTGCGGCGCGGCGCGAATCGACCAAGGTCGGGCAGCCCTACGGGGAGCCCATCGGCTAGCATCGGGACTTTCCTGCCGGAGTCCGTCGATGAAGCGTCCGCTGTCCGTCGCCTTGAGCTGCGCCCTGCTCGCCCTACCGCTGGCCGCCACGGCGCAATCGGCGCAACGTCCAGAGGTGCAGGCCGCGGCGGCCAAGGTGAAGGACCAGGTGGTCGCCTGGCGGCGCGACTTCCACCAGCACCCCGAACTGTCCAACCGCGAGGAACGCACCGCGGCCAAGGTCGCCGAGCACCTGCGCGCGCTGGGCCTGAAGCCGCGCGTCGGCATCGCCCGTCATGGCGTGGTCGCGATCATCCAGGGCGGCAAGCCCGGGCCCAAGGTCGCGCTGCGCGCCGACATGGACGCGTTGCCGGTGACCGAGCAGGTCGACCTGCCGTTCGCGTCCAAGGTCACCACCCAGTTCAACGGCCAGACCACCGGCGTGATGCATGCCTGCGGCCACGACGCCCACACCGGCATCCTGCTCGGCGTCGCCGACGCGCTGGTGGCGATGAAGGACGAGCTGCCGGGCCAGGTGATGCTGGTGTTCCAGCCGTCGGAGGAAGGCGCGCCCGGCAACGAGGAAGGCGGCGCCTCGCTGATGCTCAAGGACGGCCTGTTCAAGGACTTCAAGCCCGACGCCATGTTCGGCCTGCACGTGTTCTCGACCCTGCAGGCCGGCCAGATCGGCGTGCGCCAGGGCCCGCTGATGGCGGCGTCGGACCGTTTCAGCATCAAGATCAAAGGCCGCCAGACCCACGGCTCGCGGCCCTGGGGCGGCATCGATCCGATCGTCGCCGCGGCCGACGTGATCGGCACCTCGCAGACCATCGTCAGCCGCCGCACCGACATCGCCAAACTGCCGGCGGTGGTGACCTTCGGCGCGATCAAGGGCGGCATCCGCTACAACATCATTCCCGACGAAGTCGAAATGGTCGGCACCATCCGCACCTTCGACGAGGGCATGCGCGCGAAGATCTTCGCCGACCTCAAGAACGTCGCCGAGCACGTCAGCGCCGCGCACGGCGCGACCGCGGTGTCGGCGGTGCCCGACAGCGAGGGCAACCCGGTCACCTACAACGACCCGGCCCTGACCGCGCGCATGCTGCCCAGCCTCAAGGCCGTGGCCGGCGACGCCAACGTGGTCGAGCCCTCGCTGCAGATGGGCGCGGAGGATTTCTCCTACTACGCCAAGGAAGTGCCGGCGATGTTCTTCTTCGTCGGCGCGACCGAGAAGGGCGTGGACCCGGTGACCGCGCCGAGCAACCATTCGCCGCAGTTCAAGCTCGACGAGTCGTCGCTGGATCTGGGCTTGCGCGCGTTGTTGCAGGTGACGTTGGATTATCTGCATCAGCCCAAGGGTTGAGCGCGGACCGGCCGCGTGCGTGCGGCCGGACTTGGAGTAGGCACTGAGGCGCTCCTGCTTCCTGTAGGAGCGGCGTAAGCCGCGATGCATGGCTTCGATGGGACGTCGCCGGCGGCCGGTCGCGGCTCGCACCGCTCCTACATAAGACGGTTAGCGCTGGCATTGAGGCTGTCGTTCTGTTTTGGGGTAGGAGCGACGTAAGTCGCGACCACGAACCTTCGGCAACGACGCCGGTCGCGGCTCACGCCGCTCCTACCCCAAAGCGGCGGCTCACAACTCTTTGTGCGAATGCGGATCGATGTCGTACGCATAGCGCTCCGCCAGATGCCCCGGTTGCGCTTCCACGCGCGCGACCCAGGCGCGGAACTGCGGGTACGGCGCCAGGTCGATGCCCGCATCCTCGGCGCGGCTGGCGTAGGCGTACAAGGCGATGTCGGCGATGGTGTAGTCCTCGCCGGCCGCGAACGGACGCTGCGCGAACTCCGATTCCAATATTCCCAGCCCCCGCAAGGACGCGCCGCGCTTGGCTTCGATCAACGCCGGATGCCGCTGCGGCAACTTGCCGGTGAGCGTCCAGTAGCGCAACGAGCCGATGCTCGGCTCCACGTACTGCTGTTCGAACGACAGCCACTGCCGCACCTTGGCCTGGGCGAACGCGTCGCCGGGCAGATAGGGCGACCCCTGGGCGAGGTAGTCGAGGATCGCGTTGGACTCGGCCAGCACGCGTCCGTCTTCGAGTTCGATCGCCGGCACCGCGCCGGTCGGGTTGATGCGGCGGTAGTCGTCGCGGCGGCCCTCGCCTTCGAAGATGCTGACGATGCGGGTGCGGTAGGGCCGCTGCAGGTGCTGCAGCAGCTGGCGGATCTTCCAGGCGTTCTGCGAGGGCAGGTAGTCGTAGAGGGTGAGCATGACCGAGCTTCCGGGAGGCGATGGAGCCAGTCTCGGCCACCGCCCGCGGTCGCGATATCCGATTCTTGCTCGGGCGGCGGGCCCTGCGCGGCAAGCGGGTAAAATGGCCGCATGACCCAAGAACTCCCTCTCGGCCGCCACGTCGACTACCCGCGCGAGTACGACCCCGCGCTGCTGTTCCCGATCGCGCGCGCGCTCGGCCGCTCGCACATCGGCCTGTCCGACGACGCCCTGCCCTTCGTCGGCCTGGACCGCTGGCACGCCTACGAACTGAGCTGGCTGGACCCGCGCGGCAAGCCGCACATGGCCACCGCGACCCTGACCGTGCCGGCCGACTCGCCCAGTCTGATCGAGTCCAAGTCGCTCAAGCTCTACCTCAACTCCTACAACGCCTCACGTTTCGACGACGCCGAAGCGGTGCGCTCGCGCATCGCCGCCGATCTGAGCCAGGCCGCCGGCGCCGGGGTCGAGGTCGTCTTCGGCCTGCCGCCGATGCGCGAATCCGCGGCCGAGTCGCTGGACGAGCTGGAGGTGGCGATCGACGACTACGGCCCGCCCAATGCCGCGCACCTGGCGGCCGACGCCGGCGCGATCGTCGAAGAAACCCTGTCCAGCGCCCTGCTCAAGTCCAACTGTCCGGTCACCGGCCAGCCCGACTGGGCGCGCGTGGACATCGC
The DNA here is from genome assembly GCA_946480055.1 of uncultured Lysobacter sp. The sequence continues at coordinate 3,290 of CAMLID010000072.1, read as the reverse complement.
CTATCGCGGCCCGCGCCTGGACCGTGCCGGGCTGCTGCGCTACCTGGTCTCGTTCCGCGACCACGCCGAGTTCCACGAGCAATGCGTCGAGCGGATCTTCGCCGACCTGCTCCGCGTGGCGGCCCCGCAGGCCCTGTCGGTGGAGGCGCGCTACACCCGCCGCGGTGGCCTGGACATCAATCCCTGGCGGGCCACGGCAGGCTTTTTGCGCCCGGTGGCACAACGCGACGAACGCCAGTAGGCATCCGCCCCGGCGTTCACACGGGCGCAATATGTTCTTAACAACTGCCGTGTCATCGTGCTTCCGCCAATTCGGCAGGAGCACGCAAACCCATGACTACCCCGGATAAGAAAGCCGATTTCTCCGACGTGCAGAGCAGCGTCGACAGCACCGAGCAGGTAACCCAGCGGGCCGACTTCAGCGACGTCCAGTCCTCGGTCAGCTCCACCGAAGACATCACGTCGTCGACGGCGCCCTCGGACCAGACCTACACGGTGGAAAAAGGCGACACGCTGTCGCACATCGCCAAGCAGTTCTACGGCAAGGCGAACAAGTGGAACGCGATCTTCGAAGCCAATCGCGACCAGCTCGACGATCCCGACAAGATCAAGCCCGGCCAGGTGCTGAAGATCCCCGCGATCAACGATTGACCCCCAACGATCCGATCCGCCGGAGCCCTCGGGCCCCGGACGCACCCGAATGCTTGTTCGCACCTATTCCAGGAGAAACACCATGATGATCCGCAACCGCACGCACTACGCTCTGGCCGCTGCACTGGTGGCCTCGCTGGCCCTGGCCGGCTGCAAGAAGAAGGAAGAACCCGTCGCCGTGACCCCGCCGCCGGCCGCCGAGCCGGTCGCGCCAACCCCGGCTCCGGCACCCGTCGCCGCGACCGCCAGCGTGGCCAGCGTCGACCTGGGCAGCGCCGTGGGCGCCGACAAGAAGGTCACCGCGCCGGCGACCACCTTCAAGCCGAAGGACACGATCTACGTCGCGATTTCCACCAACACCTCCGATCCGGCCGCGACCGTGCCGGCGAAGCTGGGCGCGAAGTGGACCTTCCAGGACGGCCAGACCGTGAAGGACGACAGCGCCGACGCGCAGCTGATGGGCCCCGGCGTGACCGACTTCAGCATCAACAGCCCGAAGGGCTTCCCGACCGGCAAGTACAAGGTCGAGGTGTCGCTGGACGGCGCCGTGGTCCAGTCCAAGGACTTCGAAGTCAAATAACTCTCTCCCCGCCTGATGGGCGGGCAAGCCCGGGCGCGGTTCGATCAGGACCGCGCCCTTTTTTTGTCCGCGGCTTGCGTCCGCACTGCGGCGCTCAGCCGCCGGGAAACTCGCCGTCCAGGTAATACCAGCGGCCGTCCTCGCGCAGGAAGCGGCTGCGTTCGTGCAATCGCACCGCCGAAGCGCCGCCGACCTTGTAGCGGGCCACGAACTCGACCATGCCGGTATCGCCCTGCGCGCCGTGCCGCTTCACCTCCAGCCCCAGCCAGCGGGTCGCCGCCGGATCGCCCAGTTCCAGCACCGGTGGTCGCGTGCTCGGGTGCCAGGTCGCCAGCAGATAGTCGTGCAGACCCAGTACGTAGGCGCTGTAGCGCGAGCGCATCAGCGCCTGCGGATCGGCGGCCGGCGCGCCCGCGTGCAGGGGGCCGCAGCAGTCGGCGTAGGGGCGTGCGGGGTCGCAGGGACAGGCGGTCATGGGGCGGTTTCCGGGGCGACAGGGCGGCGAAAACGCCGGCCGGGAAGCGAATTCTCGGCGAGCGCACGCCGCTGCGACTACCATGCGCGTCCCGGACTCCACCGTGCGACCTGCCATGAAACCGCCCGCCTACCTCGACGACGCCCAGATCGAACGCCTCGCCGACCTGCTCGACCAACGCGCCGTTCCGTTCAAGGGCTTCAATCTTGAGGCGCTGGACGGCTTCCTGTCGGCGCTGGTGGTCGCGCCCGAGACCGTGCCGGCGACCGAATGGCAGCCTGTCGTCTGGGGCGGCAATCCGCCGCGCTGGAGCAACGAGGCCGAAGCGCTCGAGATCGACGCCCTGCTGCTGGGCCACTGGAACATGGCCTCCGCACGCGTGCGCCATAACGACGACGACCTGCCCGACCACCTCGCGCCGCTGCTGTGGCTGCCCGAGGATGTCGAAGTCGATCAGGGCGACGACCTCGACGTCGGCCGCGACTGGGCCTTCGGCTTCTTCCGCGGCGTCGAATTGCGCGAAGCCGCGTGGGAAGCCTGGCTGGACGAGAACGAGTGGATCGACGAGATCTTCGTGCTGTTCGACCGCCTAGCCAGCGGCGAAGTGCTGGGCGAAGACCCGGAAGCGCCGGGCACGCCGGTCAGTTACCGCGAGCGCCTGGAAATCGTCTCCAGCCTGCCCGGCATGCTCGCCGACCTGCACCACCACCGCATCGAAGCGCTGACCCCGCGCGAACCGCTGCGCCGCGTGGAAACGCCGGACCGCAACGCCGCCTGCCCCTGCGGCAGCGGCAAGAAGTACAAGAAGTGCTGTGGGGCCGCCGCCTAAGCCGGAGCGAACCCGCCGCATGCGGCCCCATCCCTGCCTGAGCTGCGGCGCCTGCTGCGCCCACTACCGCGTCGCCTTCCACTGGAGCGAGACCGACGCCTGCAGCGCCGACGGCACGCCCGCGGCGCTGACCGAAGCCGTCGATCCGCACCGGGTCGCGATGCGCGGCACCTACGCCGGCGCGATCCGCTGCACCGCGCTGCACGGCGAGGTCGGCCGCGACGCCCACTGCACGATCTACCCGCAACGGCCCTCACCCTGCCGCGAACTGCAGGCCGCCTGGGAAGACGGACGACCGAGCCCGCAGTGCGACAAGGCGCGGGCGGCGTATGGATTGGCGCCGTTGGGCCCGGAAATGTGGGCATCGGCAAGCGAGGCGTAACGCCGCAATCGCCGCATCGCTGCTCTTTTCAAAAACCGCTGCGGGATTCACACCCAAGCCGTGCGTCGGGCCGGCATTCCGCCACGCGGCGGCATTGCGCGACGCACAGAGCTTTGGGGTAGGAGCGGCGTGAGCCGCGACCAACGTCGTCGCCGTAGTTGCGCGATCACGGCTTACGCCGCTCCCACAGGAGGCGGTGGCGTTCCCATCACGTGCACGGCGGCATTCGAGCGACGTACCTCGCCTTGGGGTAGGAGCGGCGCAAGCCGCGACCTGCGTCGTTGCCGAAGCGGCGCGGTCGCGGCTTGGGCCCCGCCGACCCCCCACCCCCCCGCGGGGACGGCGGCGGCCCGCCAGGGGGCGGGGGGAACAG
>CAMLID010000071.1 GCA_946480055.1 uncultured Lysobacter sp. | reverse complement strand
CGGCCTCTTCGTCCGGGATCTCGCACTCGAACTCTTCTTCGAGGGCCATCACCAGCTCGACGGTGTCGAGCGAATCCGCGCCGAGGTCGTCGACGAACGAAGCGTTGTTGGTGACTTCTTCTTCCTTAACGCCAAGCTGTTCGACCACGATCTTCTTGACGCGTTCTTCGATGCTGCTCATGAGTTTGTGCTCCTCCCGTGAGGGGTTTTCGATGGAATAGTCTAATGGAATCGAGGGCGTTCGCGAGCATGCGCGAAACCCCTTTTGGTTCAATCGTTTACGCGTCGCAACGACGGCTCACGGCATGTACATGCCGCCGTTGACGTGCAGGGTCTCGCCGGTGATGTAGGCCGCCGAGGGGCCGGCCAGGAACGCCACCGCGCGGGCGATGTCGGCCGGTTCGCCGAAACGGCCCAACGCGATCTGGCCGAGCATCGCGTTTTTCGCGTCCTCGGGCAGCGAGCGGGTCATGTCGGTGTCGATGAAGCCGGGCGCGACCACGTTGACGGTGATGCCGCGGCTGCCGATCTCGCGCGCCATCGATTTGCTGAAGGCGATGATGCCGGCCTTGGCCGCGGCGTAGTTGGCCTGGCCGGCGTTGCCGGTCACGCCGATCACCGAGGCGATATTGACGATGCGGCCCTTGCGCGCCTTCATCATCGAGCGCATCACCGCCTTGCTGGTGCGGAACACGCTGGTCAGGTTGGTGTCCAGGATCGCCTGCCAGTCCTCGTCCTTCATCCGCATCAGCAGGTTGTCGCGGGTGATGCCGGCGTTGTTGACCAGGATCGAGATGGCGCCGATGTCCTTGGCGATCGCGTCGAGCACCGCTTCGATCGAAGCGGCGTCGGCGACATCGAGCTTGCGGCCGTGGCCGCCTTGCGCGGCCAGGCGCTCGCCGATCGCGGCGGCGCCGGCGTCGCTGGTCGCGGTGCCGATCACGGTCGCGCCCTGCGCGGCCAGTTCGTCGGCGATGGCGGCGCCGATGCCGCGGCTGGCGCCGGTGACCAGGGCGATTTCGCCCGCGAGGGGTCCAGTGCTCATGTGTGCTCCGTTTTTTACGGTTCGGTGCGTACGGTTCGGTGCGGCGTCGGCGCGATCATCGCCCGAAACGGGCGTATCGCGCAGCCAGCCCAACGAGGATAAGGGTCAGGCCCGCGGCCAGTCCGCCAGGGCGGCCTCGAAATCGCCGACCGTGCCCAACGGGCGCGCGTCCAGCGACTTGTCGATGCGCTTGACCAGGCCGGCCAGGACCTTGCCCGGGCCGCATTCGGCGATGCGGGTGACGCCACGCGCGGCCAGCGCCTGCACGCAGCCGGTCCACTGCACCGGTAGATACAGCTGGCGCACCAGCGCGTCGCGGATCGCGTCGAGGTCGGCATGCGCCTGGGCGTCGACGTTCTGCACCACCGGCAGCTTCGGCGCGTGCCAGCTCAGGCCGGCCATCGCTTCGCCGAGGCGGTTGGCGGCGTCGCGCATCAGCGGCGTATGCGAGGGCACGCTGACGGCCAGCTTGACCGCCTTGCGCACGCCGCGTTCGGCGAGCTGGACCAGCGCGGCGTCGACCGCGGCGGCGTGGCCGCCGATCACGATCTGGCCGGGCGAGTTGTAATTGGCCGGCACCACCACGTCCTTGCCGGACACCGCGGCACAGACGTCCTGCACCAGCGCGTCCTCGGCGCCGAGCACCGCGGCCATGGCACCGGTGCCCGCAGGTGCGGCGTCCTGCATGAACTGGCCGCGCAGACGCACCAGGTGCGCAGCGTCCTTCAGCGACAGAGCGCCGGCCGCGACCAGCGCGGTGTACTCGCCCAGGCTGTGACCGGCCAGCAGCGCCGGCTGCGCGCCGCCCTGCGCCTGCCACAGGCGCCACACCGCCACGCCCGCGGCCAGCAGCGCCGGCTGGGTGTATTCGGTGCGGTTGAGCATTTCTTCCGGGCCGGCCTGGCTCAGCGCCCACAGATCGGTGGCGGCGCCGTCGCTGGCCTCGGCGAAGGTCTCGCGGATCAGCGGATGCAGCTCGGACAGCTCGGCGAGCATGCCCAGCGATTGCGAGCCCTGTCCGGGAAACACGAAGGCGAGGGAGTCGTGGCTCATCGAGTCGTGGCGCGAACGCCGGTCCAGTCCGAGTAAGGACCGGCATGATACGAGCGAAACCGCGTCATCGTCTGTACCCGCGCGTATCGTGACGCATTGCGACAGTTCCCATGACGCGAATCCGGACGCGCAAAAGCGAACGCGCCCGACGATGCGGGCGCGTTCGTTGCGTTCGGCGATGGCTGGCGCGGATCAGTAGCGCAGCAGCGCCGAACCCCAGGTGAAGCCGCCGCCGAAGGCCTCCAGCAGCACCAGCTGGCCGCGCTGCACGCGGCCGGAGCGCACCGCTTCGTCCAGCGCCAGCGGCACCGAGCCCGAAGAGGTGTTGCCGTGCTTGTCGACGGTGACGATCACGCGCTCCATCGGCATGTCCAGGCGCTTGGCCGTGGCTTCGATGATGCGCAGATTGGCTTGATGCGGGATCAGCCAGTCGATGTCGTGACGATCCAGGCCGTTGGCTTCCAGGGTCTCTTCGACCACCGAATCCAGCGCCTTGACCGCGTGTTTGAAGACTTCGTTGCCGGTCATCAGCACCCTGACGCCCGCGTTGGGCTCGTCGAGCTTGAAACCGGCCGAGACGCCGACCGGGTTCCACAGCAGTTCCTTCTTGCCGCCGTCGGCGTGCAGATGGGTGCTGAGGATGCCGGTTTCGCTGTCGGCCTTGAGCACGACCGCGCCGGCGCCGTCGCCGAACAGCACGCAGGTGCCGCGGTCGCTCCAGTCGATCATGCGGGTCAGCGTTTCCGCGCCCACCACCAGCACGGTCTTGGCCGCACCGGACTGGATGAACTTGTCGGCCACGGTCAGCGCGTAGACGAAGCCCGAACAGGCGGCGTTGACGTCGAACGCGGCGCAGCCGTTGGCGCCCAGGCGATGCTGCAGCAGGCAGGCGGTGGACGGAAAAATCAGGTCCGGCGTGGTCGTGCCGAGCACGATCAGGTCCAGTTCCTGCGGATCGACGCCGGCGGCTTCGAGCGCGCGCATCGAGGCGTGATAGGCCAGATCGCAGGTGGTTTCGCCTTCGGCGACGACGTGGCGCTCGCGTATGCCGGTACGGGCCGCGATCCACTCGTCGCTGGTGTCGACCATTTTGGCGAGGTCGTCGTTGGTCAGAATCTTCTCCGGCAGATAGCTGCCGGTGCCCGCGACACGCGAATAGATCCTGTCTTGCTTGCGCTGCTCAGTCATCACCACTCCGCTGCGGAACCGTAGTCAGGCCCGATCGGGCCATTCCGCCAGACGCGCTGGCGGCGGAACCCCGCCGTGGCGGCCGCAGGTCCTCGTGCTGTGTGGTTCTAGCAGCGGCCGGATCGGCGACGGCCCCGCGCGCCGCCTGAGCGTGCGCGCGGCGCGACGGGCGACCGAAGATTACTCTTCGTCGGCGACCGTGGTCTGGGTGTTGATCACCTTCTTGCCGCGGTAGTAGCCGTCGGCGGTGACGTGGTGGCGGATGTGGGTCTCGCCGGTGGTCGGATCGGTGGCCAGCTGCTTGCTGGTCAGCGCGTCGTGGGCGCGGCGCTGGCCGCGGCGGGCCGGGGAAACGCGGGACTTCTGGACTGCCATGGTCTTGCTCCAAGAGAAACTGTGGAAACTGAAACTGTTAGGAACCGAAAGTGATGGAAATTCGGATCAAAAGCGGGATTTGCCGGTAATGCCCGGACGCGTGTTGCGAAGCGCGCCGCGGTGGATCAGTTCGATTTGTTCTTCAACGTCGACAACGCCGCGAACGGATTGGCGCGTTCCTGTTCGGCCTCGGGGGCCGGCCAGTCCTGCTCCATCGCTTCCGTGCCCGGAGCCATCGGCACCACCGGAACGGCGAGGATGAGTTCGTCCTCGACCAGCTCGATGGTCCGCAGCTGGCCGTCTTCCGGCATCAGCAGCGGTTCGTAACCCGGCGGCAGCCCGGCCTCGTCCGCTTCCTCGCGGATCAAGCCCAGGCGCTGCACGATCTGCACCGGCAGCAGGAACCGTTCCAGGCTGCGCTGGCACAGCAGCGGCAACGCCGTATCGATCTTCAGCTCGACGTAGGGCACCTGCAGCTCGTCGTTAGCGAAATCCAACGAGAACGTCACGTCACCCTCGGTATCGAGCAGACTGTCCTGCAGCCGCTTGAACGACGACAACGGCACGCGCCCCTCGACGCCGCGCCTTGCGGCTACCAGGCGCCAGGCATCGAGTAATTCGGGCACCCGCCCGGCTGGCACGTCCGCTGACATAAGCCGCGGAATGTTAGAGACCCAACCCCCTGATGTCAAACCGGAAACCCAGACGGGGCGGGGATTTGCCGCCAGCCGGGCCCTCGGGTCAGACTCCGGATCTTCCCAGCGTTCAGCCGACCCCGCCGTGTCCACCACCCTGCCCTTGCTCCTGGTCGCGCTCGCGGCCGCCGTGGTCGCGTTCAGCTTGCGCCGCGTGGGCTCCAGCCGCCGCCAGCGCGCGGTGCGCGAGCTGCTGGATGCCGCCGACGCCCTGGAGGCCCGCCTGCGCATGGCCCGGGCCGAGATCGAGGCGGTCGCCGGCGACCTGACCCTGGACCCGGTCGGCGACGCCATGCGCGAAATGCTGCGCCAGCGCCTGTGGCTGCGTGACCACGGCGATTCGGCCAGCGTCGAACAATTGGCCGAGGTGCGCCTGTCGATCGACACCGCGCGCGGCCGGATCGAGCAGCAGTTGTCGCAGATCGAGCGCGCCCGCGCGCCGCTGGCCTGAACGGCGCCGCCATGAGCACTCCCGCCCCGCTGGTCCTGGCCTCGACTTCGGCCTACCGGCGCGAACTGCTGCAGCGCCTGCGCCTGCCCTACGACTGCGCCCGCCCCCAGGTCGACGAGACCCCGCGCCTGGGCGAGTCGCCGCCCGACCTGGCCGTGCGCCTGGCCCGGGCCAAGGCCGAAGACGTGGCCGGGCGCATGCCCGGGGCCTGGGTGCTGGGCTCGGACCAGGTCGCCGAGCTCGACGGCCAGCCGATCGGCAAGCCCGGCGACCGCGCCAACGCGATCGCGCAGCTGAGCGCGATGTCGGGCCGCGAGGTGCGATTCCTGACCGCGCTCTGCCTGGCCCGCGCCGATCACGCACCGCAGCAGGCCCTGGACCTGACCGTGGTGCGCTTCCGCGACCTGAGCCTGGCCGAGATCGAACGCTACGTCGACGCCGAGCAACCCTACGACTGCGCCGGCAGTTTCAAGTCCGAAGGGCTGGGCATCGCCCTGTTCGAGGCGGTCGACAGCCGCGACCCCAGCGCCCTGATCGGCCTGCCGCTGATCGCAACCGCGCGCCTGCTGCGCGCAGCCGGCTACGCCCTGCCCTAACCCGGCCAACGTTTCGCCGCATCGCCGCAACGCAGGCCTGACGCGGCCGCGGCGCTTGGCTATGCTCGTCGCACTATCCAGGGGGAAAACCAGCATGAAGATTCGTTCCGCAGCGGTCGCGGGGGTTCTGTTCGTCTCGGGCATCGCGGTCGGCTATGCCGCGCAGAAGGTCGCCAAGCCGGCCTACCACGACCAGCCCAAGCAGGAAGCCGCCAAGGCCCTGCTGCAGACGGCCAGGGCGCTGGCCGGCAAGGGCAGTTGGGAGCGCATCGCGGTCGGCCGGGTCTACTACCTCGGCGGCCTCAAGGCCGATGGCCAGGCGATCTTCGACGAGGTGCTCGCCGGCAAGGCCGAAGACACCGACTTCTACCGCATCGCCCGCGTCTACCGTGAAGCCGGCGAGTGGGACAAGGCCAAGGCCATGTTCGATCGCTATTTGAAGGACACCGACGACGATCAGACCAAGCTGGCCGAGATCGGCGCCTACTATCTGATGCAGGGCGATCGCGCGACCGCCGAGCGCATGTTCGATCAGTCGTTCAAGACCAAGCCGGAACTGTGGGCCGCGGTGGCCGCAGCCGGCGGTTACCTGGACGTCGCGCCGCAGGAGTAAGGGCCGCACACGCGCGCCGACGCGGTCGCTCCGCGTCGGCGTCGCGCGCTCAGGGCGCCGCCTCGACGATCTCGATCGGTTGCTCCGACCAGGTCTCGACGCTGCCGTCGCGGCCGCGCAAACGCAGGCCCAGCCAATGCCGGCCCGGTCGCACGCTGGCATCCAAGGCCGCCTGCGCGGTGAAGCCGACCTTGGGCTGCTGCGGATCGCGCGATTGCGCCCAATAGGCCTGCACGTCCAAGCGCTCCAGACCGTAGCGCGCCTGCGCCAGCGGGCGGCCGTCCAACGTGATCTCGACGCCGTCCAGGCCGACCCCGTCCTTGAACGCCCAGCCACGCAGCGCGAACCCGCGCCCGACCTGCGCGCGTGAAACCGGCGCATCGATCCAGGCCATCGCCGGCGTCGTGCAAGGGCCGCTGCGCGGGCGGTCCAGCGCGAACAGCAGGAAACGCTGGCGGCCGTGATCGATGTTGAGCACTTGCGGCGCCGGCAGCGGGCCGACCGTCGCGCACAAGGCGTGGTAGCGGTCGAGCAGGTTCTTGTATTCGACCTCGCTGGCGCCGACCACCAGCAACACCGGCGCATCGCCCCAATCGGCGCGGCCGGCGCTGCTCAGGCCCCACAGGCGCAATTGCGGTGCGCGGCCGTGCTTGTGGTTGAGCGGATGGTCCAGCACCGCGATGCGCGGATCGCGCAGGGCGAAACCGAGTTCGGCGGCGACCTTGAAATTGTCCGCGACCAGACGCGTGCCCGCCGGCATGCGCGTGCGCGCGGCCTGCACGCGCGCGGCGAGTTCGTCCCAACCGGCGAAGTTGCCCGGGTACCACTTCTCCGCGGCGCTGCGCGCACGCACCTCCGGCACCGACACCGCGACGTAGTAACCCAGCATCGACAGCAGACCTAGCGCGGCGGCGATCCAGGTGCCGCGCCGGGCCCAGCGCGGCCAGCCCGCGAGCACTGCGGGCAGCAGCGGCAGCAGGGCGAAATAACCGGGCAAGGGCCAATGGAAGCTGACCCGCTCGGTGTCGGCGAAGAAGCCCAAGGCGAAGAAGCCCAGCACCAGCAAGCCGCCGAGCAGGGCGAAATAGCGCGTCGCCTGCGCCCGCGCGCCGCGGCCGCGCCAGGCCGCGATGGCCAGGGCCAGGAACAGCGGCGGCGTGACCAGCAGCGCCTGGATCGCGATGAACCACAGCCCGTCGGCATGGAAGGCCCAGGGGTGGCGATCGACCAGTTGGAAGCGCAGGCCGGCCTCGGCGTTGGCGACGTTCCAGAACACCAGCGGCGCCCACGCCGAAGCGCCGATCGCGATCGCGGTCAGGGTGCGCACGTCGCGCAAGGCACGGCGGCCATCGGCCAACATCAGCAAAGCCAGGAAGCCGACGCCGATCACGGCGATGAAACGGTAGTGGCTCAGCGCGCCGATGCTCAGGCCGGCGGCCAGCTCCAGCGCGGCCGCCGCATCGACGCGACGCAGCAGGCGCGCACCCGCGTCCATGCACAGCAGCGTCGCCAAGGCCATCGCCGCGTCCGGCAACGCCAACAGCCCGAGCGTGCCGCCCAAGGGCAGCAGTAAAGCGAAGCACGCCGCCTGCCAACCGGCCTGCGCGCCGTACTCGCGCGCGGCGATGCGCTGCACCAGCAGCGGCAGCAATGCGGCGATCAGCAGGAACGGCGCGCGCAAGGCCAGCGCATGCTCGCCGCCGAGCGCCATGCCGATGCGGGTGAGCCATGCGGTGAGCCCGGGCAGGTCCGAGTACGCGACGGCCGGATGCCGGCCCTCCCACCAATAGAAGGCCTCGTCGACGAACAGCGGCAGGCGCGCGGCGACCAGCAGCTTGAGCACGAGCACGACGGTCCACAGAACCCAAAAAGTGCGGCGCATCGCGTCAGCCTGATGTACGTCGGCCTGGTTTGCATCCCGCATCGACTCGCGACCTCGCTACACTCTGATGGACTCGACTCGGACGGGCGCGGCGCAGGAGCGCAGCGCCGGTCCGGCACCGGGCGGCGCTCGAACCACCTGCAGTTCGCGCCCATCCGGATTTTCGACGTGATCTTCAGGAGACGAGCACGATGGCGGCATCCCCCACGACGGCATCCATGCTAACCGATGGCCTGCGCAGCGCCCTGGATCGCGCACAGGCGCAGGTCAACGGCCTGGTGCTGGGCAAGCCGCACAAAGTCCGGCTCGCGTTCGTCGCGCTGCTGTCCGACGGCCATCTGCTGATCGAAGACCTGCCCGGCCTGGGCAAGACCACGCTCGCGCATGCGCTGGCGGCGACTCTGGGCCTGGACTTCCAACGCGTGCAGTTCACCTCCGACCTGCTGCCGGCGGACGTGCTCGGGGTGTCGGTGTTCGATCCGCAGGCGCGCAGCTTCCAGTTCCATCCCGGCCCGGTGTTCACCCAAGTGCTGCTGGCCGACGAGATCAACCGCGCGCCGCCGCGCACCCAGAGCGCGCTGCTGGAAGCCATGGCCGAACACCAGGTCACCGTCGACGGCACCACCCATCCGCTGCCGGATCCGTTCTTCGTCATCGCCACCCAGAACCCGGTCGATCTGGCCGGCACCTATCCGCTGCCGGACTCGCAACTCGATCGCTTCCTGCTGCGGCTGGCCCTGGGCTATCCAGGCGAGGCTGCCGAACGCGACCTGCTCGCCGGCGCCGATCGCCGCGACCTGATCGCCCAGACCTTGCCGCTGTTGGGCAGCGAAGACGTGCTGGCCGCGCGCCGCGCCGTTAACGCCGTGCATGCCAGCGACGCGCTGATCGGCTACGTGCAGGCGCTGCTCGCGCGCAGCCGCCGCCATCCGGGGGTGCGCGTGGGCCTGTCGCCGCGCGCCGGCCTGGCCCTGCTGCGCGCCGCGCGCGCCTACGCCTTGCTGCTCGGTCGCGCGCATGTATTGCCGGAAGACGTGCAGGCGCTGTTCGCCTCGGTCGCTGCGCACCGCCTGGTCGCCGACGCCGATGCCGGCCACGACGGCGCGCTCGCCAAGGCGATCCTGCACGCGGTGCCGGTGGACTGAGCGCATGGCGCAGACTCCGCGACTGCGCGCGCGCCTGCGCAAGTTCGCGCGTCCGCGCGAACCCGAAGCCTTGCCGGCGCTGTTCCACCGCGGCCGTGTCTACGTGCTGCCGACCGGCTTCGGATTGTTCTTCGCGATCCTGCTGATGGCGATGCTGATGGGCGCGCTGAACTACAACAACAACCCGGCTCTGCTGCTGGCGCTGCTGCTGTCCGGCGCCGGTCTGGCCAGTTTGATAGCGGCGCAGATGCAGCTGACCGGCCTGAGCGTGGTCGCGATCGACGCCGAACCGATCGCCGCCGGCCAGCCGCTGCGCGTGCGCGTGCACGCCAAGGCGCCGCCCGAACGCGCGCGACGCGGCTTGCGCGTCGACGACGACGGCGATTCCGACACCGTCGCTCCGCTGGACCTCGAAGCCGGCGGCGGCGAAGCCGAACTCGAGTTCGCGACCCACCGGCGCGGCTGGTTCGAACTGCCGCGATTGCGCGTATCGACCACCCGCCCGTTGGGTCTGGCGCGCGCCTGGGCCTACGTATGGCCCGACGCGCCGCTGCTGGTGTATCCCGCGCCCGAGCCGCACGGCCCGCCCCTGCCCACCGGCAGCGGCGATCAGATCCAGGCCCGTCTGCATCCCAGCGGCGACGACGTCCACCATCTGCGCGGTTATCGCACCGGCGATGCGCGCCGCGCGATCGCCTGGAAACCCTCGGCGCGCCGCGATTCGCTGCTTGTGCGCGAGTACGAACAACCGCTGGGCGCGGACGTGGTCCTGGATTGGCGCGCGGTGCTGCCGCTGGCTTACGAAGCGCGGATCGCGCGCCTGGCGCGCTGGGTCGACGAAGCCGAACGCGACGGTCGCCGCTACCGCTTGATGCTGCCCGGCCAACCCGAACTGGGCCCGAGCAGCGGCTCCCAGCATCGTCATGCCTGCTTGCGCGCGCTGGCGCTGATGCCGCATGGCTAAGTCGTCCTCCATGCCATTGGATGCGGCCAGCCGCCGCTGGACCCTGCTGACCGCGGCCGCCTGCCTGCTGCCCCTGCTGTTGCAGCTGACGCCGCTGCTGGGCGTGCTGATCGCCCTGTGCGGGATCGCGATCGCGGCGCTGTCGTGGCGCCGCCCGCTCAACTTCGTGGTGCGCGCGCTGCTGGCGCTGGTGTTGATCGCCGCGGTGATGATGCAGATGAACTTCGGCCTCGGCCGCGACACCGGCTGCGCGCTGCTCGCGGCCATGCTCGCGATCAAGCCGGCCGAGACCTCGACCCTGCGCGATGCGCGTAGCCTGATCGGCTTCGCCCTGTTCGCGCCGTTCGGCACCTTCCTGCTCGACCAGGGTCCGCTGTCGCTGATCCTGGGCCTGATCGCGGCGCTGCTGGCGCTGGCGACCCTGCAACGCCTGGCCGAATTCGAATCCGGCGAGCGCGTGCGCCGGCTCGGTCACTGGCAACGCCTGGCCGGCATCGCGCGCCTGGTCGCGATCGGTCTGCCGCTGGCGTTGGCGGCGTTCTGGCTGTTCCCGCGCCTGGGCGCGCCGCTGTGGGGCGTGCCCGACCGCTCGCTGAGCCGACCGGGCCTGTCCGGCAGCATGACGCCCGGCGGCTGGGCCGAGCTGATGAACGACGAGACCCCGGCCTTGCGCGTGCGTTTCCACGGCGCGGTGCCGCGGCCCTCGCAGATGTATTGGCGCGGCCCGGTGCTGTGGGACTTCGACGGCCGCGAATGGACCCAGCCGCGCTGGTACCGCGGCCTGCCGCCGGCGCAGACGCTCGCAGGCGGGACACGCTGGGACTACGAACTCGAACTCGAACCCACCGACGGCCGGCAACTGGTCGCGCTCGACCTGCCGCTGTCGGCGCCGCCGGACACGCGCCTTTCGATCGACCACGGCTTGTTCACCGCGCAGCCGTTGAACGCGCTGAGCCGCTGGCGGATCCGCTCGGCGCCGCCGCTGCGCTACCAGCCGCAACTGCAGGGCGTATTCCGCGCCGCCGCGCTCGACCTGCCCAAGGGCTACAACCCGCGCACCCTGGCCCTGGCGCAACGCTGGCGCCGCGAGGTCGGCGGCAACGACGCCGCGCTGGTGCAACGCGCGCTGGACTGGGTCCATCGCGAATTCGTCTACACCCTCGACACGCCCCTGCCCGGACGGCATTCGGTCGACGAGTTCCTGTTCGACTACAAGGCCGGCTACTGCGAGCACTTCAGCTCCTCGTTCGTGGTGCTGATGCGCGGGGCCGGGATTCCGGCGCGCGTGGTCACCGGCTACGCCGGCGGCTACCGCAATCCGATCGGCGACTATTGGCTGGTGCGCCGCTCCGACGCCCACGCCTGGGCCGAAGTCTGGCTGCCGCAGCGCGGCTGGGTGCGCGTGGACCCGACCGCTGCGGTCGCGCCCGAACGCGTCTACGACACCCTGGCCGACCGCGCGCCGGGCGCCGGCCTGCTCGGCGGCCTGACCGTGGCGACGCCGATCTTCAACCTCGGCGACTGGGCCCGACGCGGCTGGAACGACTTCGTGCTCGGCTTCGACGCCAACCGCCAGCAGAGCCTGTTGCGCCCGCTGGGCATCGACAGGCTCGACACGACGCGCTTGGTAGCCTTGTTCGGCGTGGCCGCCGGCCTGACCCTGCTGTGGATGGTCTGGCTCAGCAGCCGCGGCGAGCGCGAGCGCGACCCGGTCCTGCGCGCCTGGCACGCGCTCGGCCGCCGCTACCGCCGCCTGGGCCTGGCGCGCGAACCGCACGAGCCGGCCCAGGACTGGTCCGACCGGGTCGCCCGCAGCCGGCCCGAGCTCGGTCCGGCGCTGGCGTCGCTCAGCCACCGTTTCGCCGATTGGCGGTACGCTGTTGCGGAACCGGGGCGGCGCGACGCCCGTGAAAAGCGCGATCTGATCAGGGCGCTGCGCGCGCATCGCCCGGGCCCTAATGGAGAAGGCCGATGAACGTCCGTCTTAACCCCCGCTTGGTACTGCTGGCCGCGAGCATCGGCCTGCTGACCGCCTGCGCGACCCAGCCGCAACCGCTGCAGGGCGCGTTCAATCCGATCACCCCGGCCGACGCCGCCGCCAACGACAGCACCGGCGCCACCGTGCGCTGGGGCGGCCGCGTGGTCGAAGTCGAACCGCAGGCCAACCGCACCTGCTTCGTGATGATCTCCGCCCGCCTGGGCGGCAGCGGCCGCCCTTACTGGGCCAACGACGACATCGGCGGCCGCTTCCTGGCCTGCCGCGCCGGCTTCTACGATCCGGCCCTGTTCGAGAAGAACCGCGAAGTGACCTTCACCGGTCGCATCAGCGGCTACGAGAACCGCCGCATCGGCCAATACGACTACCGCTTCCCGATGGTCGACGCCGACGTGGTCTACCTGTGGCCGGTGCGCGAACAGGTCGACGTGGTGATGACGCGTCCGGCGCCGTGGCCGTGGTGGGGTTGGTGGTGAGCCTGGCCGCACATGGCCGATAACGAAAACGCCCGGGATTTCCCGGGCGTTTTCGTTTGCGTCTCGGATCGATGTTCACCGGCTACGCTGCGGCCCTGACGGCGATGGTGCCTCCTGTTAGAGCGGCGTAAGCCACGACGCGAATGGGCGACATGACGACCGCGGCTTGCGCCGCTCCCGCATGCAACCCAGACCCTGGCCTCAGCGCGGCGTACCGAAACGCCCGAGCTGGGCCCCGGCGAGCAGGTGCAGGTGGATCTGGAACACGGTCTGGCCGCCGTTGCCGTTGCAGTTCATGACGATGCGGTAACCGTCTTCGGCGAAGCCTTCGCGCTTGGCGTAGGCGGCCGCGGCGTGGGCCAGGCGGCCGACCACTTCGGCCTGCTCGGGCTGCAGGTCGTTGAGGGTGGGCACGTGGGTCTTGGGCACGAACAGCACGTGCACCGGCGCCTGCGGCGCGATGTCGCGGAACGCGATCATGTGCTCGTCCTCGAAGACGACGTCGGCCGGGATTTCGCGGCGGATGATCTTGCCGAAGATGGTGGGGTCGGTCATGGCTCGTTCCTTGGTGTGATCGGGGCTCAGGGGCCCATCTCGCTGCGGCTGCCGAAGGCGTGCGACAAGGTGCCGCGGTCGACGTACTCGAGTTCGCCGCCCAGCGGCACACCGTGGGCGAGCCGGCTCGGACGCACGCCGTGCTGGCGCGCGAGCTGCGCCAGGTAATGCGCGGTGGCCTCGCCTTCGACGGTCGGGTTGGTGGCGATGATCAGTTCCTGGATCTCGCCCTCGGCCAGGCGCGCGCCCAGGCTGTCCAGGCCGAGCTCGCGCGGGCCGATGCCGTCGAGCGGGCTGAGCCGGCCCTGCAGCACGAAGTACAGGCCGCGGTAGCCGGTGGCCTGCTCTATCGCGAGCCGGTCGGCCGGCGATTCCACCGCGCACAGCAGGTGCGCGTCGCGCGCGGCGCTGGCGCAGGTCGCGCAGACCTCAGTCTCGCTGAAGTCGCGGCAGCGGCTGCAATGGCCGACCTTCTCGATCGCCTCAGCGAGCGCGTTCGACAGCCGCTGGCCGCCGGCGCGCTCGCGTTCGAGCACGTGGTAGGCCATGCGCTGAGCCGACTTCTGGCCCACCCCGGGCAGCACCCGGAAGGCCTCGATCAATTGCTCCAGCAAAGCGCTGCTCATGGCGACTGCGTCACTCCGAAGGCGTGAACGAGGTGCTGCGCGCGGTCGGCTCGCGGTTCATCGCGCGCACCACGTTGAGGCAGACGATCGCGCCCAGCAGCGGCAGCAGCCAGACGAAGGCCGACTGCAGACCCTTCTGCGCGCCGGTCAGGTCCGGCTCGCGCCAGATCGCCCAGGTCGCGTACAGGTCCAGGCCGAGCAGGCCGGCCGCGACGACCGCGGCGGTGATTCCGAAATGCAGGTTCATGTCGACGCGTCCGAATGACTCAGAACGGCATCTTCATGCCCGGCGGGATCGGCATGCCGGCGGTGGCGGCGGACATCTTGGCCTGCGACTCGGTGTTGACCTTGTTGACCGCGTCGTTGAACGCGGCGGCGATCAGGTCTTCGGCCATTTCCGGATCGGTCAGCACGCTGGGATCGATGCGCACCTTGCGACACTCCATGCGGCCGGTGATGGTCACGCTGACCATGCCGCCGCCGGCGTTGCCGGTGACTTCGATCTTGGCCAGTTCTTCCTGAGCGCGCTGCACGTTTTCCTGCATCTTCTGCGCTTGTTGCATGAGTTGGGCGATATTGCCGCGCATGGTGTCCTGCCTGTTTCGTGGTGGTGGGGAAAGCGCCGCGCGGGTGGACGCGGCGCGCTGCAACGGGTAGCGATACAGCTGGAGTAAGGCCGGCGAACGCCGACCTCAAGCCTCGTCGAAGGGACGGATCGAATCCGGCACGACCCGCGCGCCGTGCTGCGAGATCAGGCGCTGCACGTCGGGATCGTTCATGAACGCGTCCTCGGCCGAGGCCTGGCGCTGGTCGCGCGCACGCTCGTTGCGCTCGCGCAGCGATTCGCCGGCCTGGGCGGACTCGAAGCGGATCTGCGGTGCGCCGCCGAGCCGCGGCGCGAGCGCATCGGCGACCATCTTGATCAGGGCCGGCGCCTGCAGGTGCTCGTCGGTGGCGGGCAGCGACAGCCGCAGCACGCCGTCGGCGTAACCGACGAAACCGGCGTGTTCGGCCAGCAGGCGTGCCGGACCGCGCAGACCGCTGCCGGCGACCAGGTCGTGCCAGGCGTCGGCATCGGCGATGCCGGCGGCACCCGAGCGCTGCGCGGCCGCTGCAGGCGGTGCGAAATAGTCGGGAGCGGATTCGCGCACGTCCAGCGCGGCGCGCTCGGGCTCCGGCGCAGGCGGCGGACGCCGCGGCGGCGCGACCGGCGCCGCCGGTTCGGCCCAGGGAGCCTCGTCGCGTGCTGCTTCAACGCGTGCCGGTTCAACACGCGACGCTTCGACGCCCGAGGCGTCGGATCGCGGGGTTTCGACCGCGCGCGGGGTCTCTGCACGAGGGGCCTCTGCACGCGGTGCTTCAGCCCAAGGCGCCTCGACTCGCGGCGCGGCCGCGCGCACGGGCTCCAGCGCCGGTGCGGCAGCGACCGGCGCAGCGCGGGTCGGTGCCGACGGTGCGGCCAGCGCCGCGGCGGCCGCAGCCGCCGCGTTGGAACCACGCGCCGTCTCGCCCGCGCCGGAGCCCGCAGTCGCGGCGCCGCGACTCTCGTCGCCGCCGGCCGGACGGAACGCCAGCATGCGCAGCACGCTCATCTCGAACCCGGCGCGCGGGCTGGGCGCCAGCGGGATGTCGCGGCGGCCGTTGAGCGCCATCTGGTACCACAGCTGCACCACCTCGGGCCGCAGCTGCGCGGCGAGCGCGTCGACGTCGACGCCGTCGGTGTCCATCGGTGCCTCGGGCACCAGCTGGCGCACCTGCACGCGATGCAAGGCCTCGCCCAGGGTGTCGAGCACGCCGCCCCAGTCGGGCGAGAACTCGGCCAGCGCCGCGACCTCGGCGAGCAGACCGCCGCCGTTGCCGTCGGCCAGCGCCTGCAGCAGCGCGCCGACGCGGGTGCGGTCGACGGTGCCGAGCATGGTCGCGACCGCGGCGTCGGTGAGCTGGCTGCCGGTGTAGGCGATGGCCTGGTCCAGCAGCGACAGGCCGTCGCGCAGGCTGCCGTCGGCGGCCTTGCTGAGCTGGCGGATCGCGCCGGGCTCGGCGGCGATGCCCTCGGCCTCGAGGATGCGGCCGATCTGGCCGCCGATCTGGGCTTCGTCCAGACGCTTGAGATTGAACTGCAGGCAGCGCGACAGCACCGTCACCGGCAGCTTCTGCGGATCGGTGGTCGCGAGCAGGAACTTCACATGCCCCGGCGGCTCTTCCAGCGTCTTCAGCAAGGCGTTGAAGGCCGACTTCGACAGCATGTGCACTTCGTCGATCAGGTAGACCTTGACCCGGCCGCGGCTGGGCATGTACTGGGCGTTGTCGATCACCTCGCGCACGTCGTCGACGCCGGTGTTGCTGGCGGCGTCGATCTCGAGCAGATCGATGAAGCGGCCGGCGTCGATGTCGCGGCAGGAATTGCACTCGCCGCAGGGGTCGGCCGAGGTGCCGCGCTCGCAGTTCAAGGATTTGGCGAAGATGCGCGCGATCGTGGTCTTGCCGACGCCGCGGGTGCCGGTGAACAGGAAGGCGTGGTGAACGCGGCCGGTGTCGAGCGCATTGGTCAGGGCACGCACCACGTGCTCCTGCCCGACCAGCTCGGCGAAACGCTTGGGGCGCCATTTGCGGGCGAGGACGAGGTAGGACATCGGACCCTTTGGTTGCGTGTGCTGGACTTGGCTGCGTGGGACTTAACTGCTTCGAAGCCGCTGCGCGCTGCAGCCGCGGCCCCTGCCGCAGCGGCCGGCGCGGCGCAGGAACGGATCGGGTCATTGTGCCACGCCCGTCCGCGACGGCCGCCACCGTATCGCCTCGACTTGTGGCAAACCGCCGCGACAGCTAGAATTCTCGGCCCTGAGCCCGACCGGATGTCGCTGTCGGCCCAGGCCCGGAGAGGTGTCCGAGTGGTTGAAGGAGCACGCCTGGAAAGTGTGTAAGCGTCTAAACCGCGCTTCGCGGGTTCGAATCCCGCTCTCTCCGCCAGATTCCGCAGTGTCCAGATTCACATCGTGCTGCCGCAGTCCGCAGCACGTCATGCGCAAGATGCGCACGTCCTATGGCGGCCCCGTCGGCCCCTCGCGACGCTAGGTCGAAAATCCCGCCAGGGCCGGAAGGC
>CAMLID010000070.1 GCA_946480055.1 uncultured Lysobacter sp. | reverse complement strand
TTCATGGCCATCGCCACCCTGACCAGCCTGCTCGGGCGCGAGATGCGCGCCAGCTCGGCCCTGGCCGAACGCCGCGGCGCCGAGGCCGCCAATTACGCCGAAATCAACGAACTGATCATCCGCCGCATGCGCACCGGCGTGCTGCTGGTGGACGGCGAAGGCCGCCTGCGCCTGGCCAACGAGGCCGCGATGCTGCTGCTGGGCGACCCCGGCGAGCACTCCGAGCACAGTCACCGCAACCTGGCGATCGCGTCCCCGGAGCTGGCACGCCGGCTAGGCCGCTGGCGCGCCGACGCGATCCCCGACGAGACCCCGCTGCAGATGGCGGCCGACCAGCCCGAGGTGGTGCCGCGCTTCACCCGGCTGCTCGCCGGCAGCGACCAGACCCTGATCTTCCTCGACGACACCTCGCTGGTCTCGCGCCGCGCCGAATCGATCACCCTGGCCGCGCTGGGCCGGTTCTCGGCCAGCCTGGCCCATGAGATCCGCAACCCGCTGGCGGCGATCAGCTATGCCGTGCAGCTATTGGAGGAGTCGCGCGACATCGCGGTGGCCGACCGCCGCCTGCTTGAGATCGTGCGCCAGCAGGGCACGCGCATGAACGGCATCGTCGAGAACGTGCTCGGCATGGCCCGGCGCGAACCGGCCAAGCCCGAGCACCTGGAGTTGGTCGCCTTCAATCGCCAGTTCGTCGACGAATACAACAGCAGCCACCCGATCGAACTCGACAGCCTGCGCGCGACCTCGACCCAGCCGCGGATCGCGGCCCTGGTCGACCCGCGCCAGCTGCACCAGGCCCTGACCGTGCTGGTGCACAACGCCCTGACCTACGGCCGCATGCCCGGCGAACCGGCGCGAGTGACCGTGCATGCGTACCTGGACGCGAACGCGGTGCCGGTGATCGACGTGCTCGACCGCGGCCCCGGCATCCCGGAATCGGTGGCCACGCGGCTGTTCCGGCCGTTCTTCACCACCTCCAGCCATGGCACCGGATTGGGGCTGTATATCGCACGCGAACTGTGCCGGGCGAACCAGGCCTCGCTCGACTACGTACCCATGCCCGGCGGCGGCGGCTGCTTCCGGATCCACCTCTCCGGCACCAACGCCATGCTGCCAGCGTGACCTGAAGCACGCTTTCGGCTTGGCCGTGACGCACCCTTAAGCTATCGTGTCGGGCGGAGGACGCAATGGCTGAAACTCGTAGTGCACTGGTGATCGACGACGAACGCGATATTCGCGAGTTGTTGGTCATGACCTTGGGCCGCATGGGCCTGCGTTGCGACACCGCCTCCAGCGTTTCGGAGGCGCGCAGCCAGCTGTCCCGCAATCGCTACGATCTGTGCCTGACCGACATGCGCCTGCCCGACGGCTCGGGCCTGGAGCTGATCGCCGAGATCAGCCATAAGTACCCGGACACCCCGGTCGCCATGATCACCGCCTTCGGCAACGTCGAAGCCGCGGTCGAGGCGCTCAAGGCCGGCGCCTTCGATTTCGTCGCCAAGCCGGTCGAGCTGACCGTGCTGCGCGACCTGGTCCGCCACGCCCTGGAACTGAACGAGGGCCGCCGCAGCACCGCCGAAACCGTCGCCTCGCGCCTGTACGGCGAGTCGCCGGCGATGGCGAAACTGCGCCAGACCATCGGCAAGGTCGCGCGCAGCCAGGCCCCGGTCTACATCGCCGGTGAGTCCGGCGTGGGCAAGGAGCTGGTCGCCCGCACCATTCACGCCGAGGGCGGCCGCGCCAGCGGCCCGTTCGTGCCGGTCAACTGCGGCGCGATCCCGGCCGAGCTGATGGAAAGCGAGTTCTTCGGCCATAAGAAGGGCAGCTTCACCGGTGCCCATGCCGACAAGCCCGGCCTGTTCCAGGCCGCCGACGGCGGCACCCTGTTCCTGGACGAAGTCGCCGAGCTGCCTCTGCCGATGCAGGTCAAGCTGCTGCGCGCGATCCAGGAGAAGTCGATCCGCCCGGTCGGCGCCCAGGCCGAAGTCGTGGTCGACGTGCGCATTCTCTCGGCCACCCACAAGGACCTGGCCGCACTGGTCGCCGACGGCCGCTTCCGCCAGGACTTGTACTACCGCATCAACGTGATCGAGCTGCGCGTGCCGCCGCTGCGCGAGCGCCTGGACGACCTGCCCGGCCTGGCCAGCAAGGTGCTCGAGCGCCTCGCCAACGCCCAGGGCCGCCCGATTCCGCGCCTGGGCGACGACGCCCTCGAAGCGCTGCGCGCCTACGCCTTCCCGGGCAACGTGCGCGAGCTGGAAAACATCCTCGAACGCGCCCTGGCCCTGGCCGAAGGCGAACTGCTCAACGCCAGCGACCTGCGCCTGCCGCGCCTGTCGACCCAGCCTTCCGCGCCGGTCGCCGGCGCCCCCGCTGCGGCGGCCGCCCCGTCCGCGGGCGCCGACCCGCGCACGCTCAACCCGCGCGACACCTCGACCAGCGCCCTGCCCTCGTACATCGAGGAAATCGAGCGCGCCGCGATCCAGCAGGCGCTGCAGGAAAACCGCTACAACAAGACCCGCACCGCCGCCGCGCTGGGCATCACCTTCCGCGCGCTGCGCTACAAGCTCAAGAAGCTCGGGATCGACTGAGCCCTGCCGCCGCGCGCAGGCGCGGCGCATTCAATCGCGGCGGACGAACAGCGCCTGCAGTTCGTGATGCGGGAACCAGTCGCCGATCTTGCGGATATTGCCCGGGAAGTAGCGTGCGCGCTGCAGTGCGAAGCCGCTGTCGGCGACGATCGCCGGATCGGCCAGCATCGCGCGATCGACGAAGGTGCGATGGGTGTCGTCGATGCGGTAACCGGCGCGGCCGGGCACGATCGCCAGCACGCGCCGCACGCCGAGTTCGCCCGCCGAACGCAACAACCTCGACAGGATCGCCTCGGGGCCGATGAAGTGCTCCAGCACGTGGCTGATCACCATCGACTCGTAGCGCTGGCCGCGCAGCGGCGTCAGGCTCCAGTCGTCGGCGTAGCCGTCGTACCAGTCCACGTCCAGCCCGCGCGAACGGCAATGGTCGACGGTGGCGCGGTTGTACTCCAGCCCCTTGGACCCGGCCGGCAGACGTTCCAGCAGTTCGCCGACGCCGCAACCGAAATCCAAGGTCGGCCCCTGCAACTGCGCGGCCGCGCTGCGCAGGTAGACGCGCCGGACCAGGCGCCGCAGCGCGCTGCGATCGGTCTGGTAGGCGGTGTAGCGCTGGTCGAATTCGCCGCTCATCTCATTCCTCGTCGGACGGCAACAAGGGATGCAGGGTGCGCTTGGGCACCGAGGCGATGTCGTAGGCCAGGAAACCCAGCACCAGTTGGATACCCACGATCACCTGCAAAGCCGCCAGCATGACGCTACCGGCCGATGCGGTGACGCCGGTCAGGTAGGAGTCGAACCAGAACTTGGCGCCGAGCGCGGTGCCGACCAGCATGAACAGCGCTCCGAACGCGAGCTCGATCGAAGCCAGCGACAGATCGCGCAGGAAATAGTTGTAGAACACGCGCTTGAAGGTGTTGCGCAGGTGCTTGAACAGGAAATCGAACAGGATCTTGGAGATGCGCAGGTTGCTGGTCTCGGCACCGTAGCGCGCGTCCATCGGCACATCCACGACCACGGCGCGGACGATGTTGAGCCGGAACAGCATGTCGGTCTCGAAGAAATAGCGCCGGCTGATCTTGTGCAGCGGCAGCTTGGCCACGACCTTGGCATGGATCGCGGTGTAGCCGTTGGTCGGATCGAACACGTCCCAATAGCCGGACGATATCTTGGTCATGAACGACAGCATCGCGTTGCCGAAGATGCGCAGCTTCGGCATGCGCCCGATCTGGGCCAGGTCGTAGAAACGATTGCCCTTGGTGTAGTCGGCGTCGCCGCGCAGGATCGGCCCGACCAGCTGCGGCAGCGCCGCGCCGGCCATCTGACCGTCGCCGTCCATCTTCACCACCACATCGGCGCCGTCGGCGACCGCGCGCTGGTAACCGGCCATCACCGCACCGCCGACGCCCAGGTTGACCTCGTTGAACAGCACCTGCACGCGTGGGTCGCGGCACTCCTGTTCGACGTAGCGGCCGGACTGCTCGGGGCAGGCGTCGTCGACCACGTAGATGCGCCAGACCACGGCAGGCACGTCGTCGATCACGTCCAGGATGTGCTGGCGCACACGATGGCAGGGCACGACCACCGCGATCCGCGGCGCGTCCTCGGCCAGCGCCTGCGGTAGCGCATTCAAGCCGATCCGGTCGGCGACCTGGCTCATCGCTCCGCGCCCGCGTAGGACAGGCGGTAGGCCCGCGCGAGCATGCGCGCGATCGGCTTCGGCCACAGGGAATCGAACATCATCTGGTCCTCCGCCGCGCGCACCCCGTCGCGCACGCCCGCGCTGGTCTCGCTACCCGGATGGATGCGATGCAGCATCAACGACTCGCGAATGTACACGAACGCGCCCGGCTCCCGCGCGCAACGCACCCAGGCATCCCAGTCCAGGTTGACGCGCAGGTCTTCGCGGAAGCGGAACGGCGGCGAACGCCGGGCCAGGGTCACCGAAGGGCACGGGATCGGGCAGCCGAAGCGCAAGGCACGCAGCTTCGCGCCCGGCCGCGCGACGGCGTCTCGGCCCAGGAACGCCAGCTCCAGCAGCAGGCGCTTGATCCGCAGCATCGCGGTGGCGTCGCGGACCGCATCGCTGTCGGCCAGCAGTTCGGCATAGCCGGTGAACAACAGCGCCGCATCCGGTCGCGCCGCGGCGGCGTCCAGCGTGCGGCGGGTGAACTCGGGCAGATAGATATCGTCCTGGTGCGCCACCGTGAGCCAGGGCGTGTCGGCCTGGGCCAGGGCGTAGTTCCAGTCGCGACCGATACCGGCGTTCGGTGCATGCACGGCCAGTGTGGCCCCGTACTCGCGAGCGACTTCGGCCAGGCCGTCGTACGGCGTGGAGGTCGCGATGAACAGACGCGAAGGCAGGCTCTGGCGCCGCAGCGACTCCAGACACTCGCGCAGGTGCGGCGAACGGCCGTAAGCCGGGACTACGAAGGAATGGAGCAGGTCGGACACGGGTGCGGGACTCAGGCGTTCTGCCCCATGCTCGACAGCATCAGCACGCCCGCCGACACCAGCACGATCCCGCCCCACTGCACCGGCGTCAGGCGCTCGCCGTAGAGCCACCAGCTCACTGCCGCCATCAATATATAAAAGGACGCGCCATTGATCGCGAAGGCCATGCCGAGCTTGACCTTGCTGACCACCACCACCCAGATCACGAAGCCCAGGCCCTGGATCGCGACTGCGGTCAGCACGCCCGGCGACAACACGGCGGCCATCAGCCAGTCGAAACCCTTCAAGTCGGGACTGCGCGCGGCCAGATGCAGCAACGAACGCTTGATCAACAACTGGCTGCCCAGGGTCGAGCAGGCCACAAATACGATCATCAGGATTTCGCGGATCACCCAAGCCCCCAGCTTATGCATGCGCGGCTCGGCAGGGATGTCTCCCGCGCTCGCGCTACACGCTTAGTATGCATTTCGCCCCGCGCCTGCGACGCGGCGGGCGGCCGAGCTGGGATCGCCGTCACCGCTGCAAGGACCTCTGCGCAAGAGCGTCCGCACCACGCACAGCGCGGCCATGGCCGGCTCACCGAAACGCGATGTGACGCAAAGCGTCACATCAATCTGTCGCGACTGACAATTCGCGTCACCTCTTTTTTAGGTGCCGCCCCGGTTAGCGTGATCGGCTTGCCAGTTTGGAATTTCGGAATGGCGATGGCCGCTATTGGCATGGGTTATGCGTATGCTTTGTAGCGCACGTGCAGTTCCGCACGGCAGCCGAAGGACCGCAAAGCCGGGCCAGCAGGCACGTGAAGTTCACCACTCCTAGGGGAAACACAATGAAGAACAACCAGCAAGGCTTCACCCTGATCGAACTGATGATCGTGATCGCGATCCTCGGCATCCTGATCGCCATCGCTCTGCCGGCGTACCAGGACTACACGATCCGCACCAAGAACACCGAGTGCCTGAACGTCGCCGCCGCTGCCAAGCTGGCCGTGTCCGAGACCGCCCAGGACCGTGGTTCGCTGAGCCTGGTCACCTCGACCAACACCGGCTACTCGTTCACCCAGAGCGACTACTGCGCCAGCGTCGACGTCGGCGCCAACGGCGTGATCGGCATGACCACCCGCAGCACCGGCGCGACCGCTAACGCCGTGCACACCCTGACCCCGGCCATGCCGGCTGGTTCGGGTCGCATCGAGTGGACCTGCACCTCGAACGCTCCGGATTCGCAGATTCCGGCCGAGTGCCGCTAAGCCTTGCCGTAAGTGCTACACACGAAACCCCGGCTCGCCGGGGTTTCGTTTTTGTGCCTCAGGACCCCGGCTTGCCGGGGTCTTTGCTTATGTGCCTTGCAAGCCCAGCGTGCCCGCCAGCCCAGCGCCAAGCCTCCGCTTCCTCTCGGCACGGCGCAGGTATGCAAGGTGCCGTTTTGAGATCCCATAAGGCCGAATTGGCATGCTTTATGCGTAGCATTTACCAGGCACGTGCACTCCGCACGGCTACCGCCGGATTCCAAGCCGCGGACACGTGAACTCACCAAAGGGGACTACACCATGAAGAACAACCAGCAAGGCTTCACCCTGATCGAACTGATGATCGTGATCGCGATCCTCGGCATCCTGATCGCCATCGCTCTGCCGGCGTACCAGGACTACACGATCCGCACCAAGAACACCGAGTGCCTGAACGTCGCCGCCGCCGCCAAGCTGGCCGTGTCCGAGACCGCTCAGGACCGTGGTTCGCTGAGCCTGGTCACCTCGACCAACACCGGCTACTCGTTCGCCCAGAGCGACTACTGCGCCAGCGTCGTCGTCGGCGCCAACGGCGTGATCGGCATGACCACCCGCAGCACCGGCGCGACCGCCAACGCCGTGCACACCCTGACCCCGGCCATGCCGGCTGGTTCGGGCCGCATCGAGTGGACCTGCACCTCGAACGCTCCGGATTCGCAGATCCCGGCCGAGTGCCGCTAAGCCTTACCGTAAGTGCTACACACGAAACCCCGGCTCGCCGGGGTTTCGTTTTTTTTGCGCGCTCGGTCATTGCGTACCTCAGGTCGGCGCCATTAGCCTCAGCAACCCCTAGCAAAGGCCAGCCCCTGCATGCGTGTTCGATTGTTGTTACTCGCAGCGATGCTGGTCACCGCCGCAATCTACTGGCCGGGGCTGGCCGGGCCGTTCGTGCTCGACGACGGCGCCGCCTTCGGCGCCCTGCACGGCTGGCTGGCCGGCCAGGCCTCCTGGCAGGAAGTGGTACCAGGCAACGCGTCCTGGCTGTACGCGCGACCGGTCTCGATGCTCAGCTTCATGCTCAGCGGCTGGCTCGGCGGCGACGTGCCGTTCTCGTACAAGCTGGGCAATCTCATCACCCACCTGATCTGCGGCCTGCTCGGCTGGCAGGTCCTGCGCCGCGCGCTCGCCCGCGACGAACGCCTGGCGCCGCACGCCGAACTGATCGCCGGAATCCTTGCCGCGCTCTGGCTACTGCATCCGCTGCACGCCAGTACCGTGCTCTACGCCGTGCAGCGTATGGCCCAGCTCAGCACCCTGTTCGTGCTCGCGGCGCTGTGGACCTACCTACAGGCGCGCCGCCAGATCGACGAAGGTCGGATTCGTCCGGCGCTCGCGCTGCTGTTCGTGCTGTGTCCGCTGCTGATGCTGGCCGGCCTGCTCAGCAAGCAGAACGGGGCGGTCGCGCCGGCCTTGTGCCTGGTGCTGGAGCTGGCGTATTTCGGCCGCCCACGCTCCAAGCCCGTACTCGCATTCTTCGGCCTGTTCCTGGCCCTGCCTCTGCTCGGCGCCGTCGCCTTGCTGACGCTGGCGCCCGAGCGTCTGCTCGATGGCTATGCCGAATGGGATTTCAGCCTGGGCGAGCGCCTGCTGACCCAGGCCCGGGTCCTGGTCGACTATCTCGGCACCCTGCTGCTGCCGTACGCGCCGCGCATGGGCCTGTACACCGACGACTTCACGACCTCGACCGGCCTGCTGTCGCCACCGTCGACGTTGTTCGCCCTGTTGCTGCTGGCCGCGATCAGCGTCGCCGCGATCGCGCTGCGCAAGCGCGCACCCAGCCTGTTCGCGGGCTGGTTCTTCTTCCTGGTCGCGCACGGCGTCGAATCCAGCTTCCTGCCGATCGAGATGTATTACGAGCATCGCAACTACCTGCCCTCGATCGGAATCCTGCTGGCGGTGGCCGGGCTGGGCGCGCTGGCGCCGCGCCGCGCCGAACCGGCACAGGGCCCGAACCGGCTGGCCCTGGTCGCCGTCGCCGGCCTGGCCGCGGTGCTGGCTTTCGCCACCCTCGGGCGCGCCCTGGTCTGGCGTCACTACGACACCATTGTGATGCAGGCCTTGCGGTTCCATCCGGATTCGATGCGCGCCCACCTCGACCTGTCGACGCTGGCGCTGTTGGGCGGCAAGTACGACGAAAGCGAGCGCCTGTTGTCGCAGTTGGCGAAGAGCCCGACCCCGCGCAACCGTTTGATGGCCAATTTGAATCTGATCACGACGCAATGCCTGCGCAGCGGCAAGCCCGAACGCGCACTGCTGCAGCGCGCGCTCGCCGACGCACAACCGCAGTTGACGATCTTCGAATCGCAGACCCTGATGCAGATGGCCAAGATCGCCGGCAAGGGCTGCGGCGACGTCAGTTTGTTGGACATGGCGCAGACCACCGAAAAACTGCTGGACGCCGCGCATGCGCAACCCGATAACCTGCGCTCCAAATGGGTGACGCGCGCGATCGCGGCAGAGTTCTACGCGCGAGCACGGCATTGGCAGCAGGCCGAAGCGCAGGCCGCCTTGGCCTGGCAACCCGGCGCGGACTTCGCGGTGGGTGAGATGTTGGTGCGCTTGTACGTGCAGAACGGCAAACTGCCTGAAGCCGAGCGCACCTACGCCCGCTTGAAGGCGCAGACTCGGCCTTACGACGGCACCGGACAGAAGTACCTGCGCGAGCTACGCAAGGCCATCGACGATCGGCGCCAGCGCAGCGCCGCCCAGCGCACACCATAAGTCGCCGCCGGTCCCGCGGTAGTGCGCCGCGGCCGCTTTCCGTTCGTCCGCGACGAGCGGCCGCAGGAAGTTGCCAGGCAGCGTCATATGCCGACGCTGCAGGCACTGCGCCGCCGTCGGAGCGAGCCAAACGACGGCACGATCATGACCGCCGTCACAAGTGCGGGCTTGGCATGCTCTTTGCACTGATATTGGTTCAGGGGGGATCGCCGCCGCTCCGGAACTCGGTTCCGGTGAGGCCGACCCGAATCGAGCTCACTGGAGAGGGTCCATGAACAAGCGCCACGCCGAGGGTTTCACCCTCATCGAACTCATGATCGTGATCGCCATCCTGGGCATCCTGATCGCCATCGCTCTGCCGGCCTATCAGGACTACTCGATCCGCACCAAGAACACCGAGTGCCTGCACATTTCGGCCGGCGCCAAGCTCGCCGTCGCCGAAACCGCGCATTCGGCCGAAGGCATAAACAACATCACCGCGACCAGCACCGGCTTTTCCTTCACCGGCAGCGACTACTGCGCGAGCGTGGAAGTCCTGGCGGGCGGCACTGTGCGTTCGGTGACGCGCAGCACCGGCGGCCCGGCGACGACCTTCGAACTGGATCCGGAAAGCACGCAGAACAGCGGCCGTATCGAGTGGACCTGCACGGCCTCCGGCCAGGACAACGATTCGCAGCTGCCGGCCGAGTGCCGCGGTTAAAGCATCGCCCCGCGATTCAGGCATTACCCGACGGCCGCTCAATGCGGCCGTCGGCGCGAATGAGGCCGACGTTCCGCAACCAGACCGCCGCGCTGGACAGCGCGAGCGACGATGACGCAGGATCGCTTCGCCGCCTCACCTAGGCGCTCCTCATCAACGCCCACTACGCGCCTCCGGCGACGGGTCGGCCACCTCGGTGCAGCCGATCATGCGATTCGACGCTTCCTCCGCACAGCCCGCCTCCTCAGCCTCGTCGCCGATCGAAGCCCGTTACGCGCGCATCGCCACGATCGGCCTGGCCCTACTCGCGCTGGTTACGCTGGCGGTCTACTGGCGCGGACTGAGCGGTCCCTTTCTGCTCGACGACGGCGTCACTTTCCCGATCATCGAGCGCTGGCTGGCCGGCCAGGCGACCTTCGCAGAAACGGTGCTCGGTCGCGGCGCTGCGCTGACAGGACGACCGGTGGCGATGGGCAGCTTCGTCCTGAGCGCCGCCCTGGGCGGTTTCGAGCCTTTTTCGTTCAAGCTGGGCAACCTGATCGTCCATCTGCTGTGCGGCCTGCTGGTCTGGCAGGTGCTACGCCGCCTGCTCGCGCTCGACCCGCGCCTGAGCGGACAGGCGCGGCTGCTGGCGACGATCGCCAGCGGGCTCTGGCTGCTGCACCCGATCCAGGTCAGCACCGTGCTGTATTCGGTGCAGCGCATGGCACAGCTGAGCACGCTGCTGGTGCTGGCCGCGGTGCTGGTCTATGTGCTCGCACGCCAGGAACTCGCCGCGGGACAATCGCGTCCCACGCAGTCGAAGCTGTTCCTGACCTTCCCGCTGCTGGTGCTGCTGGGCTTGCTGAGCAAGCAGAACGCGGCCGTTGCGCCGCTGATCTGCGCGGTTATCGAGTGGACCTGCTTCAAACGCGACGGCGTCGCGGCGCGGCCGGTGCGGGCGTTTTTCGGCGTATTCCTGTTCGCACCGGCGGCCGTGGTCCTGGCGTCGCTGGTGCTCACTCCGCAATGGTTGCTCGGCGGCTACTCGGAATGGGATTTCACACTGACACAGCGACTGCTGAGCGAACCGCGCGCGCTGATGGCCTACCTGGGCAATATCGTCCTCCCGCACGGCTCCGGCCTGGGCTTGTACACGGACGATTTCGCGATCTCCACAGGCCTGTTGTCGCCGATCTCAACCGCGACCTCGATCGTCGCCCTGGTCGCGATCAGCGTCGCGGCCTGGGCTTGGCGGGCATCGGCGCCCAGCGCCTGCCTGGGCTGGTTCTTCTTTCTCGCCGCGCACGCGGTGGAGTCGACCTTCCTGCCGGTCGAGCTGTATTACGAACACCGCAACTACCTGCCCCTGGTCGGCCTGACCTTGACCTTGGTGGGGCTCACGGCGCTGCTGCCGGCGCGCCTGCTGTCGCGTCCCGGCTATCCGATCCAGCTGTTGGGCGTGGCGGCACTGGCTGTCGTGACGCTTGCTGCGATCACGTCCTCGCGTGTATCGGTCTGGCAACGCATAGACACGATCGCAGCGGAAGGAATGCGCGAACATCCGCATTCGCTGCGTGCGCTCTACGACCAGAGCGGCGTGCTGCTGGGTCGTGGCGATCTGCGCGGCAATATCGCGCTGATGAAGTCGCTGGCTGCCAGCCAGGATCCGCGGCGGCGCTGGCTGGGCCGCATCAACCTGATCACGGCGCGTTGTCGCGCGGGCCTGGCTTCAGATCGCGCCGCGCTCGACGCGATCGCGACCCAGGCGCCGCCCAGCGCCACCGTCTTCGAAGTCCAGGCGCTACGATTGTTGGCCCGGTTCAACGCCGCCCAGGGCTGCGGCTTCGAATCGCATGAGCTCGCCGACACCATCGTGCGGACGCTCGACGCCACACGAGCACAGCCCGAATCGTCGCGACCGAAATGGCTGACCCGCCTGCTCGCCGCCGAGATCTACGCCAGCATCGGCGATCTCGCCGCCGCGCAAACCCAGGCGCAACTCGCCTGGGCCGCGAGCGGCGACCTGCCGACGGGCATCCTGCTGGCCAAGGTTCTAGCCGCACGAGGTTCCAGCGACGACGCGATCCGGGTGCTGGCCGAACTCGAGCGGCGCATGAAGCCTTACGACAGCCTCGGCCAATCCGAGCTCGGGGCGATACGTCGGATGCTGGCCACGCCTGCGCCGAATGCGCCCGCGCGATGAGACCTACGCGCGCGGCAGTGTATGCCGGCACAGATCACGATTCGTAGGCTACGGGTGGCTCGCGCCTATGCGCTACAGTCTCCGCGGGGACACGACCGAGCGCACCATGACCGCTGCAACGACCGCCGCAACGGTGGCGACCACTCTTGAACTCGCCGTCGCGACGACGAGCCCGGGCCGCCGCTGCGAACAGCCATCGACGGTAGCGCACCATGTCCCTGCGTAAGGCTCTGAGCGCCGACATCGGCGGCACCGCAGCGCGATGGGACACCGCGCGCTGGCTGCTGCTGTGCGCGGCCGTGGCCACGGTCGCCTTGTACTGGAGTGGCCTGAACGGCCCCTTCCTGTTCGACGACGCGGCCAACCTGGCGGCGCTGCGGCCCTGGTACAACGGCCAGCTCGACTGGCGACAGGTCGTGCTGGGCCAGGACGGGCTGATCGACTCGCGCCCGGTGTCCATGCTCAGTTTCCTGCTCAGCGCAGGGCTCGGCGGCCCCGGCCCGCTGTCCTACAAGATCGGCAACGTGCTGCTGCACCTGCTCTGCGGCCTGATCGCATTCCGGCTGCTGCGCCGGGCTCTGGGCGAAGACGCGGCGCTGGCGCCGCGGGCGCGTTTCCTGGCCGCCGCCGCGGTCGCGCTGTGGCTGCTGCATCCGATTCAGGTCAGCACCGTGCTGTATGCGGTGCAGCGCATGGCCCAACTCAGCGCGCTGTTCGCGCTGGGCGCGACTCTTGCCTACTTCGTCGCGCGCCAGCGCCTCGCCGGCCGGCACCAACGCTCGGCCTGGCTGTTGCTGTTCCTGGCGTTTCCGCTGCTGCTCGTTGCCGGCGTGCTCAGCAAGCAGAACGCGGCAGTCGCGCCCTTGCTGTGCCTGGCGCTGGAGCTGGCTTATTTCCACGGCCAGCGCCCAGCGGCGATCAAGGCCTTCTTCGGCCTGTTTGTGGCACTGCCGGCCGCTGCCGTGCTCGCGGCGCTCGCATTCGCGCCCGACACGCTGCTGAGCGGCTACGCCGAATGGGACTTCAGCCCGATCCAGCGCCTGCTGACCCAGACTCGGGTGCTGTGCGAGTACCTCGGCTACCTGCTGCTACCGCGCGGCGAACAGATGACGCTGTTCCGCGACGACGTCGCGACCTCCACCGGCCTGTTCTCGCCGTCGACCACGGCCGCGGCGATCGTGCTGCTGCTGGCCGTAAGCGCTATCGCCGTGGCGCTGCGCAAGCGCGCGCCCAGCGTCTTCGCCGGCTGGTTCTTCTTTCTAGCCGCGCACTCCGTGGAATCGGGCCTGCTGCCGCTGGAGATGTATTACGAACATCGCAACTACCTGCCGTCGATAGGCCTGGCTCTGGCCGTGATCGGTCTGTGCGCGCTGCTGCCGACACGCGCAGCGAGCCCACGACGCCTTCGCAGCGCTGTGCTGGCCGTGGTCGCGGTGTGCGCCGCGCTGGCCTGGTCGACACAGGGCCGGGTGGCGACCTGGCGCAGCAAGCCCCAGATCGTCGCCAATGCCCTGGCCTATCATCCCGACTCGCTGCGGGCGCGACAGACCCAGGCGTTCATCGACTTGAGCGCGAATCGCTACGACGAGGCCACGGCGCAGATGCGCTACCTGAGCCGTAGCCCGCTGCCGCGGCGACGCATGCTGGCCGGTATCGACCTGGTCTCTATCGCCTGTCTCGGCGGTCGCGACCCCGATCCCGCCGAGCTGCAACGCGCGCTGGCCGACCGTCAGCCGCAAATCACCCTGGACGAAGTGCTGGTCGCCGACCTGCTCGCCCAAGCTTCGGCGCCGGGCCGCTGCCCGCGGATCGGCAACCCGCAGGCCATCGCCACGGTCACTGCCTTGCTCGATGCGGCCTCGGCCCAGCCCGATCGGGCCACGCCCAAACGCCAACTGCGCTTCGTAGCGGCCTTGCTTTACGCCCGTGCCGAGCGCTGGCCGCAGGCCCAGGCGCAGGCCGAACGGGCCTGGTCGCCGCAGGCTTCGGCCGATATCGGCGATCTGCTGGTCCAAGCCTGCGTCAAGAACGGCCAGATGGGCTGCGCTCGACGCGTGCTGAGTCAGTTGGCTGAACGCACGCGTTCCTACGACCGCGCCGGCCAGGCCCGCCTGGCGCGGCTTGAGACACTGATCGCGGATCGCTGAACCCTTCAGCGACGGCGAGGTCCAACGCCAGTGGAATCCCTGCAATATGGCCTGTACAGGCCTCCGGCGAGCAAAAAGGCGACCGCTGTCCGCTCGCGTGGCCCACGGATTGGGGTAAAGTCGGCCTGGGGAAAAACCGAGGACTGCGATGTCTAGCGTCGCTACCGCCAACTTGGTGGGGATCACCGGCATTGCCCGGCGTCTGGTGCTGGACGGCGCTCTGGAAGAGACCGCGGCCCGCGAGGCCATGGCTGCCGCCAGCGGCGAACGCAAGCCGATCGCGACCTACCTGTCCGACAAGCGCCTGGTTTCGGCCGGCCAGCTCGCCGCCGCCAACTCGATCGAGTTCGGCGTGCCGCTGTTCGATGCCTCCACGCTCGACTCCTCGCAATCGGCGATCAAGCTGGTCAGCGAGGAACTGGTCCGCAAGCATGCCGTGCTGCCGCTGTTCAAGCGCGGCAACAAGCTGTTCGTGGGCCTGGCCGATCCGACCAACACCCGTGCCCTGGACGAGGTCAAGTTCCAGACCAACCTGGTGGTCGAGGCCATCCTGGTCGACGAGGACACGATCCGTCGCAGCCTGGACCAGTGGCTGGAATCGGCCGACGCGCTCGGCGACGGCGTCAACGAGGAAGGGCTGGAGACGCTCGACGTCGGCAGCGGCGACGACGACCTGACCGCCGCCGGCGACAGCGGCGTCGACGCCAAGGGCGACGACACCCCGGTGGTGAAGTTCGTCAACAAGGTGCTGGTCGACGCGATCCGACGCGGCGCCTCGGACATCCACTTCGAGCCCTACGAAATTGAATACCGGGTGCGACTGCGCATCGACGGCATCCTCAAGCAGGTCGCCAAGGTGCCGATCAAGCTCAGCCCGCGCATCGCCGCGCGTCTGAAGGTGATGGCGCAGTTGGACATCGCCGAAAAGCGCGTGCCGCAGGACGGCCGCATCAAGCTCAACCTGTCCAAGACCAAGCAGATCGACTTCCGCGTCAGCACCCTGCCGACCCTGTTCGGCGAGAAGATCGTGCTGCGTATCCTCGACGGCAGCGCCGCGCGCCTGGGCGTGGACAAGCTCGGCTACGAGGAAGATCAGAAAGAACTGTTCGTCGGCGCGGTGGTCAAGCCTTACGGCATGGTCCTGGTCACCGGTCCGACCGGCTCGGGCAAGACGGTGTCGCTGTACACCGCGCTCAATATCCTCAACGACGATATGCGCAATATCTCCACCGTCGAGGATCCGGTCGAAATCCGCGTGCCGGGCATCAACCAGGTGCAGATGAACGTGAAGCGCGGCATGACCTTCGCCGCCGCGCTGCGCAGCTTCCTGCGCCAGGATCCGGACGTGATCATGGTCGGCGAAATCCGCGACCTCGAAACCGCCGAAATCGCGATCAAGGCCGCCCAGACCGGCCATATGGTGCTATCGACCCTGCACACCAACGACGCGCCGCAGACCATCGCGCGCCTGATGAACATGGGCGTGGCGCCGTACAACATCACCTCGTCGGTGACCCTGGTCATCGCCCAGCGCCTGGCCCGACGCCTGCACGACTGCAAGCGCGAGGTTCACCTGCCCGAGCACGCGCTGCTGGCCGAGGGCTTCAGCCACGACGAGATCGTCGGCGGCCTCAAGATCTACGAGCCCGCCGGCTGCCCGGACTGCACCGAGGGCTATAAGGGTCGTACCGGCATCTACCAGGTCATGCCCATGACCGAACAGATCCAGGCGATCGTGCTCGAAGGCGGCAACGCGATGCAGATCGCCGCCGCCGCATTGAAGTCCGGCGTCCGCGACCTGCGCCAATCGGCGTTAATGAAGGTCAGGAACGGCGTCACCAGCCTCTCCGAAATCAACCGCGTTACCAAGGACTAAACCATGTCCGCGACCCGCACCGCGACCAAGCAGCAGACCCCCGTCCGCCGCCCCAATCCGCTCGAAACCTTTGTCTGGGAAGGCAAGGACAAGCGCGGCGTCGTCATGAAAGGCGAGCAGTCGGCGAAGAACGCCAACATGCTGCGCGCCGAGCTGCGCCGTCAGGGCATCACGCCCGGCACGGTCAAGCCCAAGGGCAAGCCCTTGTTCGGCGGCGCCGGCAAGCGCATCACGCCGCGCGACATCGCCATCTTCAGCCGCCAGATCGCCACCATGATGAAATCCGGTGTGCCGATCGTGACCTCGCTGGAGATCATGGCCGGCGGCCAGAAGAACCAGAAAATGAAGACGCTGATCAATACGGTCCGCGCCGATCTGGAAAGCGGTTCTTCGATGCACGAGGCGCTGAGCAAGCACCCGGTCCAGTTCGACGAGCTCTACCGCAACCTGGTCAAGGCCGGCGAATCGGCGGGTGTGCTGGAAACGGTGCTCGACACCGTCGCCAGCTACAAAGAAAACATCGAAAGCCTGAAGGGCAAGATCAAGAAGGCGCTGTTCTACCCGGCCACGGTCGTAGCCGTAGCGATCCTGGTCAGCGCGATCCTGCTGATCTTCGTGGTGCCGCAGTTCCAGAAGACTTTCGAGAGCTTCGGCGCCGAACTTCCGGCGTTCACCCTGATGATCATCGGCGCCAGCGATTTCATGATCGCGTACTGGTGGGCGGTGCTGCTGCTGGTGATAGGCATCGGCGTGGGCTTCATCATGGCCAAGAACCGCTCGCCCGCGTTCGCGCACTTCCTCGACCGCATGATGTTGAAGATCCCGGTGGTCGGGCAGATCCTGCACAACTCGGCGATCGCACGCTTCGCCCG
>CAMLID010000069.1 GCA_946480055.1 uncultured Lysobacter sp. | reverse complement strand
TACGAAACCATCATGGTCAACTGCAACCCGGAGACCGTGTCGACCGACTACGACACTTCCGACCGTCT
Organism: uncultured Lysobacter sp.; assembly: GCA_946480055.1. The sequence continues at coordinate 17,220 of CAMLID010000069.1, read as the reverse complement.
GTACTTCGAGCCGCTGACGCTGGAAGACGTGCTGGAGATCGCCGACCTCGAGAAGCCCAAGGGCGTGATCGTGCAGTACGGCGGCCAGACCCCGCTCAAGCTGGCGCGCGCGCTGGAAGCCAACGGCGTGCCGATCATCGGCACCACCCCGGACAGCATCGACCTGGCCGAGGATCGCGAGCGCTTCCAGAAGCTGGTCCAGGACCTGGGCCTGGCGCAGCCGATCAACCGCACCGCGCGCAATCCCGACGAAGCGCTGATGCTGGCCAACCAGATCGGCTATCCGATGGTGGTGCGTCCGAGCTACGTGCTCGGCGGCCGGGCTATGGAAATCGTCTACTCCGACGCCGACCTGACCCGTTACATTCGCGACGCGGTCAAGGTCTCTAACGACTCGCCGGTGCTGCTGGACCGCTTCCTCGACAACGCGGTCGAGGTCGACGTCGACATCATCGCCGACCGCGAAGGCCACGTGCTGATCGGCGGCGTGATGGAGCACATCGAAGAAGCCGGTGTGCACTCGGGCGACTCCTCGTGCTCGCTGCCGCCGTACTCGCTGAGCGCGGCGACCCAGGAAAAGCTGCGCGAGCAGGTCGTGGCCCTGGCCAAGGCGCTGAAGGTCGTGGGCCTGATGAACACCCAGTTCGCGATCCAGACCGACGCCGAGGGCAACGACACCATCTTCCTGATCGAAGTGAACCCGCGCGCCTCGCGCACGGTGCCGTTCGTGTCCAAGGCCACCGGCATGGCCCTGGCCAAGATCGCCGCGCGCTGCATGGTCGGCCAGACCCTGGCTTCGCAGGGCGCATTGGAAGAGATCGTGCCGGACTACTACTCGGTCAAGGAAGCGATCTTCCCGTTCGCCAAGTTCCAGGGCGTCGACCCGATCCTCGGCCCGGAGATGCGCTCCACCGGCGAGGTGATGGGCGTGGGCAAGAACTTCGGCGCGGCCATGGCGCGCGCCCAGGAAGCCGGCGGCATCAAGGCGCCGCCGGTGGGCAAGGTGTTCGTGTCGGTGCGCGATCCGGACAAGCTGCGCGTGCTGCCGGTGGCTCAAGAGCTGGTGCGCCGCGGCTACAGCCTGGTCGCCACCAGCGGCACCCAGGCCTTCCTGAGCGGGAACGGCGTGAGCTGCGAGCTGGTCAACAAGGTCACCGAGGGCCGTCCGCACGTGGTCGACCTGATCAAGAACGGCGAGTTGGTCTACATCATCAACACCACCGAGGGCCGCCAGGCGATCTCGGACTCGTTCTCGATCCGCCGCGAGGCGCTGCAGGGGCGGGTCACGTACTCGACCACGGTCTCCGGCGCGCGCGCCCTGGTGAACTCGCTCGACTACCGCGGCCAGGGCCCGGTGTGGTCGCTGCAGGAGCTGCACGCGCAGATCCAGGGCGTGGCCTGAGCCTGCACGGGACGCGGAACTCCGCGTCTCCATGGTGGCACGGGACGCGAAACTCCGCGTCCCGGTCGCCCGCCGCGCCAGAGCGGGTTTTCGCCCGATTTTCAGAACGGCGCCCTTCGGGGTGCCAAGCGGCCGCGTTCGCGGCACAATCGAACTTTGCAAACGGATGCGGCCGGCCGTCGGCCGGCACGAGGAACGACGAGATGAGAGCACCGATCACGGTGAAGGGCGCGCAGCGCCTGCGTGCGGAACTGGAAGAGCTGAAGTCGGTCAAGCGACCGGCCGTGATCAACGCGATCGCCGAAGCGCGCGCGCACGGCGACCTGAAGGAAAATGCCGAGTACCACGCCGCACGCGAGCAGCAGAGCTTCATCGAGGGCCGTATCAAGCAGCTCGAGTCCGAGCTCTCGCATGCCCAGCTGATCGACGTGTCCACCCTCAACGCCGGTTCCAAGATCGTGTTCGGCGCCACCGTCGAACTGGCGGACGTCGACACCGACGAGGGACGCACCTATCAGATCGTCGGCGACCTCGAAGCCGACATCAAGCAGGGCCTGATCGCGATTTCCTCGCCGGTCGCGCGTGCCCTGATCGGCAAGCACGAGGGCGACAGCGTCGTCATCGAAGCGCCGGGCGGCACCCACGAGTACGAAATCGTCGGCGTCAGCTACGCCGGCTGAGCAGGCAGCGACCGCGAGGCCGCGCATGACCGCCGCCACGACCGCCACCCTGCTGCTGCCCGAGCGCGAACGCTTCGGCGGGCAGCGCCTGTCCGAAGACATCGGCCGCCGGCTCGCCCGCGCCGACCGCGTCGCGCGCACGGGCGATCCACTTGCGCGCGTGCTTGACGTGCTGCCGCGCGGCTGGCCGGTGGCCGCGGCCACGCGCCAGCGCGACGCCCGCGATGCCGCCCACGCGGCGTGGCTGCGCGCCGATCCGGCCTATGTGCGTCCCGACATCAACGGCGCGCGCCTGCTTTCGTACGGCCAGGCCTTGGCCTTGGACGAGGCCGCGGCCGCGGATTTCCTGCGCGGCCTCAAGCCCTTGTTCGGCGATGCCGGTTTCACCATCGACGCGCCGGTGCCGTCGCGCTGGTACCTGCGCTTGCCGCAGGGCGCCAAGCTGCCGGTGTTCGCGACGCCGGAAACCGCGCTCGGCGCCGACCTGTTCGATCACCTGCCGGACGCCGCCGACAGCAGCGCCGAGGGCCGGCGCTGGCGCTCGCTGCTGAGCGAAGCCCAGGTGACCCTGCACAACCATCCGCGCAATGCCGCGCGCATCGCCGCCGGTCTGGCGCCGGTGAACTCGCTGTGGTTCTGGGGCGCGGGCGTGCTGCCCGATCACGTACGTACGACTTACGCGCGCATCTACAGCGACGACGAGGCCCTGACCGCGTTGGGCTCGCTCGCCGGCGCCCATGCCGCTGCGCTGCCGCCGCGTTGGAGCGCGGGCGAGGGCGACCTCGCCGTGGACCTGCGCCGTGCGCGCGACCTGCAGGCGCTGGAACGCGATTGGCTGGCGCCGCTGGCGGCCGAACTCGACGCCGGCCGGATCGGCCGGATCGCGCTCGACTTCGCCGACGGCGAAGCCTTCGAAATCGCGCGCAGCCAGCGCTGGCGTTTCTGGCGCCGCCCGCTGCGCTCGCTGCAGCCGTGATTCCACGCACCATGATGCCGCGCCCATGAACGAAACCGCCCGCCTGCTGCGGCGCGCCATCGCCGACCCCGGTGCCTGGCCCGACAGCGTGTCGCCGTTGCTGCGGCGCGTGTACGCCGCGCGCGGCGCGATCGCGATCGAACAGGCCCAGCCGCGCCTGGCGCAGTTGTTGCCGCCGGATGGATTGAGCGGGCTGGACGCGGCCACGACGCTGCTCGCCGACGCCATCGCCGGCGACCGCCACATCGTCGTGGTCGGCGATTTCGACTGCGACGGCGCCACCGCCTGCGCGGTCGGCGTGCGCGGCCTGCGTATGCTCGGCGCGCGCCGGGTCTCGCATGCGGTGCCCAACCGCATGGTCCACGGCTACGGCCTGTCGCCGGCGCTGGTGGACGAACTGGCGGCGCTGCAACCGGACCTGCTGGTCACCGTCGATCACGGCATCGCCTGCCATGCCGGCATCGCTGCGGCCAAGGCGCGCGGCTGGCAGGTGCTGGTCACCGACCACCATCTGCCCGGCGAAACGCTGCCGCCCGCGGACGCCATCGTCGATCCCAACCTGCCCGGCGACGCATTTCCGAGCAAGGCCCTGGCCGGGGTCGGGGTGATGTTCTACGTATTGCTGGCGCTGCGCCGCGTGTTGCGCCAGCAGGGCCGCTGCGAGGGCAACGGACCGGACCTGCAGGTCTTGCTGGACCTGGTCGCGGTCGGCACCGTCGCCGACCTGGTGCCGCTGGACGCCAACAACCGCGCCCTGGTCGCGGCCGGTCTGCGCCGCCTGCGCGCGGGGCAGGGCGGGGCGGGACTGCGCGCGCTGATCGAAGTCTCGCAGCGCGACGAGCGCCGGCTTACCGCCAGCGACATCGGTTACGCGCTGGCGCCGCGCCTGAACGCTGCCGGCCGCCTCGAAGACATGGCGCTGGGCATCGAATGCCTGCTGACCGAAGACGCGGGCCAGGCGCGCGAGATCGCCCACAGTCTCAACGAGATCAACGCCGAGCGCCGCGCGGTCCAGCAGCAGATGACCGACGAGGCCGCGCTCGCCTTCGCGAAGGTCGCGCTGGACGCGGTACACGCGCCGCTCGCCGTTTGCCTGTTCGACGAGGACTGGCATCCCGGCGTGGTCGGCCTGGTCGCCTCGAAGATGAAGGAGCGCCTGCACCGGCCGGTGATCGCGTTCGCGCCGGCCGAACCCGGCAGCGATGCCTTGCGCGGTTCGGCGCGCTCGATCCCGGGCTTTCATATCCGCGACGCGCTGGCCGACGTGGCCGCGCAGCATCCGCAGCTGATCGAACGCTTCGGCGGTCACGCCATGGCCGCCGGCCTGTCCTTGCGCCGCGATGCGCTGGAGGCGTTCCGCGCCGCGTTCGAACGCTGCGCCGGCGCCATGCTCACGCCCGAGCTGCTGCAGGCGGACGTGCTCAGCGACGGCGAGCTCGGGGCGGGCGAGTTCGACCGCGCCAGCGCCGAGTCGCTGCGCGACGGCGGACCGTGGGGACAGGGCTTCCCGGAGCCGCAGTTCGACGGCGAGTTTCCGGTGCTGGGCTGGCGCGTGGTCGGCGAACGCCACCTCAAGCTCGAACTCGGCCACCAGGGCCGGCGCCTCAACGCGATCGAGTTCGGCGGCTGGAACGGCGACGCGCCGCCGGCGCGGGTGCGCATCGCCTATCGCCTAGAGCCGGACGATTACCGCGGCGGCGATGCGATCCAGCTGGTGGTCACGCACCGCGAGCCGGCCTAGACGATTGCCCCGATCATCGCTGCGCGGCTGAAGCCCGCGGCGACATGCCTGCGTCCGGCGCTCATATCCTTTCCATTCCCGGCGCGCAACGGAGACAATGTGCGCCCCTTGCACAGGTCGGTCGCGCATGGAGTTCTCGCTGGAGGCGATCGCCTTCCTGATGGCCGTGGCCTTCGTCGCCGGTGCCATCGACGCGCTCGCCGGCGGCGGCGGGCTGCTGACCATCCCGGCGCTGATGGCCGTGGGCATCCCGCCGGTCGCGGCGATCGCCACCAACAAGCTGCAAAGCGCGATCGGTACGTCCAGCGCGGTGATCGCATTCGCGCGCAAGGGGCATATCGATTTCCGGCGCTACGCCTTGCCCGCGGCGGGCGCGTTCGTGGGCTCGGCGGGCGGCGCCTGGTTGCTGCAAAGGCTCGACCCCTCGTTCCTCAGCGGCGTGATTCCCTTGTTGCTGATCGCGATGGCGGTGTATTTCCTGCTTGCGCCGCGCATGAGCGACGAGGACAGCCACCAGCGCATCGGTCCGCTCGCGCTGACGGCGCTGATCGCGCTGATCGGCGTCTACGACGGTTTCTTCGGCCCCGGCACCGGCTCCTTCATGGCGACCACCCTGGTCGCGCTGGGCGGGCTGGGCGTGGTGCGCGCGACCGCGCAGACCAAGTTCTTCAACCTCGCCAGCAACCTGGCCGCGCTCGCGGTGATGATCGTCGGCGGCCACGTGCTGTGGACGGTCGGACTGGCGATGGCGCTGGCCAGCGTCGCCGGCGGCCAGGTCGGCGCGCATGCCGCGATGCGCTTCGGCGCGCGTGCGGTGCGGCCGGTGCTGGTGGTGATCTGTCTCGCGCTCACGGTGAAGCTGTTGTCCGACCCGGGCAATCCTTTGCGCATGGCGATCGCCGCGGGGCTGGCGACGCATACGTCGGCCGGCGGCGGTTGAATCGCCGCTGCATGCCGCAGCATATCGGCGCATCGCGTCTTGTGGTCGGCGTCGCGGAAACCTGACTGCGCAACGTCGTCCACGCCAAGCGACACATTCGGCATGGAGTTCGCCACGCGGTTGACATGCGCTTTTTCGGCGTGCTATTTCATCGAAGCGCTCTTGCCACAGCCAGCCTATGCCCGCTCCCGGCACATTGTTGCGTTGCCTATTGATCGTGGCGTTCTGCCTCGAAGGCACGCTGTCGCTGTGGGCCTCCAGCGCGATGGCCGCCGAGAACGCCGTCAGCGCCGCGATCGAAGTCGGAACCCAGGCCGGCGACGCACTCGCAGCCGATGCTGACTGCGAAGAAGATAGCGCCCATCGCGAAGACGCCTCGCCGCATCGCGACTGCGATTGCGGTACCGGTTCGGGCTGCTGTGCCTGTGCCTTCCCGGTGCTGGCCGTGGTCCACAGTGTGCCGTTCGCGGCGCAACACCGTCTCGCCGACCAACCCGCGGCCCTGGCCCCGGTGTCCGCCGTTCCCGCCGCCGCTACCGGCGTATTCCGACCTCCGATCGTCTGATCCGGTCCGACCACCTGCGTGGTGGTCTCCGTCGCCTCCAGCCTCGCGTCCGCGCACCTGCGTGCGGGCGACGCCGCGGGCGCTCGACACCAGATCCAGAACCGTTCGGGGAATTCCATGTACTGCAAGCGCAACCACCTCGCCACCGCGATAGGCCTGATGCTGTCCGCGGGTCTCTGCCAGGCCGCCTACGCCCAAACCGCTGCACCGATCACCCCCACGGACGACACTGCGCAGGACGCGACCACCATCGATACGGTCACCGTCACCGGCAGCCATATCAAACGCGCCCAGATTTCCGGCGTCGGCCCGGTCACCGTGATCGACCACGAAGCGATCCAGCGTTCCGGCGCGATCTCGATCGATACCTTGTTGCAGCGCCTGCCGGCGGCCGCGGGCTTCGCCGGCAACCAGATCAATGCCTATTGGGCCGATAACGGCTACGGCACCACCCAGGTCAATCTGCGCGGCCTGGGCATCAACCGCACCCTGGTGCTGTTGAACGGCCGCCGCATCGTCAACGGCGGCACCGGTGCCAACAGCTCGGTCGATCTCAACGTGATTCCGATCGCGCTGATCGAGCGCGTCGAGGTGCTCAAGGACGGCGCATCGGCGATCTACGGCGCCGACGCCGTAGCCGGCGTGGTCAACATCATCACCAAGAAGAAGTTCGACGGCGTCGAAGCGTCGGTGCGCTACGGCCAGACCTTCCAGGGCGATGGCGACGAGACCGCCGTCGATCTGACCTGGGGCATGAGCGGCGAGCGCGGTTCGATCATGGCCGCGGTCAACTACACCGAGGGCGGCACGGTCAATATGGCCGACCGCGCGCCCTGCGGTCTGGGCGAGTCCAACGGTCAACTGGTCTGCGTGGGCAGTTCGAGCACCATCGGCGGCCGCGCGGTGCTCGCCGACGGGCGCCGGGTCAACTTCAACCAGGACCCGAACGGCGACGGCGATTTCTACGAGACCTATTCGCCGGCCAAGCACAACTACAACAGCAATCCGTATCTCAACGCGGTCAACCCGATCGAACGCCTGAGCTTCAGCAGCTTCGGCAATTTGCACCTCAGCGACGATCTGCGCCTGTTCACCGAGCTGATGTACACCAACCGGCAGTCCAACCAGCTCGCGACCCCTGGTGCGATCGGCCAGTACCGGCCGATCAACATCGCCGCCGGCCATCCGACCAATCCGACCGGGCAGAACCTGCTGCTGCAGCGCCGTCGTCTGCAGGAGGCCGGCGTGCGCGAGTTCTACCAGGAGACCGATACCTTCCGCGTGGTGCTGGGCCTGGACGGCAAGCTCGGTGTGGGCTGGGACTGGTCGGCGGCGCTCAATTGGGGCCGCAACACCGGCATCGACGGTTCCGACAACGTCGCCAATCTGGACCGCGTCGATCAGACCTTGAACACCGCCTTGTGCAGCAATGCGCCCGGCGCGGCGATTCCCTGCGCCGATTACCTGGGCTACGGCGACGTCACCCAGCAGGTGCTGGACTACATCATGTTCACCACCCGCGACAGCGGCGGCAACGAGCAGAAGAGCTTCACCGCCAACGTCAGCGGCCAGTTGTTCGAGCTGCCGGCCGGCTGGGTCGGGCTGGCGACCGGCGTGGAGGTGCGCAAGGAGCGCGGCTGGCGCGATCCCGATCCGCTGACCGTGCTGGGCATCGCCAACACCAACCAGCAACAACGTATCGCCGGCGAATACACCGCCAAGGAAGTGTTCGCCGAAATCGCCGTGCCGCTGCTGCAAGGCAAGGCGTTCGCCGACGAGCTGACCCTCAACGCGGCGGTGCGCTACTCCGACTACGACCTGTTCGGTGCCGACACCAACTATAAGGTCGGCCTGGACTGGCAGGTGGTGCCCTCGCTGAAGCTGCGCGCCAACTATGCGACCGCGTTCCGCATTCCGAACGTGCCCGAGCTGTTCGGCGGCGTGTCGGAAGGCAATCTCACCACCACCGATCCCTGCAGCGGCTGGAGCGGCCAGCCGGCCTCGTCGACGATCTACCAGAACTGCCAGGCTTCGGGCGTACCGGTGGGCTATACGCAACTGGGCAACACCGTGCTGACCACGGTCGGCGGCAACGCGGAGCTGAAGCCGGAGGACGCCGAAACCCTGACCGTGGGCGCGGTCTGGACGCCGAGCTTCGTCCCCGATCTGACCCTGACTCTGGACTACTACAACATCAAGATCGACAACGCGATCCAGCGCATCGACGGCTCGACCAAGCTGTCGGTCTGCTACAACACGCCGGGTCTGAGCCACCCGTTCTGCAGCAATGCCAATTTCACCCGCAACCCGCTCACCGGCGAGATCGACTTCCTGTCGGCGCAACCGGTCAACGCGGCCAGCGAGCGGGTGTCGGGCATCGACCTGGGCCTGCTGTACCAGTTCGATCTGGCCGGTTGGGACGCGACCGTGAACTGGGACCTGTCGTATCTGAAGAACTACGACGTGCGCCCGTTCCTGGGCGCCGACGAGATCCGCTACGCCGGCAAGATCACCGGCGGCCGCGGCAGCTACACGCAGTGGCGTTCGTTCGGCTCGCTGACCCTGGCGCGCGGGCCCTGGTCGGGCTCGTACAGTGTGCAGTACATCGGTTCGGCCGACGACATCAACGTCGAGCGCGGCGACATCGGCGATCGCGCGCCCAGCGTGAGCTACCACAACGCCCAGGTGAAGTACGCCCTCAGCGAGTCGCTTGCTCTGTCCATGGGCGTCGACAATCTGTTCGACAAATCGCCGCCGTTCATCCAGAGCTGGACGGACGCCAACACCGACACCATGACCTACGACCTGTTGGGTCGGCGCTGGAACCTCAAAGCCACCTACCGCTGGTGATGCGCAGCGGTCCTGCCGGCCTTGCGCCGGCAGGACCGTGGCATCGCCGACCCGCACGAACCGAGTGGTGAAGCTATGAAACCTGCATTCTGGGCGCGTCGCGCCCACAAATGGATCGCCCTGGTGGTCGGCGTCCAGGCCCTGCTGTGGATGATCAGCGGCCTGTACATGACCTCCATTTCGATCGACATCATCCACGGCGATCACCTGGCGCACGCTCAGGGCAAGCCGCTGTCGGCGTCGACCGCGTTGCTCGCGCCGGACGCGCTGCGCGAGCGCTACCCGGCGCTGACCGGGTTCCGGCTCAAGCGCTTCATGGACCGCGAGGTCTACGAGTTGCGCGAGGACGAGCAGGTGAGCCTGGTCGACGCGCGCAGCGGCCAACGGCTCAGCCCGCTGAACGAGGCGACCGTCCGATCCCTGGCCGCGTCGCTGTACCAGGGCAAGGCCGAGATCGAAACGGTCGAGTTGCTGCACGAGGCGCCCAGCGAAGTCAAAACCCGGCCGGTGCCGTTGTGGCGGGTCGGGTTCGCCGACGGCAACGAAACCGCGCTCTATCTGTCGCCGCAGACCGGCGAGCTGCTGGCCAAGCGCCACGACCTGTGGCGCTGGTTCGACTTCCTGTGGATGTTCCACATCATGGACTACGAGGAGCGCAGCGACGTCAACAACACCCTGCTGCGGATCGCCTCCGGCCTGGGTCTGGTGTTCGCACTCAGCGGCGTCTGGCTGCTGCTGTACAGCTTCAGCAAGAGGCGGCCCGCATGACGCCCTGGCTGCGCAAGCTGCACAAGTGGGTGGGCCTGATCGTCGCGCTGCAGTTCGTGTTGTGGACGGCGAGCGGACTGGTGATGAGCGTGCTCGATCACGACACCGTCCAAGGCCATCGTCACCGCGCGCATGCCGCCGATCCGGTGCGCGCCTGGCCCGCAGGCATGCTGGCGCCGGCGCAGGTGCTGGCCCAGGCCGGCAAGCCGGTGCAGAGCCTGGAAGCGACCTGGCTGCAGGAGCGGCCGGCCTATCGGCTCGGCCACAAGGCCACGGTCTGGCTGGTCGACGCGCACGACGGACGGCCGTTGAGGATCGATGCGGCGCTGGCCGGCGCGCTGGCCGCGGCGGACTACGTCGGCGACGCACGCCCCGGCGCGCCGCAGTGGATGGAGCGCGCGACGCTGGAAGCGCGCGGGCACGCGGGCCCGATCTGGCGCGTCGATTTCGACGACGGCGACGGCACCACGCTGTACCTGTCGGCACAGGACGGCCGCATCCTGGAACGGCGCAACGACCGTTGGCGCCTGTTCGACATCTTCTGGATGCTGCACATCATGGACTACACCGGCCGCCAGGATTTCAACCATCCGCTGGTGATCATGGCCGCGGCCGGCGGCTTGTGGATCGCGCTGTCGGGCGTCTGGCTGCTGGTCGCGAGCTTCCGCCTGGGCGAGTTCGTGCCCGCGCGCTGGCGGCCGCTGCGCGCGTTGACGGTGTTCGACCAGGGCGGCGATAAGTTGCGTTCGCTCGAATCGCATCGCGGCGACACGGTCTTTCTGGCCATGGCCCGCAGCGGTCTGCAGTTGCCGTCGAACTGCGGTGGCGGCCAGAGCTGCGGCCTGTGCGAGGTGCGGGTGCGCGGGACCGCGCCGGCACCGACCAGCGCCGACCGCGCGCACCTGGCCGAAAGCAAACTGCGCCTCGGCCATCGCCTGGCCTGCAACCTGACCCTGGACGGCGACCTGCAGGTCGAAGTAGCGGGCGGTGCGGGGCTGTGGACGCAGCGCAAGGCCACGGTCGAATCGGTGCTCGCGATCACGCCGTTCCTGCGCGAGATCGTGCTCAGGCCGGAGTCGCCGCCCGGTCCGGAATTCCAGCCCGGTGCCTACCTGCAGTTGCACGTGCCGGACTACACGCTGCGGCGCGACGAGATCGCCTATCCCGAGCATCATCGCGACGATTGGGCCGCGCTGGATCTGCCGGCGAGCCTGCACAACAAGGAGGCGGTGCGCCGCTCGTACTCGCTGGCCCTGCCGGTGGACCAGGCCGACGGGCGCCTGACCCTGCTGGCGCGATTCAGTCCCGGCGGCCAACACAAGAAGCGCGCGCTGTTCGGCAAGGGCTCGACCTACCTGTACTCGTTGAAGCCCGGCGACGCGGTCGAGTTCAGCGGCGCCTTCGGCGACTTCGCCCTGCAGCCCGGCGAGCGCGAGAAGATCTTCATCGGCGGCGGCGCCGGCATGGCGCCGCTGCGGGCGATGATCCGGGCCCGGCTCGACCAGGGCGGTCGCGAGCGCATCCACTACTGGTACGGCGCACGTCGGCTGCGCGAAGCGCCATATGTGCAGGAGATGGCCGAGCTCGCGCGGCGCCACGCCAATTTCAGCTGGCACCTGGCCTTGTCCGAGGAGGCCGAGCAGGGCGACGGTCTGGTGCGCGGCCTGGTCCACGAAGCCACTCATGCGCATCTGCTGAGCGCGCATCCGGATCTGGCGGCTTGCGAGTTCTACCTCTGCGGTCCGCCGGCGATGCTGGCCGCGACCCGGCAGCTGTTGCGCAAGCTGGGCGTGGCGGAGGAGCGGATCGCGTTCGACGATTTCAAGATCTGATCCTTGCCACGCGGCAGTACCGCCTCTCCCGCGCCAGGGCGGGAGAGGCGGTCTGCGTGCATCGATCCGCGATCAGGGGCCGAAGTAGGTCGAGATGCTCGACCACACGCCGCTGAGCTGCGAGTAGTAGTCGGGCTTGTCCGGACCGAGCTGGCCCTTCTTCTTGCAGGCCGAGTAGCCGCCGTACAGACCGCCGCGCAGTTGGTAGTCGCCACCGGCGTCGATGGTGAACAAACCCGAGCCAGAGGAGCCGCCCTCGGTGACGCCGGCGTTCCAGATCACCTGGGTCAGCGGGGTCTTGCCGTCGATCGAGCCCGACAGCGCGGTCACGTCGCCCAGCGAGTACTTCTTCAGATCGCCCGCGGGGTGATGGATGCCTTCGATGTCGGTGCCGGTCGCGGAGATCGCGGTGCTGTTCCAGGCCGCGTAGAACGCGCCGCTGGGCGGAGCGGTCTTGAGTTCGAGCAGGGACGTGTCGCGTGTGGTGTTCGCATGGCGCAGGTAGGCGCCGCCGGTCAGGGTGACCGCGCCCGGGTTGGCGGTGTCGTTGTTGCAGGCGGTGGCGTCGAAGAACCAGTAGGTCTGCAGGCTATCGGCTTCGGTTTGGGTGCTGATGCAGTGGGCCGCGGTCCAGAACAGCTGGCGCTTGGGCGAGTTGCTGTTGTTGAGCAGGGTGCCGCTGCACAGGTAGGAGCTGCCGCCGCTGGTGTAGACCATGCGCGCGACCGACTTGCTGGCGGCCAGGAAACCGGCGGTCGGGCTGACCCGGCACACGATGTCCTTCTCGCAGGCGGCGCTGGCGCCTACGCCGCTGGCCTTGGCCAGGTCGCGTGAGCTGGAGGCCGGGTCCACGTCCAGGTGCGAGAGCTGCGGCACGCTCAGGCTGAAGGCGTCCGGGCGCTGGCCCGGCGCCAGCACGATTTCGACGGTGACCGTATCGCCGGCCACGATCGGCGACCAACCCGTCTGCGCACCGCTGTAGGCGCGGCCGTTGTCGGCGAATACGCGGCCGTCGTTGCCGGCGAAGCGCAGCGTCACCGCCGAGGGATCGCCGCCGGAGCGGCCTGCCGCGCGCAGGCGCACACCGGCGCGCACCGCCGAGGCGTGGGTCGAGGTCAGGGTGAAACGTGCGCCGTGCGAGCCGTCGGGCAGCGCTTCCCAGTCCAGGCCGGTGAGGTCGATATTGCTGCGGCCGACGTTGCGCGCGAAACCGATCTCCAGCGGCTGGCCGTTGCGGTGCTGGTCGTCGCGACGGCTGCGCAGCGCGGTCAGGGCGGCGTTGTCCGGCAGTCCCAGGTCGACCGCACGCAGCGAACGGATCTTGCCGCCGGTGGCGAAGTCGGCGCCGCCCAGGGCGCTGGCCATCGGTCGGGCCGTGACCGGCGCGGCGCTCATTTCTGCGGCCGTGGTCGTGGCGCTGGCGGCCGAAACGCCGGCCAACAATGCGATGCGAAGCATGCCTTTACGTGTCATTGCGTCTGGCTCCTGGGTACGGAATGCGGAATCGTGCCGGTCCGCGCAGCGGCGCGAACCGAATCGATGATGGCGGAGCGATCGGCCGCGCCGGCATGCCGGGAAGGCGCTCGGATAGCGGCAAATCGCGATGTCCGTCATAGTTCGATCAAGCGCCGGCCCTGGCGGATCGGTGTCGCGACGACGCGACCGGCGCGGGCCAGTACGGGGCAGGGGACAGCGCGTTCGGGGATTACGAACGGGGATCGCGATTCGCGATCGCGACCGGGCATAGAGCACGCGTGCAGGCGCCTCAACCCCGTTCGTCGCGCGCGTGCGTTGGCTACAGGCAGACCGGTCGAACAGGCCGTGCGAACCAATCGATCGAAGGCGAATCCAGGAGAGGTGACCGGTGCGTTCCTATTGCTTGCATGTGTGCCTGTTGTTGGGACTGAGCGGTGCGGTTGCCGTGCAGATGAGCGGGCCGGCCGGCGCCCAGGTGCGCGGCCCGGTGACCGCGCCGCCGCTGATGCGCGCGGCCGGGGCCGAGCAGCCGATCGTGTTGGAGGCGGCCGCGGTCGAGGTCGAGCTCAACGGCGGCCTGGCCCAGACCACGGTCGATCTGACCTTCCGCAATCCCAATGCGCGGCCGCTGGAAGGCGAGCTGCAGTTTCCGCTGCACGAAGGCCAGCAGATCAGCGCCTTCGCGCTCGACATCGACGGCCGCATGCGTTCGGCGGTGCCGGTGCCCAAGGCGCAGGGGCAGGCGGTGTTCGAGGCGATCGAGCGGCGCCGGGTCGATCCGGCCCTGTTGGAAAAGACCGAGGGCAACCATTTCCGCCTGCGGGTGTATCCGATCCCGGCCCAGGGCACACGCCGCGTGCGCCTGAGCTATGTCGAGGCACTACGTCCCGATGGCGACGGCCGTCGTCTGCAGTTGCCGTTGGATTACGCGCGCGGTGCGAATGCGGTCGAGCTGCGCGTGCTCGCGCGCGGCGCCTCGGCGCCGCAGGTCGACGGCGGTTTCGGCCGGGTTGAGCTCAAGCGCGACGGCAAGGGCGGCTATGCGGCGCGGATCGGGCGCGAACAACTGATCGGCAACGGCCTGGGGCTGCGTTTCGCGCGCGCCAAGTCGGCGCAGGTCTATACCCAGAGCGTGGACGGCCAGCACTACTTCGTCGCCGAAGTGCCGGTGACCGCGACCACCGTCAGGCGCGCGCTGCCCAAGCGCGTCGGTCTGCTGTGGGACAGCTCGGCTTCGGGCCGCAAGCGCGATCTGGCCGGCGAACTGGCGCTGCTGGATCGTTACTTCGCCGCGCTCGGCGACGCCCAGGTGCATCTGATCCGGCTGCGCGACCGCGCCGAGCAGGCGGGCGACTTCCGCGTGCAGGGCGGCGATTGGCGCACGCTGCGCGAGGCGCTGAAGACTACGGTCTACGACGGCGCCACCGATCCCGGCGGCTGGACTGCGCAGGCGGACATCGAGGAATACCTGCTGGTCAGCGACGGCTTGTTCAATTACGGCCAGCGCCGTTTCCCCGAACTCGGCCGCAGCCAGCGTCTGTACGCGATCAACTCCGCCGGGAATGCTGCCGACAGCACGCGTTTGAGCGCGCTGGCCGAGGGCCACGGCGGCCGCCTGATCGCCTGGCAGACGCCGGGCGCGATCGAGAGCGGCGCGCGCGAGCTGCTGGCGAGCGGCACGCGTCTGACCGATCTGGAAGCGCTGGGTGCGACCGATCTGGTCGCCGAGTCGGCCTATCCGCAAGACGGCGTGCTGCGCGTGGCCGGTCGCCTGACCGCGCCGAGCGCGAAACTGAAACTGAGCTTCGACGGCCAGGCGCCGCTGGACCTGGCGATCGGTGCCGAGGCTGCGGACAGCGCCTACGCCGCGCGGCTGTGGGCCGGCTACCGGGTGCGCGCGCTGGGCGCCGAGCCGGAACTCAACCGCGCCGGCATCGCACGTCTGAGCCAGCAGTTCGGCTTGGTCACGCCGGAAACCTCGCTGCTGGTGCTGGAGGCGGTCTCCGACTACCTGGAGCACGACATCCTGCCGCCGGCCGAGCTGCGCGCCGAGTTCGACCGCCTCAAGTCCGCCCAGTTCGTGCAGCGCGACGAGGCACGGCGCAGCCACCTGGACGAGATCGCGGCGCAGTTCGAAGGCACGGTGCAGTGGTGGCAGAAGACCTGGCCCAAGGGCCGGCCGCCGAGCCCCGAGAACGAGGACAAGCGTCGCCAGCGCACCGGCGAAAGCGAGCGCGCCGTGACCGGCTACGCGCCCCCGATGCCGATGGTGGCGCCGGCACCGGCACCGGCATCGGCATCGGCACCCGGTTTGGTGCGCGAGGAACCGGCGGCGGTAGCGGCCGCGACGGATTCGCCCAGCCTGGACCGGATCGAAGTCACCGGCGCGCGGATCACCGCCGAGGACGTGGCCCAGAGCGAGGCCGACGACGGCGGCGAAGGCCGCGGCGCGACCATCGCGCTGCAGGCCTGGAAGCCCGATTCGCCGTATGCCGCGCGTCTGCGCAAGGCCACGCCGGAGCAGGCCTACGCGATCTACCTGGACGAGCGCGACGGCTACGCCGCCAGCACCGCGTTCTATCTCGATGTGGCCGACGTGCTGCTGGAGAAGCGGCAGCGCGCGCTGGCGCTGCGGGTGCTGTCCAACCTGGCCGAGCTGGATCTGGAGAACCGCCACATCCTGCGCGTGCTCGGCTACCGCCTGCTGCAGGCCGACGAGCCGACGCTGGCGGTGCCGGTGTTCGAGCGGGTGGTGCGTCTGGCTGAAGAGGAACCGCAGAGCTTCCGCGACCTCGGCCTGGCCTATGCGGCGGCGCGCGACTACCAGCCGGCCATCGACAACCTCTACCAGGTCGTCAGCCGGACCTGGGACAGCCGTTTCGAGGGCGTGGCCCTGATCGCGCTGAACGAGCTCAACGCGATCGTGGCGACCTCGGGCCAGCCGCTGGACACCTCGGCCATGGACCGGCGCCTGCTGCGCAACCTGCCGCTGGACCTGCGTGCGGTGCTGAGCTGGGACAGCGACAACTCCGACATGGACCTGTGGATCACCGACCCCAACGGCGAGCGCTGCTTCTACCAGCACACCCTGACCTACCAGGGCGGGCGCATCTCCAACGACTTCACCGGCGGCTACGGGCCGGAGGAGTTCATGCTGCGCGACGCCAAGCCGGGCAAGTACAAGGTCGAGGCCAACTTCTACGGCGACCGCCAGCAGCTGGTCACCGGCGCCACCACGCTGCAGCTGTGGCTGAGCACCGGCTTCGGCACCTCGCGCCAGCAGGATCAGCGCGTGACCCTGCGGCTGAAGCAGCAGTCAGAAACCGTGCTGGTGGGCGAGTTCGAGGTCAAGTAAGCCTCGCTCCAAGGGGGAGGAGCGGCGTGAGCCGCGACCGGCATCCGCCCGGTCGCGGCGCCAGTGGGCTCCCGCGCCTCTCCCGCTGGCCGGGCAGGGCCCCGGCCCGCCCGGCCTGCTAGAATCGCCGGTTCATCCGCATCAAAACCACCGGACATGATCGAACTCAATCCCGTCCGCCAGCGCATCGCCGACCTCACCGGACGGCTGGATTCGCTCAGGGGGTATCTTTGACTACGACAGCAAGGTCGAACGTCTCGAAGAAGTAAACCGCGAACTCGAAAACCCCGACATCTGGAACGACTCCGAGCGTGCCCAGGGCCTGGGCCGCGAGCGTTCCGCGCTGGAAAAGGTGGTCGACGGCATCCGCAACCTCACCGACGGTCTGGTCGGCGCCGGCGAGCTGCTGGAACTGGCCGAGATGGAGGACGACGAGTCCACCGCGCTGGCCGTGGTCGAGGACGTCGAGCGCTACGCCAAGGAAGTCGAGAAGCTCGAATTCCGGCGCATGTTCTCCGGCAAGATGGATGCGTCCAACGCTTTCGTCGACATCCAGGCCGGCGCCGGCGGCACCGAGGCCCAGGACTGGGCCGAAATCCTGCTGCGCATGTACCTGCGCTGGTGCGAATCGCGCG
>CAMLID010000068.1 GCA_946480055.1 uncultured Lysobacter sp. | reverse complement strand
GCGCTGTTCAGCGCCAACTCCGAGGGCGCCTGCCCCACCTGCAACGGCGCCGGCGTCGTCTACACCGACCTGGCGATGATGGCCGGCGTCGCCGCCCCTTGCGAGGACTGCGAGGGCAAGCGCTACCAGGCCGAGGTCCTGAAGTACAAATTCGGCGGCAAGGACATCAGCGAGGTGCTCGCGATGCCGGTTGCGGAGGCCGAGACGTTCTTCGGCTCGGGCAAGGCGGAGATTCCCACTGCGCACAAGATCCTGTCCCGCCTCGCCGACGTCGGGCTCGGCTACGTCAGCCTCGGTCAGCCGCTGACCACGCTGTCGGGCGGCGAGCGGCAGCGGCTCAAGCTGGCCACCCACATGGGCGAGAAGGGTGGCGTCTACGTCCTCGATGAGCCGACCAGCGGCCTCCACCTCGCCGACGTCGAACAGCTGCTCGGCCTGCTCGACCGGCTCGTCGACTCCGGCAAGTCGGTCATCGTCATCGAGCACCACCAAGCAGTGATGGCGCACGCCGACTGGATCATCGACCTGGGCCCCGGTGCCGGCCACGACGGCGGCCACATCGTCTTCGAAGGCACGCCCGCCGAGCTGATCAAGGGCCGCGCCACCCTGACCGGCAAGCACCTCGCGGCCTATGTCGCCCCGCAAGGGAAGTCCGCGCGGAAAACCTGAGGCGGGTTTTACGAATCCGGGGCGCTCCTTGCGGGCGTCCGCCCTACTCGCGGCCTATCGCCGGCCACCACGGGCCGAGCACTGAACGACCTCAGCCGGCTAGCGACTCTCAGCCGCCGCCTGCGGTGCCGGCCGACGATCCATCACCGCTGAGTCTGTATATGTAGGCGTCCACAGCCGTGCCGTCTTCCAGCTTCGCCGTAGTCAGAACGCGCTCATAGCCCTCGCCTTCGAACTCATCGATGCGAGCCCAATGCTCAGCCAGATTCTCCGAGCTGAAGACGAGACCTTCGATTTCGTCGCCGCGCTCGTCCAGGACGATGCCGGGGTAACCGACCGCCGCGCCCCAGCCTTCCTGCAGCAGGAAGCCGGTGACCGTCGCCGGCTCCCATCGGCCGGGGATACCCGCCAGGACGTGCTCGTTGGGGCGTCCCGGAGCGAGCGTTCCGTAAACGAAAAGTCGATGCATCATCGTTCCCTCAAAGACAGCCAGCGTGCGGCGGATCGCGAGACTCGAAGTGTGCGTCAACAGGCGTTTCGCTTCTACCAAGCGCAGGCAGCCCGCTGGCACGGCATCCGAACTGCAACGTGTCATCGACCCCTTACAAAATCCCAAGCAGTTGGCATCGCTCGGGCCTGCTTGGCGCATCCGCCAGACCACACTGTTCGCCAACCGCCTGAATGGGCCAAGCCGCGAGAGCGGCCAGGCCCACAGACAGAACGCCTGGCGGCCTGGACCGCCGGCGTCGCCCCAAGATTCCTCACGTCGACGATATCTCGCACGGCTTGCGTGAGTTTCGGCTTTCGGCAGACACGTTCACCGCATCCTCCATTCGAGACCGGCGTAGACCGCGCGCCCCTCTCCCGGCAGGAAATTCGCCTGATCCAGGCCCTTCGCGTCCGCCACGACATTGGTGCTGGAGATCCACTTGCGGTCGGCGAGATTGCGCGCGTCGACGAACCACGACCATTGGGAGGCGATCTTTCCGCCCAGGCGAACGCCGTAGACCGTGTACCCGGGCGCCTTGAACGTGTTGGCGTGATCGACGTAGTAGTCCTGCGGCGCCCACTCGATGTTGGGCGCGACGTAGAAACGCTCATCCGGCGACCAATGCAACGAGGCGCGCAACTGCTGCGGCGGCACGCCGGCGAGTTCGTTGTCGCCGTAGACGGCGTCGTGGTCGAAGCGGAAATCGTTCCAGAGGTAGTTGGCCGAAACCAGCCAGGCATCGGCGGGCTGCCAGGCCAGGCCCAGCTCCAGCCCCTGGTGCACCGTGCGGTCGGCGTTGACGGTACCCAATGGATTGCCGTTGCCGTCGGTCAAGGCCAGCAACTCGCCGTCCACGCGGGCACGGTAGAGCGCGGCATCCAGCGAAAGCCCATCGAGCTGCATGCGCACACCGATCTCGGCCGTGGTCGCACGTTGCTTGTCGACCTGGGTGACATTGGGACCGCCGGACAGCTCGCCGAAGCTGGGCGGCTCCAGGCTGCGGCTGATATTGGCGAACAACTGCGTACCGCTGTCGACCAGATAGCGCATCCCAAGCTTGGGGCTGATGCCGGAATAGGAGACATCGAAGCTCTCGTCGCGGCCCGCGGTGATGAACAGGTCGCGCGAGCGCCGGGTCGAATGCAGGCCTTGGGCTCCCAATGCGAGGATCCATCGCTCGCTCAGCCAGGTCTGGTTTTCCAGATAGGCCTTGGTACTGCTTGCACGCTGGTCGAACTTGTTGGTGCGTGCGCCCGCTCGGCCGGCGATGTTGGCGAAACGATCGTCGTCCGTATCGCCCTGCGCAAAGGCCAGGCCCGCGATGAACAGGTTCTTATGTTCGCCGAGTTTGCCTTCGCTACGCCAGCGCAGATCGATGCCTGCGTCCCGAGTGGATTGCTCCAGCACCTGGAAGATCGGGTGATGCAGCGATTTGTCGGCGTAGTAGGCCGACACGATCAGCGACTGCGCCTCGGAAGGCGTCCACGCCAACTTGCCGGCGATGCGATCCAGGCGGAAGTCGCGGCGTTGATCCAGGGCGAGACTGCCGGCCGCGGCAGCACGCGGATCGTCTTTGGCCCGGGCCAGCGTCAGATTGCCGGGCAGTTCCGAGCGCGTGTCGACATGAGTGAGATAGACGCGCCCATCCAGCGTATCGCCGAAGCGGTAGCCCGCATTGCCGAACAGACGGTAGTTCTCCTGGCGGGCGTGGTCGCGGTAGCCGTCCTGGTTGAGGCCGGTGAGGCTCAGATAGCCGTCGGCCCGGCCCGTGCTTCCGGCCAGCGCCAGCTGTCCGCGCATGTAGCCGAAGCTGCCGCCTTCGAGTCGCACGTCGGCCGGCACCGCGTCGTAGCCGGTCGGCGCGACGAAGTTGATCGCGCCGCCGAGCGTGGCCGCGCCGTATTCCAGCGCATTGGCACCCCGGTAGACCTCGATGTATCGGGCTGCCAAGGGTTCGACCGCCTGGAAGTCGAAGCCGCCGTCGGCGAGATTCAACGGGCTGCCGTCCTGCAGCAGCTCGATGCCGCGACCATGGAAGGTGCGCTGCAGGCCGGAGCCGCGAATCGACAGTCGCGCCTCCTCGGCGCCGAAGCGCGATTGGATGAATACACCGGGCGCATAACCGAGAGCGTCGGTCAGGGTGCTGACGCGGCCGCCGCGATAGGACTCGCCGTCGACCAATGCGGTCGCACCGGCGCGCTGATCCAGGCGCTGCTTCGCCTGCTGAAGACTGTCGACGGTGGCGACGTCGGGTCGCCGGCCGTGCACTTCGACCTTATCCAGCGTGGTCGCAGAGTCGTTCTGCGGATCGGATGGGGGCGCGGCGTATGCCGGGCACAGGGGAACGATGACCGCGGCAACGGCCACGGCCAAACGCGACGCACGCGGCGCCGCGAAGCAAAACTTCGACATTGAATAGCTCCAAAAAGCACAAGACGCGCAGCTAAGCCGCGCGGGGTCGGATCACGACTTGTGTTTCAGAGCGCGAGCGGCGGCCCTCGGGAACCGAGGCCGCAGGGGTGCACCTGCCTGCGCCGCACAAGCATCGGCCGCAACGGAACAAAGGCGTTGCCGGCGAAGGGAAACGCAAACGCCAGCCACAGCGCCAGGACCATGACCGCCGCCAGCAACGGGCAGTAGTCGCAGTCCATGCCCGGATGCGAATCCGGTTGGGACGGTTTCGGAACGGGCGACTGATCCGCGATGCCGCCCTGGGACAGGTCGACATACTTCAGCCCGGTCATGGTGCAGATGGCGGCCCAGTACGCGCCCACACCTTCGGTTCGCTGTTCCGCCAACCGCCCCAAGGTCGGCACCAAGGCCAGCAGCAGCACGGCGACCAGCGCCATGCGGGCCATGAGGCGATGAAAGGCAGGGAGGCGGAGCATCCCAATAGTCTAAGCCGGGGGACGGCAGAATCGAACACCGGCGCGGAATCGAAGGGCTCCGTGCTTAGTGTCGGACATCGCTTCCGCTAGAAAGGCGAGCTGGCGCAATCGCCGACTGTCGCTCGGTCGCAGAGCCCTTGGCGCGAATCAAAGCCGAGCGCACTCGCCGATCCTGCGGCGCGCAGCAGCCTCCGCTCGCAATCGACTTCCGCGACCGGAGGTCGATTGCGAACGATATGGTTCAGGCGGCCAAATTCACTTCAGCATCTGCTGCACGTCGACGATCTCGACACCCAGCATCTGCCCGAGCAGCGTGTCGAACCACGGCTTGTGCATGCTGCCTACGATCGACAGCACTCGCGCACCGGGACGCTCGCGAAAGGTTTCGCGGATGTTGGCGACCATGCGCTGGTTGCGGATCTCCCAGCCGGCGACGTAGAGCTGACCGTAGCGTTGCGGCGACGGGTCGCGCAGCGCTGCGGCGAAATCGCTTTCCATGGCGATGCGCATCACCTCGGGGCGATTGATGTAACGGTACAAGCCCAGCATGTCGCCGGCCTTGACCATCTCGGCCTCGCGGTCGCGGATCGGCTGCGCCGTCGGGGCGGCCTTGGCCCAGGCCGCCATCACCGCCTTGCCGAATGCGTCGCTGTCGGCCACGTCGACGTTGTCGCCGGTGTGGTCGTCGACCGCGTACACGCGCTGCAGGCCCAGTCGTGCCGCCAGGCGTGCGGCGATCAGGGTGTTCTCGTTGTTGCCGCGCATGGATTTCTCGAGCATGGCCACCAGCGTTGCGTCCAGGCCGTCGCCGGCGCGGCGCTCGGCCTGCGGCAGCTGCAGCCACTGCACCAGGGCCGATGCGCTGTCGTTGGCCGCCATGAACAGCGCCGCCAGGTGCCTGCGTTGCGCGGGTGCGGGCGCTGCGGGCCAGGCCTTCAAGGTTTTGCGTACCTCGCCGATCGCCGTCGGCACGTCCAGCCCCGTCGCGGCCTTCGCCGCGTCGGTCTTGCGACAGTACGGCCCCGGGCCTTCCGAGCCGTAGATCGTGGGATGCCGCGCGGCCAGATCGCATTGCTCGCCGGAGAGCGCCTCAATGGTGATGACGTCGGGCTTGAACGCGGCCAGCCGGTCGACCACCGGATCCAATGTGTCTTGCTTGAAGCCATCGGGCATTTGACTCAGATGCACCGAGCCCAGCACCAGCACCTGCGAAGTCGGCCCCACCATGTCCTTGTCGAGCGTGGACGTATCCGCTTGCGTCGCAGCAGCAGGACCGGCCATACCGAACAGCAATCCCCACGTTATCAGTGCCTTTCGCAAAGTCCTGCTCCTCTTAGCATCAGTTGTAATCGCGAACGCAGAGGCCAGCTCTGCGTCGTCTGGCCTTCCAGTGCGCATATTCATGGGATCTCGGTTTCGCGATGCGTATCTATTGCGCGCGGCCACGCGGCAACGGCTGGTAGAGCGCGGCGATCTTGGGGATCAGGTTTTCCGGATTCGACCCGACGAGGTTGGTCAGCACCACGACGGCCAGGCCGTCGTCCGGATAGATCACGAAGGCGGCGCGGGTGCCGCCGATGCCGCCGACCTGGCGACGGGGCGACGTCGCCAGCACCGGCCATCCCGCCGACCAGTCCCCATCGGCGCCGCTGTTCAACTTCTCCGGCGTCCACATGCTGCGGACACTGGCCGCGCCGATCAGCCGGTCGCTGGACAGCGCGACGATCCAACGCGCCAGTTCGTCCGCCGTCGTCTGTATGCCGCCACCCGCCCAGAGGCTGTAGGGCATGTCGTAGATCCAGTGGGTCAGACGGTTGGCGTCGTCTGCCGCAAGGCTGCCGCGCGGGAAGTAGCTGTACATGGTCGCGGCATTGGGAACGAGGTCGTAACTGGCGCCGAAGGTCGTTTTACGCATGTCCGCGGCAGCGAACTGGTGCTGCGCGAGATAGCGCTCGTACGGCATCTTGGTTTGCTTGACGATGATCTGCGACAACAGGCCGTAGTTGGTCTGGTTGTAGGCGTATCGCGTACCGATGGGCGCTTCCAGCGGCAACGCCTTCACTGCTTTCCACGCATCCGCTTCGGTGCCACCACCGATCACGCCCTGCGGACTGGCGATGTCTGGCAGACCGGAGGTATGCCCGAGCAGCTGACGGACGCGGATGCTGCGCCAGGCCTCGGGCAAGTCGTCCAAGTAGCGCGAGATCGGGGCATCGAGGTCCACCAGCCCAGCCTCGGCCAGCTGCATCATGGCCACGCCGGTAAACGGCTTGGTCGCGGAGTTGATGGGGAACAGGGTGTCGCGGGTGGCCGGCACGCGGTTCTCGACGTTGGCCAGGCCATAGCTTTCGGACAGCACCACCCGATCGTCTTTGACGACCGCGACCTGCAGGCCCGGGATGCGCTGATCCTTCATCGCCTGCTGCACCAATCGCCGGGTGCGCTCGTTGGCATCGTCCAAGGTGTTGGCCGCGGCCTCCAACCCGGTGATCGACAACATGGCGGCGACGATGATCGTGGTGACACGGTGCTTTCCAAACAGCATCAGGCTTCCTCAGGCGAATTCGCCGATGGCAGGGTAGTGAACGGTTGCGTCGCGTGCAGTGTCGTGTGCGGCAGGCCCGACACTGGGACGCACGACGAGGCCATACGGTTTAAACCGGTATGAAGAAATCGGCTCAGCGCTTCGTCCGGCTCCGTCGGGACCGCGCGTCGGGGCCGAGGCGGCTTGCGGCGGCGTTCGCCTACGCGCCGACCAAGGCCGAAACCGTCTCTCTGAGCCAGCGCTGCCCGCTGTGTCCGTGATTGCGCTCGTGCCACACCATCGCGATGCCGAACCCTTCCACCGGGAAGGGGCAACTGGTCACGGTCAGCTTGTCGGTGCGGTCGCGCACCAGGCGCTCAGGGACCAGGGCCACGAAGTCCGACTGGGACACGAGCTCCGGCACGAACAGAAACGACGCCGCGGACAGCACCACATTGCGGCGATGCCCGAGCGCGGCCAGCGCGTTGTCCACCGGCGTGGTGAAGCCGCCGCCGCGCGGCGACACGATCACGTGTTCCAGCGCCGCGAACTGCTCGACCGTGAGCTTCTTGCGCAGCCGAGGATGATCGCGGCGCCCGATCAACACATAGCGCTCGTCGAACAAAGGCCTGGCGCGCAGCCCGGGCGGTGCGGTTTCGGGCGTCATGAACGCCAGATCGACTTCGCCGCGCGCCATCTGCGCTTCCAGTTGCGTCGCATCGAGCGTGCGCAGCGCCACGCGCATACCGGGTGCGCTAGTCCTGAGTTGCTTGATGAGCGGCTTGACCACCGCCGTCTGCAGGTAATCCGTGCAGGCGATGGCGACGATCAATCGAGCCTTGGCCGGATCGAAGCTGCTGTGCGTGGCGACCGTGGCGCGCACCTGATCGAGCGCCAGGCGCAAGGGATCGAGCAGATCGGCGGCCTTGGCGGTCGGGATCATCCCGCGCTGCACCGGAATCAGCAGCGGGTCGTCGAACATATCGCGCAGCCGACTCAATTGGGCGCTGACCGCGGGCTGGCTCAGGTGCAAACGGGCGGCCGCCTTGGTCACGTTCTGCTCGACCAGCAAGGCCTCCAAGGTGACCAGCAGATTGAGGTCGAGGCGCTTGCTATCCATCAGATGGATGGTAGCGGAAAGATTTTTAAATTTCACAGATAGCTAGGTCCCACCGAGACTTCCTCCATCGCCCAGGCCCGGAGCCTGCGTGCATCGATAGTGGAGAGCGAACGCCATGAAGAAGATCCTGATCGTCCATGCCCACCCCGAGCCGGCGTCCTTGAACCGCCAGCTCGTCGACACGGCCGTCCAGGCACTGCAAGAACAAGGACACGAGGTCCTGACCTCCGACCTGTACGGCATGCGTTGGAAGGCTGTGTTCGACGAGGACGACTTCCCCAGCCGCGCCGATCCGGATCGCCTGCATTTCGTGCGCGAGTCCGGTCATGCCTATGCCAGCGGACGCCAGACCTCCGACGTCGCCGCCGAGCAGGAGAAGGTGCTGGCCGCCGACGCCGTCATCCTGCAGTTCCCGCTGTGGTGGTTCGGCATGCCGGCCATCCTCAAGGGCTGGGTGGATAGGGTCTGGGCCTATGGACTGGCCTACGGCTACCAGGGCGCCGGCAACCAATACCGTTACGGCGACGGCGCTTTCAAAGGCAAGCGCGCGATGCTGTCGGTGACGGTCGGCGGGCCGGCTGCCGACTATTCGCCGCGCGGCATCAACGGACCGCTGGAGCAACTGCTGTTTCCGATCACGCACGGGACCTTGTTCTTCCCCGGCATGGACGTACTGCCCACGCAGGCCGTCTATGGCACCGGCCAGATCGACGAGGAGGCCGTGGCGGCGGCGAAGGCGGCGTGGCGTTCGCGCCTGGAACGATTGTTCGAGGAGGCGCCGATCCCGTTCCGGCGCCAGAACGGCGGGGACTATCCGGACCGCCACGTGCTGGCGAGCGATGTCGCTGTCGGCCGAACCGGGTTGCTGGCGCATGTGGCGGACAGGCAGACGGCGTCGCAGGCTTTGGAGGAAGCCTGAAGTCGCGATGCTAGCGGGCCGAAGGCCGCGGACTCTGAGTTCGCGCACTCGGATCGAGCGCCTGGGCGCATCAAGCCGGCGGATTGAGCTGCGCTTGCAGCTGAGCGAATTCCTGCACCACGAAATCCACCAAGGCGCGGATGCGCGGTGTGTCGCGCATATCCGAGTGAAAGCCGACGCGCACCGCGCGCACGGGCATGGACTGCGGCAGCGCCACACGATGCAAGTCCGCATCCCGCTCGCCCATGAAGCAAGGCAGCACGGCCATGGCGGCGCCGCTACGCACGGCAGCGAGATGCGCGCGCAAGCCATTGGCGTGCAGCACCGTGTGCGCACGGTGCGCCAAGACCGGCAACCAGGCCTCGTGCGGCACCTCGCCTGCGGCCCGATCCAGCAGCACCAGCTTGTGGCCACTGAAACCGTCGGCGGCCTCAGGCCGGCCGTGGCGTTCGAGATAGCTCGCCGACGCGTACAGCGCGTAGGCGACGTCCCCGATGCGGCGCTCCACCAGGTTCTCCTGCGCGAACGACCCGAAGCGGAAGGCCAAGTCGGCTTCGCGCCGCGCCAGGTTGAACACCTTGGTGTCGTTGACCAATTCGATCAGCAGGCCGGGATGCGAGGCGCCGAAGCGCGCGAGCATCGGCGCGATCACCTCGTCTCCCAGCCAATCCAGACTGGTCACCAGGATCTCTCCACTCAAGCCGGTATCGCGCGCAGCGACCTGCCGTTGCACCGACAGCGCGCCGGCGTCCATCTGCTCCAAGCCGTCGATCAGGGACCGGCCCAGAGCGGTGAGCCGCAGCCCGCCGGCATCGCGGTCGAACAACTTCGCGTCCAGGCGCCGTTCCAAGCCATCCAGGCGCCGACTCACGGTGGGTTGGGTCGTGCCCAGCGCGCGCGCCGCGGCGCTGAGGGTTCCATTGCGGGCAATAGCCAGCACCACTTTCAGATCATCCCAATCCATCGTCGTCGGTCCGAGCCTGTCCCATGCGTTTTTGAATGACGGGCATGCCAAATCGATGACTGCATTCGCTGGCAGCGCTTCCTAGACTGTCACGCAGTTCCGCAGGCGGACAAGTCTCCGCTCACGGCGATGTCGAGGCAGAACTCTGGTTTAGGGGATCGAGGACATGCTCAATATCGACCACCTGATCCTCCGCGTCAGCGATGCGAAAGCGTCGGTGCGGTTCTATCGACGAGTGCTCGACCTCGCGTACGAAGGCAAGGCCGGCCCGTTCGAGGTGTTGCGCGTCAACGACGACTGCGTGCTCGATCTGCTGGCCGAGCCGCCGAAAGATCCGTTCCACCTCGCCTTCCGTCTGGACCGCGACGCCTTTGAGGCCGTACGCGACCGGCTGCGGGCGATGGATGTCGCGTTCGGTGGCGATCCTTTCGTTCGCGACGGTCGCTCCGCTCGGCAGCGCGGCGCCCGCGGTTGGGCGGAGGCGCTGTACTTCTTCGATCCCGATCGGCATAACATCGAGGTACGTACTCATGATCGACTCTGACGCTCCGACGGCCGCCACGGCCGCCGCTCCGTCCACGCACCCCGACCTGCACGGCAAGGTGGCGGTCGTCACCGGCGGTTCGCGCGGCATCGGCGCGGCCACCTGCCTGGCGCTGGCTCGCAACGGCGTGCGACTGGCGATCAACGGACGCGACCCTGCCGCCTTGCAGGCGAGCGTCGCGGCGGTGCATGCCGTCGACGGCGAGGCGATCGGCGTGGAAGCCGACTGCTCGGATCTCGCCCAGGTTCAGCGCATGCAGGTTCGCGTCGAAGCCCACTTCGGCGCACCGGACTTCGTGCTCGCCTTCGCCGGTGGCGGCACGGGCCGGCCGGTCCCGGTGCAGGACATCAGCGAACAGGACTGGCGCTCCAGCCTCGACAACAACCTCACCTCGACCTTCTTCACTATCAAATCTTTCCTGCCCGGCATGCTGGCGCGCGGCAGCGGCGGCATTCTGACCATGGCCTCCGCCGGCGCTCGCGTCGCATCGGGTGCGCCCGCGGGTTACGGCGCTGCCAAGGCGGGCATCATCATGCTGACCCGCCACTTGGCGCAGGAAGTCGGCCCGCAGGGCTTGCGCGTCAATTGCGTTTCGCCCTCGGCGGTGCTGACCGAACGCACGCGCGCCGCGCTTACACCGGAGCGGCAGGCGCGAATGCTGGAAGGTTTTCCGCTCGGGCGGCTGGGCACGCCGGACGACGTGGCCGCGGCATCGCTGTTCCTGCTCAGCGATGCGTCGGTCTGGATTACGGGGGTGGTGCTGGATGTCGCAGGAGGCCGGGTCATGGTCTGACCCGGTATCTCGTCGCCGCCGATCGCTCAATTCGGCATAGGTCTGAGCCTGCGGCACGACCCCTCGGCGCGCGGTAGCCACCGGTCGAGCGGGACCGCCTCGCCGCCGGCAATGGGCCCCGACCGTCGGCGCAATCCCTACGGCGAAGCGAGCGGCTCGGCCTGATACGCGCGATGCAGCAGTTCCAGGAAGCGCGGAGCTTCGGGCCAGGACAGGTCGTCGATCCGATGCACGGCCACGCCCGGCGTCCAGGAGTTCATCACCACGGCGCCCGCGAGGCCCGGCAAGTCTGCGCGCGTCAGCTCCTGCACGCGCTGCGCGATGTCGAGACGATCCAGCTGGCGGCGGACGATGCCCATGGTGGTGCCGCCCAGCATCTCGGCCATGGGCCATACCACCGCCTCGCCGTCCCAGAAGGCCAGGTTCCAGATCGACGCTTCGCTGAGGCGGCCGCACCTGTCGACGAAGGCCGCGTCGTCGTAGCCCTGCGCCACCGCCTGGCGCAGAAAATAGGTCTTGGCGACCTCGCCCACATGCTTTAAAGCCGGCAGCATGCGCTCGTGCTCGACCGTCATCAGCGCCAACGGGCCTTTCGGACCCGATGCGGCCGCGCCGGTGCGGACCAGCATCTCGGGCTCCACCTCGGTGCCGGCCACCGTGAACTCGCCCGCGGGCGAATACACCGTAGCGACCAGAGAGAGATCGGACGGGCCATCGGCGAGCGCCGAACGCAAATGCAAGCGCACGCGATCGTCTGGCAAGGCGCGGCCGAACAGTTCCATCGAGGCGCGCCGCAGCCGATCCAGATGCAGATCCAGGCCGCGCACCCGGCCGCCGCGCACCTGCATCGCGGTGAAGTGCGCGTAGCCTGCGAACGCGAGCGGCGTCAAATCCTCGGCGCTGGCCGCACGGCCGTTACGTTGAACCACGGCGGATGCCGAACTGGTGGACATGTATTTGCTCCAAGAGGTTCGAGTCGAGCAGCGGCGTCGCCGCGCTCCTGCCCAGGGTTTGTTTGCGCCGCACTATCCGCCGTTGACCGAAGCTTGGGAAACGAGTAATTCTCGTCGGATCATCAAATGCGATTTGAAGATCGATGAGCCGCATGCTGCCCGGAACGCGAGCGCTTCGAACCTTCGAGGCGGCCGCGCGCCACTTGAACTTCAGCCGCGCGGCCGAGGAACTGGGACTGACGCCGGCGGCGGTCAGCCATCAGATCAAGGACATCGAGAACCAGCTCGGCCTGGCGCTGTTCGTCCGCAGCAGCCGCAACATCCAGCTCACTCCGGCCGGCACGGTGCTGTTCGAAGCCACGGCCGCCGCGCTCGACAGCTTGCAAGGCGCGGTCGCCCGCGCCCGTCGCACGGCGCGGGGCGCGGGGCGCCTGCACGTCTCGCTGAGCGCACGCTTGGCCACCAACTGGCTGCTACCGCGGTTGCCGCGGTTCCAGGCCGCGCATCCGAACCTGGAGCTGAGCTTCGACGTCAGCGATGAGCTGCGCGATTTCGATACCGACGATATCGACGCCGCGATCCGTTTCGGTACCGGCCGTTACGAGCGCACGCGATCGGATCGCCTGTTCGACACCACGATCGTCGCGGTGTGCAGCCCGAAGCTGCTCGAATCCGGCGCGTCGCTGCAGGAACCACGCGATCTGTTGCAGCACAAGCTGTACTACGTGGACTGGAAGGCCGGCGACATGGTCTGGCCGAACTGGCGCATGTGGATGGCCGCGGCCGGCATCGACGGTTTCGACGACAGCCGTTGCGTGGGCTTCTCCGATTCCAGCCATGTGGTGCAGGCGGTGATCGACGGCGGCGGTGTCGGCCTGGCCGATCTGGACATGATCGGCAACGACCTTGCCCAGGGAAGACTGGTGCGTTTGTTCGATATCGGCGTGAACGTGGCGCCGGACTACGCCTATCACCTGGTCTACCCCGAGAGCAGTCGCGACGACCCGCGCGTGTTCGCGTTTCGCGAATGGTTGCTGGGCGAAGCCGCGCTAGCGGCCGACGGACCAGCCATTACAGACCGATGACACCCTGCAGCAAGCGCCAACCCACCGCCGCGACGACGCACCACAGCACCGCCCATATCGCGGAACGCTTCAGCACCGACACCAACGCCAGCCCCAACGCGACGATGACCGCATCCGCAATGCTCTTCACCCCTTCGCGCCAGACCGGGTCGTACAGCGCAGCCGCCAGCACGCCGACGACCGCTGCGTTGATGCCCGCCACCGCCCGCGCCGCCCACGGTCGTCGCACCAGCAGGGTCCACAGCGGCAGGGCCGCGACCAGCAGCAAGAAGCCCGGCAGGAAAACGCAGACCACCGCCACCAGCGCCGCCGCCATCGGCGTAACGCCGAGCTCGACGCTCGCTCCCAGGTAGGCGGCCAGGGAGAACATCGGTCCGGGCACGGCCTGCGCGGCGCCGTAGCCTGCGAGAAAGGCGTCGGCGCCGACCCACCCCGAAACGACGAGCTGGTCCTGCAACAGCGGCAGCACCACGTGCCCACCGCCGAACACCAGACTACCGGACTGATAGAACGCCGCGGCCAGTCCAGCCAAGGACGGCGCGGCGCGTGGCAGCGCAAGCGCAGCCACCAGGCCCAGCAGGAACAGCGCCATGCAGACCATGGCGACGCGACGACCGTACGGAATCGGGAATGCGGCCGCGTCGTGGACCGCAGCGGGACGGCACAGCCACAGGCCGATCGCGCCGCCGGCCAGGATCGCGAACAACTGCCACCACGCGTTGCCCGCCGTCAGCACCAGCGCGCAGGCGCCGGCGGCGATGCACAAACGGCGCAGGTCCGGCGTCAGCGTGCGCGCCATGCCCCATAGGCCGTGCGTCACGATCACCACAGCGACCAACTTGAGGCCGTGCAGCCAGGCCAGGCCGGCAGGATGGGCGAACACGCGCGGCGCGTAGACGGCGAAGCCGAACATCAGCAGCGCCGACGGCAGGGTGAAGCCCAGGAAGGCCGCCAGCGCGCCGCGCCAGCCCGCGCGGAACAGGCCGATGGCGAAGCCCATCTGGCTGCTTGCCGGCCCCGGCAGGAATTGGCACACCGACAGCAACTGCGCGAAGGACGCGTCGTCGAGCCAGCCGCGGCGGCGCACGAACTCGTCGCGGAAGTAGCCCAGGTGAGCGATCGGCCCGCCGAACGAGCTCAGGCCCAGGCGCAGGAACAGCAGGAAGACCTCCCAGGCGCTGCCGCGGGCGAGCCTCACAGCCTGCGTATCGGTGTCGGACAAGAACCGCTCCTGCTGGGGCGCACAAGGCTATCCCCGGATTGTTTCAGCTCGGACCGGCCGCCCGCCATGCCGGTATGCGAGGTCGCGGAAGCGCTCAGCCCCCTGTGCCCTCCTGGATAGGCGGAGGCCGAGGGGACCGCGTTGTGCCGGACCTGGCGCACGCGATTCGCCGTCGCGCAACGCAGTTAACCCGTCGCCAGCACACCCGCAGCCACCGCCACCAGACCGCCGGACACGCCTTCCACCCAGCGACGTCGCCCATCGCTGGCGCGACCGGCGCGGCGGCCGCCGTAGGCCAGCACCAGACTCAAACCGGTGTAGAACAGACCGCATAGCGCGATGAAGATCGCCGACAGCACGATCGCCTGCAATGCAGCCGGCGCATCGGGGCGCATGAACTGCGGCAGGATCGCGAAGTAGATCATCATGCCCTTGGGGTTGAGTGCGGCGGTCAGGAAGCCGCGCCGGAACGGTACGCCGCGCGTGCCGGTTCGTACATCGACCGCACCGGCCTTCATCGCCGAACGCAGCAATCGCAGGGCCAGGTAGGCGAGGTATCCGACGCCGATCCAACGCAGCGCTTCGAACAACAAAGGCGACGCGGCGACGATCGCCGCCAGCCCCAGGGCCACCAGCAGGGAATGCACGACATAGCCGGCGCAGACCCCGGCGGTGGCGCGCAGCCCCGCCGACGCGCCGGCGTTGATGGACTGCGAGGCGATGAACAGCATGTCCGGCCCCGGGGTGCAGATCAGCGGCAGCACGGTGGCGGCGAACAGCAATGCAGTGGTCGATTCCATGACGGACAGCGTACGTCGTGGGGGCCGCAATCGGGTTGCGAATATTGCCGTAAATCCTGATAAATTGGCATTTCAATCCAATCTTTATTCTCTTTGGACATCTCCATGCCAATCAAGTTGGACGAGATCGATCGCCGCATCCTGCGCGCCCTGCAGCGCGACGGCCGCCTGCAGAACACCGAGCTGGCGCAGGAAGTCGGGCTGTCGCCCTCGCCCTGCCTGAGGCGGGTGCGGCTATTGGAGGAAGCCGGGGTAATCGAGCGCTACGTCGCCGTGCTCGATGCCGCCCAGGTCGGCATCGGCATGACCCTGTTCACACGCGTATGGCTGACCGCCCAGGACGCGGACACGATCGAGCACTTCATCGAGGCGATGAAGCGGCTGCCGCAGATCGTGGAGTGCTACATCATGCTCGGCGAGAGCGACGCGCTGCTGCGCGTGGTGGTGCAGGACCTGGACGACTACCGGCGCTTCCAGACCCAGCACCTGACCCGCGCCAACGGCATCCAGAACGTCAAGACCGACCTGCCCAGCCAGATCGTGAAGCAGAGCTACGCCCTGCCGGTGTAGGTTCGCGACAGAGCGGTGCCGCATTGCGCCCCCGGCCTGCGGCCTGCCTCGCCCGGCAAGTCGCCCGAACGGCCGCTAGCCTCCGTTCGGAACGGGACGTTCATCAAGTAGCCCTCGCCCACCTCGGCCAGGGGATGGCGCCTCGCGCCTCGCGCAGCCGGGCCGCAGTTCGCCGTAAAGCAGCCCTCACGATGCATATGGACTACATATATCTAATGTCCACATGCAGTGCGCATAGCCGGCCGCAGGCCAGCGATAGTTTTTCATGAAACAGTTGACAGCCCCGATCGAGCATGTTTTTCTCGACCGCATGACGCAGCGCAACAACCACCCGCAGACGACTTCGCTCAAGGCCGCCACGGCCTCGAACGACGCCGCGCGCGTTGCGCTTCGTCTCGCACCCGCGATCGCCACGATTATTCTCGTCCTCGTACTTATTACCTCGCTTACCAGCGCGGGAGTCGGGTTCGTGTAGCAAAACACACAACCCAAGGTCGAAAGAACCTGAACCCCGCGCCCAAAAGGCGCGGGGTTTTTCGTTTCTTAGGCCTTGGGTTCGCGAGGCGCGCTTTGCGGATGCCTTGAAGGGCATCCGCAGCGACTCGCGAACGACCGGCCATGGATGGCCGGGCCGGACGATCAGAAGTCATTGCCGTTGCGCCATGGGCGGCAGCCGTGAACCAGCCAATCAGCAAGGAACACCTGTTCGTGAGAAGCAACGCCATCAAGCAAGGCCCGGCCCGAGCCCCCGCACGCGCGATGCTGCGTGCGACCGGTCTCGACGACGCAGCCATCGCCAGACCGCTGGTCGCCGTGGTCCACACCTGGTCCGACGTTTCGCCGTGCAACATCACCCTGCGCGATCTGGCCCAGCACGTGCGCCGCGGCGTGACCGAGAACGGCGGCACGCCGATCGAGTTCAACACCATCGCGGTCACCGACGGCATCGCCATGGGCACCGACGGCATGCGCGCCTCGCTGGCCTCACGCGAAACCATCGCCGACTCGATCGAGTTGGCGGTGTCCGGGCATTGCCTGGACGCGATGGTGCTGCTGGTCGGCTGCGACAAGACCATCCCGGCCGCGGCGATGGCGGCGGCGAGGCTGGATATCCCGACCGTGATCCTCTACGGCGGCACGATCATGCCGGGCCATTGCCCGTCCAAGAAAGGCGCGGCCGACGACAAGCCGCTGACCGTGCAGGACGTGTTTGAAGCGGTCGGCGCGCATTCGGCCGGGCGCATCGACGACGCCGAGCTGCACCGCATCGAATCCCACGCCTGCCCCGGCGCCGGCGCCTGCGGCGGCCAGTTCACCGCCAACACCATGGCGATGGTGCTGACCTTCCTGGGTCTGTCGCCGCTGGGCTTGAACGACATCCCCGCGATCCACGCCGACAAGCCCGAGGCCGCGCGCACCTGCGGCGAGCTGGTCATGCAGCAACTGCGTAAGGGCGGACCGAGGCCGCGCGCGCTTCTCTCTCCCTCCGCGCTGCGCAATGCCGCGCGCGCGGTCTCGGCCACCGCCGGCTCGACCAATGCCGCTCTGCATCTGCTGGCGATCGCGCACGAAGCCGGCGTGGCGTTCGACCTGGAGGAATTCGAAGCCGCCGCGCACACGCCGGTGATCGCCGACCTGAAACCGGGCGGCCGCTACACCGCCGCGGAGATGTACCAATTCGGCGGAGCGGCTCTGGTGGCGCGCGAACTCAAGGCGGCCGGTTTGATCGAGGACATTCCCACGGTCACCGGCCGTTCCTTTTTCCACGAGCTGGCCGACGCGGTCATGGCCGACGAACAGGACGTGGTGCGTCCGGTCGCCGATCCGATCAAGCCGCGCGGCGGCTACTCGGTGCTGTACGGCGATCTCGCGCCGGAGGGCTGCATCCTCAAGCTCGCAGGACACGGTCGCGAGCATTTCGAAGGCCCGGCGCGCGTGTTCGACTCCGAAGAGGACGCGTTCGCCGCCGTGCAGTCGCGCCAGGTGCGCGCCGGCGACGTGGTGGTGATCCGTTTCGAAGGCCCAGCCGGCGGCCCCGGCATGCGCGAAATGCTGGCGGTGACCGCGGCCCTGGTC
>CAMLID010000067.1 GCA_946480055.1 uncultured Lysobacter sp. | reverse complement strand
GCGGCGAGCACCTGCTGCTGACGATCGAGAAGCGCGGCATGAACACGGCCTTCGCGGCCAAACGGATCGCGGCTTGGGCCGGCGTCGGCGAGCTGGCGATCGGCTACGCCGGTCTCAAGGACCGCCACGCGCTCACCCGCCAGCGTTTCAGCGTGCACCTGCCCAAGCGGGTGGCGCCGGATTTGGCGACGCTGCAGGAAGCCTCCGCATCGGGCGAGGGCCTGCGGGCGCTGGACAGCGCCTGGCACGCCAAGAAACTGCCGCGCGGCGCTCTGGCCGGCAACCGCTTCGTGCTGACCCTGCGCGAGCTGGAAGGCGATCGCGCGGCGATCGAGGCGCGTCTGCAGGCGCTCGCCGCGCGCGGCGTGCCCAATTATTTCGGCGAACAACGCTTCGGCCGCGACGGCGACAACGTCGCCAACGCCCTGGCGATGTTCGGTGGGCGCCGGGTGCGGCGCGAGCAGCGCAGTCTGCTGCTGTCGGCCGCGCGCTCGGAACTGTTCAACCGGGTCCTGACCGCGCGCGTGAACGCGGACTGCTGGGACCGTCCGCTGGACGGCGAGGTCTGGATGCTCGACGGCAGCCGCAGCGTGTTCGGTCCGGAGCCGTTCGACGACACTCTGGCCGCGCGTCTGGCGGCGTTCGACATTCACCCCAGCGGCCCGCTCTGGGGCCGCGGCGAGTTGCGTAGCCGCGATGCCGCGGCCGCGATCGAGCAGGCCGCGCTGGACGGCGAGGACGCCGCCGCGTTGCGCGCGGGCCTGGAACAGGCCGGTCTCAACCAGGAACGCCGCGCCCTGCGGCTGCGTCCGGCCGGACTGAGCTGGCGCTGGATCGAGGCCACCGAAGGCGTCGCACTGGAGCTGGATTTCGTCCTCCCGGCGGGCGCTTATGCCACGGTCGTACTCGCGGAACTGGGCGATATCGCAACGTTCGTTCGGCCCTGATCGACCGTTCGTCGGAAAGCAACGGGCGGCACTGGTTGCCTTCGAGGGCGGGCGTATAAGCCGGAAGTGTGTTCGGCAATGGGGCCGGGCATGCATCTGGAGACGGGATCATGAGCGCCTTACGAGTTGCCGTTCTGTCGCTGTCGATACTCGGCCTGTCCGCCTGCGCCGGGCACAGCACCAAGACCGCCTATGTGCCTCCGCAGAAGGCACCGTCGATCATGGATAACGACGAGGTCTACATGGCGCAGGTCGAGCGCATCGCGCGTCGCCGCGGCATCGATGTGACCTGGGTCAATTTGCCTCGCAAGCAGGTCGCCAAGCACAGCGAAGATTGAACCTGCTCAGCGCCGCCTGGCCGGCGGCGCGAGCAGCACCAGCACCGCTCCGGTGCCGCCCTGCGAGGGCGGCGCGGAGTGGAAGGCGAGTATGTCGCCGCGCTGCCGCAGCAGCCGGTCGACCAGATTCTTCAGCACCGGCAGCCCCCGGCTGTCGACGTAGTCCGTGCCGCGGCGGCCTTTGCCGTGGATCACCCGTACGCAACCCAGGCCGTGCTCGCGCGCGTCGTGCAGGAAGGCGCGCAGCAGCACCTCGGCCTCGCGCACGTCGCTGCCGTGCAGGTCCAGTTCTTCCTGGGCCGAAATCTCGCCGCGGCGCAGGCGCTGGAACACCCGCGGCGGCAGTTCGTCGCGACGGTAGGACAGGGCATCGCCGGATTCGAGCTCGCCGCTGCCGCTCAGGCTGGCGTCCAGGGCATGTCGGAACTCCTCGCGCGCCAGCGCCTCGTCGCGCTCGGCCATGCGCGCACGCGGCTTGGGCCTGGGCGCGGTCGGCGGTAACGCGGCATCGGGCAGGCGCCGCACCGGCCCGACCGCGGATCGGAACAGTTCGGCTTCGTCTTCGTCTTCGTCGCGGTCGTCGGGCATGGGCGAATTTTAGCAGGGGCCCGGCGCCGACCTCGCCGTTGCCGGCCCACCCAACCCCGGCCGAGCCGGACTCGCAGGGACGCCGGCGCTACCATCGCGGTGCGCCCGGAGCGCCGCCGGACCGGTGTCGGCCGACGGTCCGGGCATTCCACGCCGACGGGGCGAGGGTCGTTCCGCAGGGACGGAGATTGAGGTGCTGCGATGGGGACACGACAGGTGAAGCGCTATTGGCTTGCGGTCGTACCGTTGATGCTGTGCGCCTGCGCCGGCACGTACGTGCATCCGGACCCGGTGGCCGGGATCGTCGTCACGGGGCACAGCGTCGATCCGGATTGCGGACGGGTCCCGCACGACGGCAAGGTGCTGTTCGATATCGCCAACAGCGGCAGTCGGCGGGTGGCCTTCCCTTTGAGCGACGAACGCCAGACGGCCCCATTCAATTTTCACCAGGGCTACGCATCCCTGGAGCGCAGTCCCGAGATCGACGGCGAATACGGGGTGAGCGTCAGAGTGCTTGAGCACTACCTCCCTGCGTCGAAGGACGTGACCATTACGCCCGGCGACGGCACCACGTTCGCGCTGCCGCTGTACGTCTTTGTCTCTCCTGGAGAAGCGCGGGAGTTCTACTACCGGATCCGGCTCATGGACCGTAATAGGGCAATCTACCGTTCCGAGCCCTTCCGGCTCTGCAATCCGGCTCCCAGCGCCTGACGCCAGGGCCGGAGCTCAGCAGAAGGGGCCTTGCGTTCGGATATCCGTCATGGCGTGCCGTATCCGCGGGAGCCGGTAACGCCCATCGGCTATCATGGTCCCGTGCGCCGTTCGCGCGCGCTCCCGAGGTTGCGAAGAACCTTCGTTCCACGAACCTCGGTGCCAACCCCGTTTCGAAAGCTGTGCGGTAACGCAAGGGAGTCCATGCGAGTTCTCGTGAGTAACGACGATGGCGTCGACGCCCCCGGCATCCGCGTCCTGGCGCAGACCCTGCGCGAGGCCGGCCATGAAGTGCTGGTGGTCGCCCCCGACCGCGACCGTTCCGGCGCGAGCAATTCGCTGACCCTGGACGCGCCGGTGCGCGTGCACCAGCTCGACGCCTCGACCTGGCGCGTGCACGGCACGCCGACCGACTGCGTCCACGTCGCGATCACCGGCATGCTCGAGGTCGAACCCGACCTGGTCGTGTCCGGCATCAACAACACCGCCAACCTCGGCGACGACGTGATCTATTCCGGCACCGTCGCCGCGGCGATGGAAGGCCGTTTCCTGGGCCTGCCGGCGCTGGCGATGTCGCTGCAGACGGTGGACCACGACGGCAAGCATTACGAAACCGCCGCGCGCGCGGCGGTCGAGATCATCGCCCGCCTGCGCACCGACCCGCTGCCGGCCGATACCATCCTCAACGTCAACGTGCCCGATCTGCCCTGGGGCGAGATCGCCGGCTTCGAGGTCACCCGCCTGGGCAACCGCCACCGCGCCGAGGCCTGCATCCCCCAGCGCGATCCGCGCGGCCGCCAGTGGTGGTGGATCGGCGCCGCCGGTCCGGAGCAGGACGCCGGCCCCGGGACCGATTTCCACGCCCTGCGCCGCGGCTGCATTTCGATCACCCCGATCCACGTCGACCTGACCCGCTATCAGGCCCTGGATCAGGTCGCCAGCTGGGTCGGCGGGCTCGCCGCCGAGCTGGAGCGGAGCGAATGAGCGTGCGCATGCGTCTGCAACCCGAAGCGATCGGCACCGGCATGACTTCGCAGCGCGTGCGCGACCGCCTGGTCGAGCGCCTGCGCGACAACGGCATAGCCGACGAGCGCGTGCTCAACGCGATCCGCACCGTGCCGCGCCATCTGTTCGTCGACGAGGCCCTGGCCACGCGCGCCTACGAAGACACCGCGCTGCCGATCGGCCACGGCCAGACCATTTCCCAGCCCTGGGTGGTGGCCAAGATGACCGAGGCCCTGCTCGCCGACGGCGTGCCGGGCAAGGTGTTGGAGATCGGCACCGGCTCGGGCTACCAGGCCGCGATCCTGGCCGCGCTGGGCCTGGAAGTGCACACCGTCGAGCGCATCGGGGAATTGCTGCGCACCGCGCGCAAGCGCTTCCGCCAGCTCGGCCTGAATGTACGCAGCAAGCACGACGACGGCCGCATCGGCTGGCCCGAAAACGGCCCCTTCGACGCCATCATCGTCACCGCCGCGGCCCCGGCCCTGGTCGACGCGCTGACCGCGCAGCTCGCGCCGGGCGGCACGCTGATTGCGCCGGTCGGCGGCTCGTCGTCGCAGTCGCTACTGCAGCTGCGCAAGGACGCCGAAGGCAACGTCAGCCAAACCACGCTCGCGCCGGTGGTGTTCGTGCCGCTGCTGTCGGGCATGATCGATTGAACGCCGCGCGCGACAGGGATTTTTCGTGAAGATTTTCGGGCCGCTCTACGAGCGCACACTGGCCTGGGCCGGCCACCCCCGCGCTCCGGCCTATCTCGCCGGGCTGAGTTTCGTCGAGGCGATCATCTTCCCGGTGATGCCGGAAGTGATGCTGGCGCCGATGTGCGTGGCCCAGCCCAAGCGTGCGTTCTGGTTCGCCACCTTGAGCCTGCTCGGTTCGATGGCGGGCGCGCTGGTCGGCTATGCGCTGGGGCACTACGCGTTCGAGGCGCTCAAGCCGATGTTCGCGGCCCTGGGCATGCTCGACAATATCGAAGCGGGCATCGCCACGGTGCAGGCCAAGATGGCCGAGTCGCCGTGGGCGGTGTTCACCTTCCTGGTGATCGGCGGCTTCATGCCGATCCCGATGAAGGTGTTCACCTGGGCGTCGGGCATCGTCGGCGTTCCCATGCTGCAATACGTGCTGAGCATGCTGATCGGTCGCGGCAAGCGGGTGTTCCTGCTGGCATTGGTGATCCGGATCGGCGGGCCGCGCGCCGAGGCCGCGCTGCGTCGCTACATCGAGCCGGTGGGCTGGATCGCGACCGCGGTGGTGGTGCTCGGCATCGGCTGGCTGTGGTGGCACGCCCAATCTGGAGCATGAACGCGCGCATGATCAACAACGGACTGTCGCCCCTCGGCACGACCCCAGTCGACACGATCCCGCCCGGCACCGCCAAGACCGGCCGTGTCCTGCTCGTGTTCGCCGCAGCGCTCGCACTGGCGGCCTGTTCGAGCACGGTGATCCGTGAACCCTCGCGCGGCGGCCGCGCCCCGGTGCGGGTGTCGACGCCCAAGTACGGCGCCAGCGCAGTGGTCCAGCGCGGCGAGACCATGTACGGGATCGCCTTCCGCAACGGCATCGACGCGCGCGACCTGGCGGCGTGGAACGGCATCAGCGCGCCGTACATCATCTATCCGGGTCAGCGCCTGAAACTGTATCCGTCCGGCGGCAACGCCACGGCCTCGCGGCCGCCGGCTTCGCGGCCGCTGCCGAGCCGACCGCCGACCAATGTCCCCGGTACGACCACGCCGCGCCCGCCGGTCGCCACCGTGCCTTCGCGTCCGCCGCCGGTCCCGGCCGCACCGGTCAGCAGCGGCATCGCCTGGCGCTGGCCCGCCGACGGCCAGCTGCTGAGCCGCTACGTCTCCGGCGAGCCGACCAAGCAGGGCATCGACATCGCCGGCAGCAGCGGCGCGCCGGTGCGCGCGGCCAGCGACGGCGTGGTGGTGTACTCGGGCTCGGGCCTGGTCGGCTACGGCGAACTGATCATCATCAAGCACAACGACGCCTGGCTCTCGGCCTACGGCCACAACCGCAATCGCCTGGTCAACGAAGGACAGCTGGTGAAGTCGGGCCAGCAGATCGCCGAGATGGGCCGCAGCGGCGCGGCACGCGACATGCTGCATTTCGAGGTCCGCTACAACGGCAAGCCGGTCGATCCGTTGCAGTATCTGCCGAAGAAGTAGTCGGCCGACAAAAGTGCCGCTGATTCGCCGCGCGGCCTTCGCTGTGGGAGCGGCGTAAGCCGCGATTACGCTGCTTCGGCTACGTCGAAATCGCGGCTTACGCCGCTCCCACAAAAGGTGGGTGACTGCATCTGCGCGACTTGCTCCGCTTTTGGGGTAGGAGCGGCGTAAGCCGCGACCCACGCTGCGGCCGAAGTTTCGCGGTCTCGGCTTACGCCGCTCCTGCCCCAAGGCCGCGGTGTCGCGGACGCTATCGGCGTGTTGCGCACAGCGACGTACGCCTGCGGTAATCGCCGCCCCAAGTGCGGAACCCGGCGGTGTCGATGTGCAGGCGGCGACGATCGTAGAACCCGAGCCCGAAGCCGGCAGCGGGTCCGTGGCGGCGCCAGTAGGCGCACAAGGATTCCGCATCCACGTCAGCGGCGAGGTCGAAATCGTAGGCGCCGCCGCGTATGTGTTTGCTGAGCGAACTGCCGCCTTCGCAGCGATTGAGCTCAGGATCGCGGTAGCCGGAGCCGATCTGCGCGCCATCGAGCAAACCGGCGCTGCGCAATTGCCCGATCAGGCGCAGGCTGCGCACCGTGTCCGGCCATGCGGGCTTCGGCGGCAGCGCGAACTCGGCCGCGCCGCACCAGCGCCAGCGTCGCCCGGAGCGCAGCAGCTGCGTCATCGGCACGAGGTCGGCGACGCCTTCGGCGCGCAAATAGCGTCGGTACTCGTCGACCGAGTCGCGCCTGCCGTCGGCGAGCCAGCGCTCGTAGCGTTCGCCAGGAGGGAGCGGCGCGCAGGCGCCGATCGCGACTGCCGCCCACGAGGCCAGCGGCGCGGCGCGCGGGCTCACGCGCCCAGCACGAACCCCGCGACCACGCGCCGGCCTTCGCCGGCGAGCACGTTGAAGGTGCGCGCGGCGGCGGCGTTGGTCATCACTTCCAGGCCGATGCCGCGGCTGAGGCAGGCGGCCTGGGTGGCCGCGGGCGGGAACACCTGGCGTTCGCCGCTGCCGAGCACGATCAGCTCCGGCTCCAGGGCGAGCAGGGGGGCGAGGTCGTCCGCGCTGAGTTCGCGCACGTCTCCGACCGCCCAATTCTCGATCAGGTGGTCCGGGGCGAGCACGAAGCTGGCTTCCAGGCGCCGCTCATTGACCAGCGCGGCCTGGCCGTCGGCGCCGCGCAGGTAATAGGTGTGGTCCGGGTTTTCCAGGGTGAGCTGCATGGGGCCGGGCTCGGGATGGGCTGAACGGGGGGCGGAGGAGCGGCGGGGCCGGGTCTCAGGACCGCGGCAGCACGATCTGGCGCTTGTCCTTGCTCTGGCGGTAGAACACGGCGGTATGGCCGATGCGCTGGACCAGAGCGGCGCCGGTGCGCTCGGCGAGCTCGCCGATCATGGCATCGCGGACCTCGCGGTCGTCGGCGGCCACCTTGACCTTGATCAGCTCGTGGTGTTCCAGGGCCAGGTCGATTTCGGCCACCAGAGCCTCGGTGATGCCCTTGCCGCCGACTTGCAGCATCGCCTTCAGGTCGTGCGCCTGGCCCCGCAGGAATCGAGTCTGGGCGGAGGTCAGGAGGGTCGGCATTCGGGCACGCAACAGGGTACGGAGGGGGCGTCAGGGTATCATGGCCTTCCCCCAGCCCTCCGGCCGCCATGGCAACCCGCAGCAAGAGCAGCCAACGTTGGCTCAAGGAACACTTCTCCGACCCCTTCGTCAAGAAGGCCAAGGCGGAGGGGCTGCGTTCGCGTGCCGCCTACAAGCTGGAGGAGCTGGTCGAGCGCGACCGCCTGCTCAAGCCGGGCATGGTCGTGGTCGACCTGGGCGCCGCTCCGGGCGGCTGGTCGCAGTGGGTCCGCCAGGCCCTGGGCGCCAAGGGCCGGGTCATCGCCCTGGACATCCTCGAGATGCCCAGCCTGGCCGGGGTCGAGTTCCTTCATGGCGATTTCAGGGAGGATGCGGTCCTATCGCAGTTGGAGGCCAGCCTGGGCGGACAGACTGTGGACCTTGTGCTGTCGGACATGGCCCCCAATATGAGCGGTGTGGATGCGGTGGACCTGCCGCGAGCGATGCACCTGTCGGAGCTGGCGATGGATTTCGCCGACCGCCATCTGCGTGTAGACGGTGCGTTCCTGATCAAGCTGTTCCAGGGCGTGGGTTTCGACGATTACGTGCGCGAACTGCGCCGTC
This sequence comes from uncultured Lysobacter sp., assembly GCA_946480055.1. The sequence continues at coordinate 10,029 of CAMLID010000067.1, read as the reverse complement.
GCTACGCCAAGGTCTCGATCCGCAAACCCGCGGCCTCACGCAAGCGTTCGACGGAAGTCTATGCGCTGGCACAGGGCAAGCGGGCGCAAATTAAGTAAGGTGCGAGACCCGGGCCCGGCCCGGCGTCACGCTCTCTCGGCGCAAAGACGCGCCAGCGGCAACCATGCCCCCCACGGGCAGCAGGCAGGAACTGAATGAACGATTTGGCCAAGAATCTGTTGCTCTGGGTGATCGTCGCCGTCGTATTGATGGTGGTGTTCCGGGCGTTCGGGCCGCCTGCGGTCGGCGCCGACGGCCTCGCGTACGACCAGTTCGTGCAGCAGGTCCAGAGCGACCGGATCAAGCAGGTCAACATCTCCGAGGATCGCACCACGATCAACGGCGAGCGCAAGGACGGCACCAAGTTCACCACCTACGCGCCGGCCGACAAGGATCTGGTCAACGACCTGATCAACCATAAGGTCGCGATCGAGCAGGCGCCGCCGCAGAGCGGCCCGTCCCTGTTCATGATCCTCATCAACGTGCTGCCCTGGTTGCTGTTCATCGGCATCTGGGTCTATTTCATGCGCCAGATGCAGCAGGGCGGCAGCAAGGGCGCGATGAGCTTCGGCCGTTCGCGCGCCAAGCTGCAGGGCGAGGACCAGGTCAAGGTGACCCTGGCCGACGTCGCCGGCTGCGACGAGGCCAAGGAAGAAGTCGGCGAGCTGGTCGAGTTCCTGCGCGATCCGACCAAGTTCCAGAAGCTCGGCGGCAAGATTCCGCGCGGCGTGCTGATGGTCGGCCCGCCCGGTACCGGCAAGACCCTGCTGGCCCGCGCCATCGCCGGCGAGGCCAAGGTGCCGTTCTTCTCGATTTCCGGTTCCGACTTCGTCGAGATGTTCGTCGGTGTCGGCGCCAGCCGCGTGCGCGACATGTTCGAACAGGCCAAGAAGCACGCGCCCTGCATCATCTTCATCGACGAAATCGACGCGGTCGGCCGCCATCGCGGCGCCGGCCTGGGCGGCGGTCACGACGAGCGCGAGCAGACCCTCAACCAGCTGCTGGTCGAGATGGACGGTTTCGAAGGCGGCGAAGGCGTGATCGTGATCGCCGCGACCAACCGCCCCGACGTGCTCGACCCGGCGCTGCTGCGTCCGGGCCGTTTCGACCGTCAGGTCGTGGTCGGCCTGCCGGACGTGAAGGGCCGTGAGCAGATCCTGCGCGTGCACATGCGCAAGCTGCCGCTGGCCGACGACGTCGTGCCGATGACCATCGCCCGCGGCACCCCGGGTTTCAGCGGCGCCGACCTGGCCAATCTGTGCAACGAGGCGGCGCTGTTCGCCGCGCGCGAGAACGGCAAGGAAGTGCGCATGGAGCACTTCGACAAGGCCCGCGACAAGATCATGATGGGCACCGAAAACCGTTCGATGGCGATGAGCGAAGAGGAAAAGCGCAACACCGCTTACCACGAAGCCGGCCATGCGATCGTCGGTCGCCTGGTTCCCGATCACGACCCGGTCTACAAGGTCACCATCATCCCGCGCGGCCGTGCGCTGGGCGTGACCATGTACCTGCCGGAAGGCGACCGCTACAGCTACAACAAGATCAACATCGAAAGCCGGCTGTGCTCGCTGTACGGCGGACGCGTGGCCGAAGAGCTGGTGTTCGGCGCCGACATGGTCACCACCGGTGCGTCCAACGACATCGAGCGCGCGACCAAGATGGCGCGCAATATGGTCACCAAGTGGGGCTTGTCCGAGCTGGGTCCGATCACCTACGGCGAGGAAGAGGACGAAGTGTTCCTCGGTCGCTCGGTCACCCAGCACAAGAACGTGTCGGACGAGACCGCGCGCAAGATCGACGAGGTGGTGCGCGACATTCTCGACAACGCCTACGCGCGCACCACCGAGATCCTGAAGAACAACATGGACAAGCTGGAGATGATGGCGGAGGCCTTGCTGCAGTACGAGACCATCGACGCCGCCCAGATCGACGAGATCATGGAAGGTCGCGTGCCGGGTCCGCCGGCCGACTGGATCAAGTCGGGCAAGACCAGCAAGGACGACAAGGGTCGTCCGGGCGCGATCGGCGGGCCTGCGGCGCAGACCTGATCGGTTCGTTGTTCGCGAATACGCAAAACGCCGGGCTCGCCCGGCGTTTTGCGTTTAAGGGGCTTGCGTCGCCGTTCCTGGCTCTGTCGCGGCTTACGCCGCTCCTACCCCAAAGCGAGCGCAGCGGCTTCTCATGTAGGAGCGGCGTGAGCCGCGATCGCGAAACACGCATGCGCATGGAGTCGAGCTTCGGATCGAGAATCGGCAACGGGTGCTCTTGGGTTCAACGCACCCTCGGCGCCACTCGCGCTAGCATGCCCCTTCGCTTCCGCTGCGCACGAGACCGCCCATGTTCGACCTCGCCCCGACCCTGGACTGCAACGGCCGCGCCCTCAGGCTCGATCGGCCGCGTGTGATGGGCATCGTCAACGTCACCCCGGATTCGTTCTCCGACGGCGGCGCCCACGACAACTTGGACGCCGCGGTCGCGCACGGCCTGAGGCTGGCGGAGGAGGGCGCCGACGTGCTCGACATCGGCGGCGAATCCACCCGGCCGGGTGCGGACGAGGTGTCCGTCGAAGAAGAGTTGCGCCGGGTGATTCCGGTGATCGAACGCCTGGGGCGCGAGACCGCGCTGCCGATCAGCGTCGACACCTCCAAGCCCGAGGTCATGCGCGCCGCGGTCGCTGCGGGTGCCGGACTGATCAACGACGTCTATGCCCTGCGCCGCGACGGCGCGCTCGACGCCGCGTCCGCGCTGGGCGTGCCGGTGGTGCTGATGCACATGCAAGGCGAGCCGCGCAGCATGCAGGCCGCGCCGCAGTACGACGATGTGGTGGCGGAAGTGCACCGCTTCCTGGCCGAGCGCATCTTCGCCGCCGAGATGGCCGGTATCACCAAGAAGCGGATCGTCGTCGATCCCGGCTTCGGCTTCGGCAAGACCCTGGAACACAACCTGATCCTGCTCGCGCAGTTGCAGCGCTTCGCCGAACTCGGCGTACCGGTGCTGGCCGGCTTGTCGCGCAAGAAGAGCATCGGCGAACTCACCGGCCGCGCCGACGCGCGCGAGCGTGTGCATGGCTCGGTCGCAGCGCATCTGATCGCGGCCCAGCGCGGTGCGCGCCTGCTGCGCGTGCACGACGTCGCCGCAACGGTGGATGCGCTCAAGGTATGGGAAGCGGTCGCGGCGCAGGCGATGCCGCGCCGCGCCTCGGGCCCGTCGATGCCGAAGTGGCCGGACGACGAGTAAGCCTGCGGCGCCCGGGTGCTGTGCATCGCCCGGTCGCGTGCAGCGCATCCTTGTCTTCGGCGACGACCGCAATGCGATCGTAGCGTCCGAATAGTTCCGAGCTTGTGCGATGGTCGAGCGCTGCGATCCAGTGCGCGCGAAGGCGCCGCAAGACCGCCTATCCATGCACATTCCTTGGCTTGCTCGAAATGCGGTGTTTGCGCCGATGCGTGCGGTATCTGCGCGAGCCCGATCTCAGGCGACCGACTTCGCGGCGCATTGGACAATTTATCGCCAAACTTGCTGCGCCCCTTATTCCATCTGGCCTGCGCGATGTCCGTCGCGAAGCTGTCCGCAGGCTTGTCCACAGGCGATGTGGATAGACGCGGTACACGCAGCGCAAACCGATATCGCGACGACTAGTCAAGCTTGACGTAGACGAAGATTTGGTCGTTCGCGCGCAGCGAAAGCGCTCAGGACAGGCCGGCCGAAATGGGCCCGCCTGTCAAACATTTTCGCTGGTCATTTTTTCGCCATAATCCTTGCGGCCCTTGCTGCGCCTGGCTTTGCGAAGGCTTCGCACGCAACTGTCCGCAGGCTTGTCCACAGGCGATGTGGATAGTCGCGATCGCATCAGTATTTTGCGTTGCAGCATGATTTTGGCGGCGGATCGGTCTTGACGAAATCGTTCGTACTCGTTCCGCGATACGCACTCGAACGCGACATCCGTCGCATGCCTCATCGTCCTCGCAAGTCAAGCGATTTCGCTGGTCATTTTTTCGCCATACCTCTTGCGCTCCTTGCTGTGCCTGGCTCTCAGCGTGCTCGTCCCAATACTGTCCGCAGGTTTGTCCACAGGCTTTGTGGATAGCGTGCCGGCGCTGGCGAAATTTTGATCGAATCGCGCGCGGCCCTTGCCGCGCCTGCGCTGCAGAGGCTTATCAACAGGCTTGCCCCAGCGCTTCTCCACAAGCTTTGTGGAAACCGGCGGCGAGCGTCGCGCTTCCGCCCCGCACGCGCCTGTGCGAGGCTGCGCGCTCGCCTCCGTACCGGAACCGCCCCGCCCGCATGTCCGCCGACCCGCGCCCGCTCGCGATCGCCCTGATGGGCCCGACCGCCTCGGGCAAGACCGCGCTCGCGCTGGATTGGGCGCAGCGCTACGGCGGCGAGATCGTCAGCGTCGACTCGGCCCTGGTCTACCGCGGCCTGGACATCGGCGCGGCCAAACCCAGCACCGAGGAGCAGGCGCGGGTGCCGCATCACCTGATCGACCTGCGCGAGCCCTGGCAACCCTATTCGGCCGCCGAGTTCGCCGCCGACGCGCGCCGCGCCCTGGACGAGATTGCCGCCCGCGGCCGCCTGCCGATCCTGGCCGGCGGTACCGGGCTGTACTTCCACGCCCTGCTGCACGGCCTGGCGCCGATGCCCGAAGCCGACCCGGCGCTGCGCGAGCAACTGCAGGCCGAAGCCGGGCAGCGCGGCTGGGCGGCGATGCATGCCGAACTGACCGAGCTGGACCCGGAGGCCGCGGCGCGCATCCACGCCACCGACGCCCAGCGCATCCAGCGCGCGCTCGAGGTGTACCGCCTGTCCGGCCGCCGCATCAGCGACTGGCGGCGCGAGGCCGCCGGCGCGCCGCGGCTGCCGTACCGGGTGCTGAAGCTGGTGTTGGCGCCGGCCGACCGCGCGGTGCTGCACGCGCGCATCGCGCAGCGCTACGACGCCATGCTGGCTGCCGGCTTCCTCGACGAGGTACGGGCTTTGCGCGCTTTGCCGGAATTGCAGGCGCATCCACGGCCGTTGGAGTTGCCGGCGCTGCGCGCGGTCGGCTACCGCCAGGCCTGGGAGTTCCTGGACCGTTGCGAGCGCGACGGCAGCGCCGACGCGGCCGACTTCCGCGATCGCGGCATCTACGCCACCCGCCAGCTCGCCAAGCGCCAGCTGACCTGGCTGCGCGGCGAACTCGACGCCCGCTGGCTGGACCCCGGCGCCGACCGGGAGGCGCTGGAGCAGGCGGCGGCGCTGTTCGTCGGCGGATCCCGGCACGCGCTTCGCAAAGCCTGAATCCTGGCCGTATCCGCAATGGCCAGTTGCGTTACCATCGGCCGGTCGCCGCTGTGGGGACAGCTACCGGCGACGCGGCCCGCAGGATGCCTTGGGCCGTCTTTGGCACCCGAACCTTATAACTAGAAAGCTGGGGAACTACTGATGTCCAAGGGGCAATCCTTACAGGATCCTTTCCTGAATGCGCTGCGGCGCGAACGCGTGCCGGTCTCGGTCTACCTGGTCAACGGCATCAAGCTGCAGGGCACGATCGAATCCTTCGACCAGTTCGTGGTCCTGCTGCGCAACACCGTGAGCCAGATGGTCTACAAGCACGCGATCTCGACCGTGGTCCCCGCGCGCAATGTCCGCGTCGGCCCGGGCGGCGGCTACGTGCAGTCCGGCGAAGGCGGCGGCGCCGAGGGCGACGACGAGAACGAGTGAGCGCGGGGCCAGGGCGGCAGGGATGAGATGATGGCGGGACCGTCGCGTCCCGCTGTGCTTGCATTCCCGGTTTTCCTCCCCATTTAGCAAACTCGATGTTTGAGCGCTCCCGCAAAGGCGAACACGCCTTACTGATCCAGCCCCACGCCGGCGGTCCGCCGGAAGAGGGACTGCTGGAAGAATTCGCCGACCTGGCCAAGTCGGCCGGCGCCACCGTGGCCGCCGTGCTGACCGCGCGCATCGACCGCCCCAACGCGGCCATGCTGATCGGCAGCGGCAAGCTGGCCGAGGTCAAGGCCGCTGCCGACGCCACCGGCGCCGACCTGATTCTGGTCAACCATCCGCTCTCGCCGGGCCAGGAACGCAACCTGGAACGCGCGCTGGAGCGCCGCGTGGTCGACCGCACCGGTCTGATCCTGGACATATTTTCGCAGCGCGCGCATAGCGCCGAAGGCAAGCTGCAGGTCGAACTGGCCCAGCTCAAGCACATGGCCACGCGCCTGGTGCGCGGCTGGACCCACTTGGAACGCCAGCGCGGCGGCTCGATCGGCCTGCGCGGCCCCGGCGAAACCCAGCTCGAAACCGACCGCCGCCTGCTGCAGAAGCGCCTGGAGCAATTGCAGAAGCGCCTGGACAAGGTCGAAGTGCAGCGCACCCAGATGCGCCGTGCGCGCGTGCGCAGCGAGCTGCCGCGGGTGGCCCTGGTGGGCTACACCAACGCCGGCAAGTCGACTCTGTTCAACGCCCTGACCGGTGCCGAGGCCTACGCCGCCGACCAATTGTTCGCCACCCTCGACCCGACCGTGCGCCGGATCGAACTGTCCGGCGGCGGTGCGGTCCTGGCCGACACGGTGGGTTTCGTGCGCGATCTGCCGCACGAACTGGTGGCCGCGTTCCGCTCGACCCTCTCGGAATCGCGCGAGGCCGACCTGCTGATCCACGTGATCGACGCCGCCGACCCGTTACGCGACGAGCGCGTGGCCCAGGTCGACTCGGTGCTGCAGGAGATCGGTGCCGGCGACCTGCCTCAGCTGCTGGTGTTCAACAAGATCGACCGTTTGGACGGCCTGCAGCCGCGCATCGACCGCCCGGGCGAGGGCCATACCCGGGTCTGGTTGTCGGCGCGCGAAGGCCGCGGGCTGGACCTGCTGCGCACGGCCCTGGCCGAGGCGCTGGAGCTGCGCCACGTCGCCGGACGCCTGCGGGTGCCGTCGCAGGCCGCGCGCCTGCGCGCCCGCCTGCACGAGCTGGGAGCGGTGCGCAACGAGCTCGCCGACGAGCACGGCTGGGAGCTGGAGGTCGATCTGGCGATCGCCGACGCCCAGCGTCTGTTCGCCCAGCCGCACGGCGAACCGCTAAGGTCTTTGCTGGAATCGGTGGCTGTGCCGGACGACCTTGCTTGAGGCGGCCCGAACCCCAACCTAGAATCAACCGACCCGTAAGCTGAACACGGGTGCAGTTTCCTCTTTGGAGCAGGCATGGCCTGGAACACCCCTGGCAGTGACAATTCCGGCGGATCCGACCCCAACGGTCGATCGCCGCGGCAACGCAAGCCTGAAGGCCGCGGCCTCGACGCCTTGCTCGATCCCCTACGCGGCCTGTTCGGCGGTGGCGGCATAGGCGGGGGCGGCATCCTGCGCTGGGCCGCCGCGATCCTGGGCCTGTGGCTGGTCTTCAACTGCTTCGTGCTGGTGACCGAGCAGGAACGCGGCGTGGTCCTGCGATTCGGCCACTTCTCGCGCATCCTGCAGCCCGGCCCGCATTTCAAGGCGCCGTGGCCGATCGAGCGCGTGACCAAGGTCAACGCCACCCAGAGCAACGCCTACACCGAGACCGTGCCGGTGCTGACCCGCGACGGCAACATGGTCAACGTCGAGATCAACGTCCAGTACCGCATCGGCGATCCGGAGCAGTACCTGTTCGGTTCGCGCGAAGCCGCCGACGTGCTGCAGCAGGCGGCGCAGAGCGTGCTGCGCGAACAGATCGGCCGTTCCGACCTCGATACCGTGCTCAGCGCGCGCGGCGCCCTGACCACGATCGTGCGTGCGCGCCTGCAGGAATCGCTGCTGGCCTACCGCACCGGTTTGACCCTGACCGAACTCAACCTGCCCAACGCGCGTCCGCCGGACGAGGTCAAGGACGCCTTCGACGAGGCCCAGCGCGCCGACGCCGACAAGGCCACCTCGATCAACCAGGCCGAGGCCTACGCCAAGAAGGTGGTGCCGGAAGCGCGCGGCCAGGCCGCTCAGGTACGCACCGAGGCCGAAGGCTACAAGACCGCGGTGATCGCACGCTCGCAAGGCGACGCCAACCGCTTCTCGCTGCTGGTCGACCAGTACAAGTCCGCGCCGGAAGTCACCCGCAAGCGCCTGTGGCTGGAAACCGTGCAGCAGGTGATGAGCGACAACCGCAAGATCGTCGGCGGCGACTCGCGCCAGATGCTGTACGTGCCGCTGCCCGAACGGCGCGGCGGCGGTTCGTCGCCCTTGCTGACCCCGGAAATGCTGGCCCCGACGATCGCGACGCCCTCGTCCGATGCCGGAACCGAAACGATGTCGCGCCCGAGCCGCAGTAAGCGTCCGGATGGCCGCGAGGAGCCCGCACAATGAGATTCTCCGTCTGGATCGCCGTGACCGTGGCCGCGCTGCTGGGTTCGATGTTCGTGGTCAGCGAAGGGCATGGCGCGATCGTGTTCCGCCTCGGCACCATCGTGCGCCGCGACATCGGTCCCGGCCTGCACTTCAAGTGGCCGCTGATCGAGAACGCGGCCGTGTTCGACCGCCGCCTGCAGGTGCTGACCGCCGCTCCCGAGCGCTACCTGACCGCCGACAAGCTCGACGTCAGCGTCGACTTCTTCGCGATCGGCCAGATCGAAAACCTGAGCCGCTTCTACCAGGCCACCGGCGGCGACGAGAAGACCGCGGCCGAGCGCCTGGCGCCGATCATCAAGGACTCGCTGCGCAACGAGATCAACTCGCGCACCCTGATCCAGGTGGTTTCGGGCGATCGCGCCACCGTGATCGGCAAGCAGTTGGTCGGCATCAACCGCGCCGCCTCCACCCTGGGCGTGCGCATTCTCGACATCCGGATCAAGCGCATCGATCTGCCGCAGGACAGCAACGTGCTGGCCTCGGTCTACAACCGCATGCGTTCGCAGCGCTTGCAGGTCGCCAGCCAGAAGCGCGCCGAAGGCGTGGAGCAGTCGCAGGCGATCCGCGCGACCGCCGACCGCGACAAGACCGTGATCGTCGCCGAGGCCGAGCGCGACGCCCAGCGCCTGCGCGGCGAGGGCGATGCGGAAGCCGCCAGCACCTACGCCGCGGCAGCCAACAAGGACCCGAGCTTCTACGCCTTCCAGCGCAGCCTCGAGGCCTATCGCCAGTCCTTCAAGGACGGCGACAGCGTGATCGTGCTCGACCGCGACGACCCGTTCCTGCAATACCTCAAGTCGGACCGTTGAGTGAGCGGTGAGCTGATTTCGGCACTGTGCCTGGTCGCAGTGCTGGAAGGGCTGTTCCTGTTCGTCGCTCCGCGCGGCTGGAAACGCGCCGCAGAGCAGTTGCAGGCGATGCCCGACCGTCAGCTGCGCATCGTCGGCGCGGTGGTGGTGGCGGTCGGCCTGCTCGCTTTGTGGTTCGTGCGCGCCTTGTTGTCCGGCTGAGCCGGGCCCCGCTTCGGCGGCGGCCTGCGGGCTCGGAGCATCGATTACCGGGACGGGGCCGCTTTGCGGCAGCCAGGGCCGCGGCGTGCCGCTCGGCCAGGTCTGCGCGGGTTTGCGGGGTGGTACGGCCGGGAAGTACGGTCGCGACGGACCCCGGTTTATACCGGACGGACTGCACCGGACGGCGTCGAGGGGCCGGGATGACTCGGATCGGGGACCACCGATACGCGGTTTCGCGGCCGTGGAGTCGTCCGCCCGGCCTGTTCGGCGCGCAGGCTGAGCCGAATCTGTCCGCTGGCGTCGCCGGGGTGGCCCCGGTCCCCCGAAACCCGGATAATGCACAAAAGCCGGACGGGGATTCCCGCCGGCTTTTGTCGTTTTCGGTTTCCGCGGGACGCGGAGCCTTACCGCGAGGCGGCCCCACCGGGCCGCGCCAAACCAATTCGGAGTACGTGCAATGGGTCAGTCAGTCGTCGTTCTCGGTGCCCAGTGGGGCGATGAAGGCAAGGGCAAGATCGTCGACCTGCTGACCGAGCAGATCGGCGCGGTCGTTCGCTTCCAGGGCGGCCATAACGCCGGCCACACTCTGGTCATCGGCGGCAAGAAGACCGTCCTGCACCTGA
>CAMLID010000066.1 GCA_946480055.1 uncultured Lysobacter sp. | reverse complement strand
GTCGACGACGTGATCAACGTCAGCGGCCACCGCATCGGCACCGCCGAGGTCGAGAGCGCGCTGGTCCTGCATCCCAAGGTCGCCGAGGCCGCGGTGGTCGGTTTTCCGCACGATCTCAAGGGCCAGGGCATCTACGCCTACGTCACCCTGATCGCCGGCGAAGCGCCGGGCGATGACCTGCGCAAGGAGCTGATCGCCTGGGTGCGCAAGGAAATCGGCCCGATCGCCACGCCCGATCATCTGCAATGGGCGCCGGGCCTGCCCAAGACCCGCTCGGGCAAGATCATGCGCCGCATCCTGCGCAAGATCGCCGAGAACGCGCCGGACCAGCTCGGCGACACCAGCACGCTGGCGGATCCGTCGGTGGTGGATAGCCTGGTCAGCGAGCGCTTGGGCAAGTGATCGCGACGACGTACCGAGCCCTTCCCCACTAGGAGCGTCAACGTGGCCACGCTGCTGATCGCCGACGACCATCCGCTGTTCCGCGAAGCCTTGCGCGGCGCGGTGGCGCGGGTGCTGCCCGACGCGGTGCTGCGCGAGGCCGACAGCGTCGATGCGCTGTACGTGCTGGTCGAGGCCGAGTCCGACGCCGACCTGTTGCTGCTGGATCTCAACATGCCCGGCGCGCAGGGCTTCAGCGCCCTGGTGCATCTGCGCGCGCTGCATCCGCAGCTGCCGATCGTGGTGGTGTCCGCGCGAGAGGAGCCGGCGGTGATGCGGCGCGCGCTCGATCATGGCGCAGTCGGCTTCATCCCCAAGTCGGCCGACGCGGCGACCCTGGGCGAGGCGATCTCGACGGTGCTCGCTGGTGACCGCTGGGCGCCGCCGGCCGCGCTGTCGGCGCCGGCGGCGGCGGCCGACGAGCACGACGCGGCGCAACGCCTGCGCGATCTGACCCCCCAGCAGTTCCGTGTCTTGCAAATGCTGGGTTCGGGCCTGCTCAACAAACAGATCGGCTACGAGCTGGGCGTATCCGAGGCCACGGTGAAAGCGCACGTGACCGCGATCCTGCGCAAGCTCGGCGCCAACAACCGCACCCAGGCGGTGCTGATCGCCGGGCGCCTGGCGCTGGATCCGGGCGCGATCGTGCTGCCGGCCGAAGAGGGCGAGTAGCGGGGCATCCATCGAGCCGCAGGCGAGAGGCGCATCCGTCGAACCTGGTCGCGATCAGGCCGGAGCGGCGTCGATCGGCGCGAATCGCCGCTCCAGCCAATCGCATATCGTCGCCAACGCCAGCGGGGAGAAGGTTTCCTCGATGATCGGATACTCGTAGGCCTCGCCGCTGGTGCAGGACTGGAACAGGTGGTTCAGTCCGGGCAGTTCCCTGAGGGTGTAGTCGCGGTGCTGTGCGGCGCCGAGCGCCTGACCGATCGCCTCCAGATTGGCCGCTGCGGGCACCTGTACGTCGCGCGCGCCATTGAGCGCCAGCACCGGCGCGGAAATGCGCGCCAGCGTCCGCGCCGGATCGAAGCGCAGCGCCGAACGGAACCAGGCCTGGTTGTAGCGCGACAGCCAGTCACCGGCGTTCGCCTGCGCGGTCGCGTCCGCCCCGTGCGCGCGGGCGATGGCGGCGACGCGTTCGGCCTCGATCGGCGTATACGCCGCCGCATCGGCGAGTTCGCGAAACAGCGCGCGAGCGAACGCGATATGGCGTTCGACGACTTCGAGCATTGCCCCGGACCGTCGCAAGGCCTCGCCCTCGCGCAACGCCAGCACTTCGCCCATCGCCAGTCCGGGGCCGGCCATCGAGATCAGGAAAGCCGCCTCGTCGCGCTCCGCCGCGAGCCATTGGCCGATCGCGCCGCCCATGCTGTGACCGATCAGGCCGATCGGCGCGCCCCGCAGATCCTTGCTTGCCAGCAGGAAGTCGAACGCGGCCGCCATGTCCTGCGCCTCGTCGGCCAGGGTGATCGCGGGTCGCTCGCCGCCGGATTCACCGACGCCGCGGTCGTCCAGTCGCAACACGGCGAAGCCGCGTCGGCTCAGATGATCGGCCAGCACCCAGAACGGCTTGTGGCCGAACACGGTTTCGTCGCGATCCAGTGCGCCGGAGCCGTTGATCAGCAGGGCCGTCGCGCGCAGGTCCCGATGCGGGCGCGTAAGCGTGCCGGCCAGGCGGATGCCGGCGGGCGTGTCCACGCGCACCTGTTCGATGGCGTAGTCGAACGGCGCTTGCGGGGTTTGCGGACGTACGGGCACCGAAGCCGGAACGTCGCCGGCTTGCAGCGTCATTGCGCGACGCTGGTCGCGATCCGCGAACGCGCCATCGATGCGGTCGCCGTCCGCGCTGACGATGCCGCTGTAGCGGCCGAGCGACCGGCTGGTGAAGCATAGGACGTTGCCTTCGCAAACCACGTCGGTGAATACGAAGCCGCCGCGTCCCTGTTGCGGGAAGTCGGCGGTGAGGCTCAGTCCCGCCTCGGCCCGTTCGATGAGCAGGCGAATCAGGATCGGCGAACCGGACACGACCACGCGGCCGTGCCAGTAGCCGAAGACGGGACAGGGCTGCGCGTCGCGAGCGGCTCGCGTGGGATGTTCGGGGCGATTCAAGGGGCGTCTCCGCGACGAATGCGAACGCGTGGTTCGAGTGGCGAAAACCTTAGCAAGAAGCGGCGATTCTGCGGCGTTGCGACTCGACAGGCATTCACGGCGGGTCGTAGAATGAATCGTATCGGTGCTGGGAATGGCCGATCCATTTCGGCACATTCGATGTCTTGGCTTGCGGCGATGCCGCAGCGCGAACTCGATGGCGAATCGGCATCCAGCTTCGCCCCGCCTGTTCATCGCATCGAGCGCGTATCGCGTTCGCGCCGCGCCGCGCCCGCGCTAGACTCGCTGCCGGACAACTCGGAGCTTTCATGAAGACGTTCGTCGCATCGTGGTCGCGCTTGGCCGCGTTCGTCTGTCTGTGCCCAGCGCTGGGCCCGGCTCTGGCCGCCGATGGCCTGCACCGCGAAGGCAAGATGCTGCTGTTGTATGACTGAGGATGCGCGCCAGAACGAGCCTGGATCGAGCATGAGATTCGAGGCGGGCCAGGAGTTCCCGGAGCGCGTGACCAAGTCGGTCGAGATAGACGTGTCGCCCGAACGCTTGTGGCAGGCCATGACCGATGCGCGCTGCATCGAGGCCTGGATGTCCGACGAGACCTTCGCGGTCGAGACGGATTGGCGGGTCGGCGGCCCGATCGTATTCCGTGGCGTGTTGCACGGCCGTCTGCGCTTCGAGAACAAGGGCGTGGTGCAGGCGTTCGAGCCGCCGCGGCGGCTGCAGTACACGCATTGGAGTTCGCTGTCGCGAAGGGCGATGTCCGATGCGCTCGAGCACCACACCGTGCTGCGCTTCGAGCTGAGTCCGTCGGGCGCCGGCACGCGCCTGGACCTGGTCCTGAGCAACATGAACAACTACGCGGTGTACGGGCACATCAACTACTACTGGGAAATAACGCTGACGGCGTTGAAGCGCTATTGCGAAGCCGGAGACCTCGCGCGGACCGATGTCGCGCTCCCATAGCGGAGCGGCCGCCGATGGCGCGCCCGAGTTCGCTCTCAGGCCTGCACGGTCTGCCGCTGCGCGGCCAGGAACGCGCGCAGCGAGGCCGGCTTGATCGGTTTGGTCAGCACCCGGCAGCCGCGTTCGCGCGCGGCCAGCTTGAGCGCGTCGCTGCCGTCGCCGGTGAGCAGCGCTGCCGGCAATGCGCGGCCGGCGCGCGCGCGCAGGGCATCGACCACGCCCAGGCCGTCGAGACGGTCGTGTAGGTGGAAATCGACCAAGGCCACGTCGGGCTGTTGATCCATCAGCGCCAGCGCTTCGTCGACCGTGGCCGCGACCAGGGCGGTGGCCTGCCAGCGCATCAGCAAAGTGCGCATGCCGTCCAGGATCTCCAGGTCGTTGTCGACGCAGAGCACGCGCAGGCCGGCCAGGGAGTCGGCGATCGCCGGCGCCGCGACGGCGCGCGCACGCGGCGTGCGGCCGCAGGGCACCGCGATCGAGAACACGCTGCCGCGGCCGACGTGAGAACGCACCCGCAGCGGGTGGTCGAGCGTGCGCGCGATGCGTTGGCAGATCGACAAGCCCAGGCCGAGGCCGCGTTCGCCGCCGACGCCGGGCTGATCGAAGCGGCGGAACTCGTCGAAGATCTGCTCCAAATGATGCTCGGGGATGCCCGGGCCGGTGTCCCAGACCTGCAGTTCGACCTGGCCGTCGCGCGCGCGCGCAGCCATCAGTACGCCGCCTTCGCGGGTGTAGCGCAGGGCGTTGGCGATGAAGTTCTGCAGGGCGCGGCGCAGCAGGCGGCGGTCGCTGCGCACCGGCATCTCGTCGGCGGGCACGCGCACGCGCAACTGCAGGCCGCGGCCGGCGGCGCTGGGCGCGTACTGCGCGGCGAGTTCGTGCAGCAGTTCGCCGGCATCGAAATCGATGAGTTCCGGACGCAGCGCGCCGGCATCCAGGCGCGAGATGTCGAGCAGGCCGTCGAGCAGGTCCTCGGCCGCGCGCAGCGAGGCGTCGACGCGTTCGGCCAGGCGGGTCTGTTCGTCGGCGTCGGTGGTTTCGCGCAGTGCGGTGGTGAACAGGCGCGCGGCGTTCAAGGGTTGCAGCACGTCGTGACTGACCGCGGCCAGGAAGCGGGTCTTGGACTGCTGCGCGGCTTCGGCTTCCTGGGTGCGTTGTTCGACGCGTTGTTCCAAGGTTTCGTTGGCCTCGCGCAGCGCCTGCTCGGCGCGCTTGTAGTCGGTGACGTCGCTGTAGCTGGTGACGTAACCGCCGCCGAGCAGCGGTCGGCCGACCATCTCGATCACCTGGCCGTTGGCGCGCACGCGTTCGAACACGTGCGAGGCGCCCGCGCGCAAGTGGGCGAGGCGGCGCCGCACTTGCGCGTCGATATCGCCAGAACCCATCTCGCCGCGTTCTGCGTTCCAGCGGATCAGATCGCTGACCGGACGGCCGACGTAGAGCATGCCGTCGGGGTAGTCGAACAACTCCTGATAGCGGCGGTTCCAGGCCACCAGGCGCATGTCGCGGTCGACCACGCTCACGCCCTGGCTGATGTTCTCCAGCGTGGTCGACAGCACCTGGCGATTGAAGCGCAGTTCCTGGTTGGCCTCGTCGAGCAGGGCCACGACTTCGCCCAGTTCCATGCCCGAGCCGCGCAGCGCGCTGGTCAGGGTGAGCCGCGCCGAAGCCGCGCCGATCGCCGAGGCCAGCAAGCGTTCGGTGAACTGGGCCAGGGCGCGGTCGGCGGGCTGGTCGGGCAGCCAGGTGCGGCCCTGGGCCTGCGCGTATTCCTCGAATGCGCGGCGCGCGTGGCGTTCGCCGACGATGCGTTCGGCCAGGGTCAGCAGTTCGCCGCTGCGCACGCTGCCGGCCCAGCCGCCCGGACCCAGCGCCGGACGCTGCACGTAAGGGTCCAGGTAGGTCGCGGCGAGCAGTTGATCCTGCAAACGCGGGCGTTGCCGCACCGAGACGAAGAGGAAGGCGCCGATGTTGAACAGCAGCGACCAGAAGGTGCCGTGGGTCAGCGCGTCCCAGCCGGTGAGTCCGAACAGCTGCTCCGGCCGCAGCCAGGACACGCCCAGCGGCCCGTGCTCGATCCAGCCGGTGTCGAGCCAGCCGACCCGCGCCAGCGCCGGCAGCAACAGGGTGTAGAGCCACAGCAGCGCGCCGGCGAGCAGGCCGGCGAACGCGCCCGCGCGACTCGCGCCACGCCAATAGAGGCCGCCGATCAGCGCCGGCGCGAACTGCGCGACCGCCGCGAACGCGAGCAGGCCGTGCTGGGCCAGGCTGTCGGCGCCGATCGAGGCGCGGTGGTAGGCGTAGGCCATCATCGCCAGCACCAGGATGGTCGCGCGCCGCACCCACAGCACCTGGCGGTCGATGCCCTGGGTTTCGCGCAGGGCGCCGCTGCGCAGCAGCAGAGGCACGATCAGGTCGTTGCTGACCATGGTCGCCAGGGCCACGCTGGCGACGATCACCATGCCGGTCGCGGCCGAGAAGCCGCCGATGTAGACCATCAGCGCCAGGGTTTCCTGCTTCAGCGCCAGCGGCAGGGCCAGCACGTAGGTGTCCGGCGACACCGAGCTGCCTCCCAGCACGGCCTGGCCGGTCAGGGTGATCGGCACCACCAGCAGGCTGATCAGGGCGAGATAGCCGCCGAACAGCCAGCGCGCGGGGCGCAGGTCGTTCGGGTCCTGGCATTCGACCACGGCGACGTGGAACTGCCGCGGCAGGCACAGGATCGCGGCGAAGGCGAGCAAGGTCTGGGCGACGAAGCCGGGCGGCAACCCGGGCGCGGTGACCACGCGCGCGGCCTGGCCCACGCGTGCGGCCAGGCTGCCGTCGCCGGGCAGGTGGGCGAGCGCGAACAGGCCGATCGCGACGAAGGCGACCAGTTTGACCAGCGACTCCAGCGCGACCGCGAGCACCATGCCGTGGTGGTGTTCGGTGGCGTCGATCTGGCGGGTGCCGAACAGGATCGCGAACACCGCCAGCATCAGCGCGACATAGAACGCCGGATCGGCGAGCAGGCTGGCGTCGGAGGGCACGCCGGCCAGCACTTCCACGCTCATGGCCACGGCTTTGAACTGCAGGGCGACGTAGGGCACCGCGGCGGTCAGGGCGACCGCGGCCACCAGCGCAGCCAGGCCGGGCGCGCGGCCGTAGCGCGAGGACAGGAAGTCGGCGATCGAGACGATGCGGTGCTCGCCGGAAATCAGCACCAGGCGTTCGAGAATGCGCCAGCCGAAGGCCAGCATCAGCAGCGGGCCCAGGTAGATCGGCAGGAAGCCCAGGCCGGTGCGCGCGGCGGTGCCGACGGCACCGTAGAAGGTCCAGGACGAGCAGTACACCGCCAGCGCCAGCGAATACACGGCCGGGCGCAGCCAGCGCAGCTTCGGGGTACGCGCGGTGCGCTGATCGCCGTAGTAGGCGACCGCGAACAGCAGGCCCACGTAGCCGGCCGACACCAGCAGCAATATCCAGCCTGGGATCACCGCAGGGCTACTCCGCGTTCGGATTAGCGAGTGTACGGCGGTGGCGATGGGGGAGGCTGGGGGGCTACGAAAGTCGTAGGTGGGCGGCCCTCACCCCAACCCACACCCAGGCCCGACCGCTAGCGGTCGGGCGTTCGGCGCAGCGCGAGCCAGGGCTCGTAAGCTGCTCACCCCGCAGGCGGGAGAGGGGTGAGCAGCAGGCGGGTTCCTAGCCGAGCGACTGGAGGCAGGTTTGTGCTGCCCGTTCTAGGCCGTCATTCCCGCGAAGGCGTGCTCCGCTTCACTTCGGCGTAGCCGAACATCCAGTGACTTTAGCGGGGAGTCGCGGAAACGGTGAGGTTCCGAAGAGCCCGAATCGCACCCAAAAAGAAACCCGCCTTGCGGGCGGGTTTCTTCGGAGGCCTGGATCCCCGCCTGCGCGGGGATGACGCCTTGGCAAAGCCGTTCGCGCTAGGCGCAAACGGGCCAAGACATCACTTGATCTTGCCTTCCTTATAGATCACGTGCTTACGAACGACGGGGTCGTACTTCTTGACCTCCATCTTCGCCGGGGTGTTCTTCTTGTTCTTGTCGGTCGTGTAGAAGTGACCGGTGTTGGCCGAAGAGATCAGTCGGATCTTGTCGCGCTTGGAAGCCATGGGTCAGGTCCTCAGATCTTTTCGCCGCGGGCGCGGAGATCGGCCAGAACGGCGTCGATGCCGTTCTTGTCGATGGTGCGCATGGCGTTGGCGGAAACACGCAGCTTGATCCAACGGTTCTCACTGGCGACCCAGAAGCGGCGCTCGTGGAGGTTGGGGAGGAAGCGGCGGCGGGTCTTGTTCATGGCATGCGAGACGTTGTTGCCGGTCGTCGTTCGCTTGCCCGTTACTTGGCATACGCGGGACATGTGCACCTCGAAAGGATTGGATGCTTCCCTTGGCCAGGGAGGCGGCGGCCCCGCCGTCGGCGCGGAAATCCGCGGACAGCGCGCGATACGGGTGATTACCTCAGCTGGGCGGCACGGGTCGGATTCGCGCTTCCGGTCCCGTCCGGACTTGCCCCGAAGGGTGCGTCGGACACAGCGAGCCGCGCATTATGCAGGTAAATCCGAGCCGGGACAAGCACTTGGCCGCGCAGGCGGGTCGGCCGGCCCGGCCGGCGCAGTATCCTGAGGGCCGCGAATCGCCGTTCGCTCCGTCCCGCCCTCTCCACAGCGACCCCACGAGGTGCCCATGATCCGCGTAGCCACCTGTTCCTGCGGCCAATTGCGCCTGGCCTGCGAGGGCGAGCCGGTCCGGGTCTCGGTCTGCCACTGCCTGGAATGCCAGCGCCGCACCGGCAGCGCGTTCGGGGTCCAGGCGCGTTACCCGCGCGAGCGGGTGCGGCTGCTCGAGGGCCGCTCCGGGCGGTTCGAGCGCCGCGGCGACACCGGCAGCCTGGCCAGCTTCCGGTTCTGCCAGGACTGCGGCTCGACGGTCTACTGGGAGCTGGAGGCGGTGCCGGGCCATGTCGCGGTCGCGGTCGGGGCCTTTGCCGAGCCGGGCTACCCGGCGCCAGCCCACTCGGTCTACGAGGTCCGCCGGCATGCCTGGGTCGGGCTGCCCGAGGGGATCGAGCACATCGATTGAGGCGAGGGCTGAGGTGCGGTTGTCACCGCACCCTACGGCCGCATTGCGGCCCCGGCGGCTCCCGGCGGCCCCGGCCGGCGGATCGGTATAGGGCGGGGTAAGCCGCAGGCGCGCCGCACCGCTGTGCAGCTGGGTCCGGCTAGTGCCCGGCGCGATCCCGGTGCCAGCCGCGGTGCTTGATGTCCAGGTACAGGCTGTAGGCGGCGGTGAAGGCCGGGAACAGGTTCTGGATCACGCCGACCGAGTCCTGCTTCTGCGAAAACACGAAGTAGCTCAGGGTCATCGCGCTGCCGACCAGGCTCATGTACCAGAACGCGCGCGGGATCACCGGCTTGCCGTGGCGCTTGCTGGCGACGAACTGGACCAGCCAGCGGCCGCCGAACATCAGCGCGCCGGTCAGGCCGATCAGCTTCCACGGCGACATGTGCAGGCCGGTCCAGGCCAGCCACTCGATCGGCGAATTCATGAAGTCCATGCGTCTCAGACCTCTTCGGTAGCGGTGACCTTGCCGCGCTTGATCAGCCAGGCGACGCCGCGCAGATCGCTGATGCCGACCAGGGCGCGGTTGAGGTTGTTGTACTTGGACACGCCGGTGGAGCGCGCGCGGTGATTGACCGGGACACTGACCGTCTTCCAGCCGGCGCGCTGCATCAGCGCGGGCAGGTAGCGGTGCATGTGGTTGAAGTGCGGCAGGTCGAGGAAGGCCTCGCGCTCGAACAGCTTGATGCCGCAGCCGGTGTCGGGGGTGTCGTCGCGCAGCATGCGGCTGCGGATCGCGTTGGCCCACTTCGAGGCCCAGCGCTTGCTGCCCGAGTCCTGGCGGTTCACGCGCCAGCCGGCGAACAGCTTGATGTCGGGGGCGGATTCGGCGCGTTTGGCCAGCAGCTTGGGGATGTCGGCCGGGTCGTTCTGGCCGTCGCCGTCCAGGGTCGCGATCCAGGCGCCGCGCGCGGCCTTGACGCCGTTGCGGATCGCGGTGCTCTGGCCGCTTTGGGTGACGTGGTGGACCACGCGCAGCTCGGGCACCTGCGCCTTCAGCGCGCGCAACGCGTCCAGGGTGCCGTCGCGCGAGCGGTCGTCGACGTAGACGATCTCGAAGTCAGCCACGCCGCGCAGGGCGGCGGTGATCTCGTGGATCAGCGGGGCGACGTTGTCCTGCTCGTTGAACACGGGGACGACGACGGACAGTTCGGGGGTGTGGCTTGCGGTCATCTAGCGGACTCGTCGCGGCTCGGATGAGCCGGGATTGGCGATGCAGGCCCCCTGAGCATCGGAACAGGGGCCGGTAAGAGGGTACGACGCACGGCGTCGATCGAGATCGATGCCTTCGAACCGGCAGCGGTCGAAACCGGCGCCGGGCCGCGATCCGTGCTTCGCGCGCCCGCTCCAGCGGGCTGGCGAAGATTCAGGCGTCGGCGCCGAAATAGTTCCGGCACCAGGCGACCACCTGCGGCAGCCCGGTCTCGATCGAGGTCGTCGGCTCGAACCCGAATGCAGCCTTGGCGCGCGCAGTATCGGCCATCGTCTCGACCATGTCGCCCGGCTGCATCGGCAGGTAGACCTTTTCGGCCGCGCGGCCGGCGGCGGCCTCGATCACGCCGATGAAATGCTCCAGCTCGACCGGCGTGTGGTTACCCAGGTTGAACACGCGGTGCGGCGGCTCGTCCTGCGAGGGATGTTCGAGCGCGCCCAGCACGCCGGCGACGATGTCGTCGACGAAGGTGAAGTCGCGGCGCATGCGGCCGTGGTTGAAGACCTGGATCGGCCGGCCCGCCAGCACCGCGCGCGAGAACAGCAGCGGCGCCATGTCGGGGCGGCCCCAGGGGCCGTAGACGGTGAAGAAGCGCAGGCCGGTGGCGCGCAGGCCGTAGAGGTGGGCGTAGGTGTGCGCCATCAGCTCGTTGGCGGCCTTGGTCGCCGCGTACAGCGAGCGCGGTTGGTCGACGCGCTGGTCTTCGGAGAACGGCGCGACCGCCGAGTCGCCGTAGACCGAGGACGAGCTGGCGTAGACCAGGTGCTGCACGCCGCGGTGGCGGCACAGCTCCAGCAGGTTCACGAAGCCGGCCAGGTTGCTGTCGACGTAGGCGTGCGGGTGGGTCAGCGAGTAGCGCACGCCGGCCTGGGCGGCCAAGTGGATCACCCGGGTCGGCGCGACCTCGTCGAACAGCGCGGCCAGGCCGTCGCGGTCGCTCAGGTCGAGGGCGCGGATGTCCGTGTCCGGGCACAGCGCGGCGACGCGGTCGCGCTTGAGCTGCGGGTCGTAGTAGTCGTTGTAGTTGTCCAGCCCGATCACGGCTTGGCCGCGGGCGCGCAGGGCGCGGCAGACGTAGCTGCCGATGAAACCGGCGGCGCCGGTGACGAGAATGGTCATGGGGCGATGGTGGCGGATTCGGAAGCGGGAAGCATGCGCTGGCGGCGGTTACCGTATCGACAGTGTCCGCGAATCCGGGTCGGAACCGCGTCGTAGCCGCGGCGACCGATGCGCGGGCGACAGCTTGGCCGCCCGCGCCTGAAGCGCAGCAGACTCCGCGCGCTGGCCGGAGTCCGCCGCGCCGGTCGCGCTTACTTCACTGCGAGCTGCTTGGCCAGGCCGAAGGCTTCGTTGAGCTCGGACTGGGTGGCCGCGTCGATCCAGACGTAGACCCGGACCTTGCTCTTGGGCTTTTCGCCGGGCAGCACGATCGTGGCCTCGCGCGAGAACGGACGCGCGTCGTTGACGGTGGCCTTCTTGTACCAGACGACCTGCTGGGTGCCGACCGTGCCCTTTTCGGCGCGGGCTTTCTTGTCCGGCTTGAAGCTGCGCGCGCCCAGGTACACGCCCAGGCCCTTGCCGGCGGCGATGTTGGACGGCAGTTCCAGGTAGCACAGGGTGTAGTCGTCGCCCTGGCGTTGGGTCCAGGCCAGATCGGCACTGTTGAGGCTGGGGCAGCTGGCGCCGGCTTGGGCATAGGCTTGGGCGAAAGCCAGGGTCGGGGCCAGCAGCAGGGCCGCGAAGGCGATCCGTTTCATATGCATCTCCTTGGTGATTGCGATGGGCTTTGAACGAGGGGTGGAAGTGGGCGGCCGTGGAAGCTGAGCTTATCGCGCCGGGATGTCAGAACAGGCCGAAACGTTTTTTGGCGACGTTGCGCCGCTTCGGGTCGATGATGTCGTCGAGGTCGGCGAACTTGTCCAGCAGGCCGTCGGTGCCCTTGCGCAGTTTGAGCTCGCGTTCCTCGGGGTACATCGGGACCACGGCGAGGAACTGGATCTCCTTGTCGTCGTCGATGCGCAGGCGGTGGAAGCCGTCGGGCACGCTGACCGAGGGCAGCAGGATCGCCGTATCCAGGCGCGTGCCGTCGGCGTAAGGCTCGGGCGGGTCGCCGTTGGCGACGGTGTGGCCCCAGCCCAGCCAGGTGCGGTGCTTGTGCGGAAAGCGCGCCAGCATCTTCAGCAGTCGGACCGGCCAGTACCAGCGCTCGTCCTTCATCGATTCCTGGTCGAGCCGCCAGTCGGCCGGCAGGGTCGCGATCAGCTCCAGGTAGCGCGGCGCGTCGGAGCCTTCGGGCACCGTCATCGCCAGGTCGCTCATGCCGGAGGTCACCAGCCGGACGTAGGGGTGGTTCTCGTTGGCCGGCAGGAAATGCACGTCGATGTGGACCAGGTCCGAGGCCAGCTCATGGAACACGCTGCCGATCGGACCCAGGTGGGCTTCGATGTGGTCGGAAATCTGTTCCAGACAGATCTCGCCCTGGACCGGCTCCCATTCGGGCGCTGCGTCGTAGCGGTAGATCGGGCTGCCGCTGAGGCTGACCACGTCGGCCTTCTTGCCTTCCGCCTTGTCTTCCGACTGGTTTTCCGCCATGTCCGCCTCCCCCCTCAGGTCCGGCCGTGGTCGCTGCGTGCCGGGGCTTATTCGACCTTGCCGCGCAGCTTTTCCAGCACGCCGTCGAGCGAGTCCAGGTCGCTGTAATGGATCACCAGGCGGCCCTTGCCGCCGCGGCCATGCAGTACGTTGACCTGGGTGTTGAGCGATTCCGACAGCTCGCGCTCAAGCGTGGCGATGTCGGCCTGCGGCTTGGCCTTGGCCGGCTTGGGCTTGCCGCCCATGCTCGGCACCTTGCCCGCGGCCAACTGCTGCACGCGGTGCTCGACGTCGCGCACCGACCAGCCCAGTTCGGCGGCCTGGCGCGCCAGCGCGATCGCGGCCTGCGGCGCCAGGGTCAGCAGCGCGCGCGCATGGCCCATGTCGAGGGCGCGGGTCTCGACCAGCACCCGGATCTCGGCCGGCAGTTCCAGCAGACGCAGCAGGTTGGACACCGCCACCCGCGAGCGGCCGACCGCTTCGGCGGCCTGGGCGTGGGTGAGGTCGAATTCGTCGATCAGGCGCTGCAGCGCGGTGGCTTCTTCCAGCGGGTTGAGATCTTCGCGCTGGATGTTCTCGATCAGCGCCATCGCGACCACGGTGCGGTCGTCGACTTCGCGGATCACCACCGGGATTTCGGTCAGCCCGGCCAGCTGGGTCGCGCGCCAGCGGCGTTCGCCGGCGATGATTTCGTAGCGCTTGCCGCCGATGTCGCGCACGACGATCGGCTGGATCACGCCCTGGGCCTTGATCGACTCGGCCAGCTCGGCGAGCTTGTCGTGGTCCCAGGTCTTGCGCGGCTGGTACTTGCCGGCGGTCAGCGCGTCCACCGGCAGCTTGCGCATCACGTCGGCTTCGGTGGCTTCCAGGATCGGCGCCTCGGCGGCGGCCTTGGGGCCGAGCAGGGCTTCCAGCCCGCGGCCGAGGCCGCGCTTCTTGGCCGCACTCATGCCACGGTCTCCTTGTGGTCGCGTTGCGCCGTCTTGGCGGCCTGCTCGCGTTCGCGCTGACGGCGCAGCACTTCGCCGGCCAGGCCGAGGTAGGCGATGCCGCCGCGGCTGGCCTTGTCGTAGCC
This sequence comes from uncultured Lysobacter sp., assembly GCA_946480055.1. The sequence goes on along the minus strand of CAMLID010000066.1, from coordinate 4,500 downwards.
GACGATGCTCTGGCCGTGGCTGGGCGCTTCGGCCAGGCGCACGTTGCGCGGCACGATGGTGCGGAACACGCGGTCGCCGAAGTGATTGGTCAGCTCGGCCGAGACCGCGTTGGCGAGGTTGTTGCGCACGTCGAACATGGTGCGCAGCACGCCTTCGATCTCCAGGTCCGGGTTGAGCCTGGCCTTGAGCGCGTTGATGGTGTCGAGCAGGGCGCTGATGCCTTCCAGCGCGTAGTACTCGCACTGCATCGGCACGATGATCGAGTCGGCCGCGGTCAGCGCGTTGAGCGTGAGCAGCGACAGCGCCGGCGGGCAGTCGATCAGGATGTAATCGTAGTTCGCGCGCAGCGGCGCCAGTGCGCTCTTCAGGCGCTGCTCGCGCGCGTCCTCGCTCATCAGGCGGATTTCGGCGGCGGTCAGCTCGATGTTGGCCGGCAGCAGGTCGAAGTCTTCCGGCGCGCGTACCAGGATCGATGCGGCGTCGGCTTCGCCCAGCATCACGTCGCAGATCGAGTCCTCGATCGTGCGCTTGTCGATGCCGCTGCCCATCGTGGCGTTGCCCTGGGGGTCCAGGTCGACCAGCAGCACGCGCTTTGGCGTACGCGCGAGCGCGGCGGCCAGGTTGACTGCGGTGGTGGTCTTGCCGACCCCGCCTTTCTGATTGGCGACGGCGATGATGCGGGCCATGCGGCTCGTCCCCTGCTGTACCGGCTGTGAGGTGTGTTCGGACGGCGCCGGGCGCCGGTCGGACTGGGGATTATGCCCGGACGGGACGCGTTCGCGGTCCGTCATGCGTCATTTCGGTCCGCGTCCGGTCCGGGGCCGGCATTGGCGCGGTCGACCACGACCAGATGGCGCTCGGCGTCCAGCCCCGGCACCGCCAGCGGATGCGAGGCGCGCACGCGCCAGCCCGCGGGCAGCGCGGCGATCTCGTCGACCGGGTGGGCGCCCTTCATCGCCAGCAGCACGCCGTCGGGCTTGAGCAGGTGGCCGCCCAGTTCCAGGATCAGCGGCAGGGTCGCCAGGGCGCGCGCGGTGATGGCGTCGTAGGCGCCGGGTTCGGCGAAGGCCTCGATCCGCGATTCGGCCACGCGCGCGTCCTTCAAACCCAGGGTGCGCAGGGCTTCGCGCATGAAGCGCGCCTTCTTGCCGTTGCTCTCGACCAGGGTCACGCGCAGGCCAGGCTTGACGATCGCCAGCGGGATCCCGGGCAGGCCGGCGCCGGTGCCCAGGTCGGCCAGGGCGCCGCCTTCTCGCGCGATCGCGTCGACGTAGGGGTGCATCGCCAGCGAGTCGAGCAGGTGCTTGGTCACCATCTCCTGCGGGTCGCGCACGGCGGTGAGGTTGTAGGTGCGGTTCCAGCGCGCGAGCAGGGCCAGATAGTCCAGCAGCGGCGCGGCCAGGGCCGGATCCAGGGCCAGCGCGGACAGGCCGGCTTCGAGCTCGCGACGGAGCCCGGCGGGGAGGGGAGCGGGTGCGTTCATCGGCGACAGTATCGCCGATGGCGCCGGTCGGGCTCAGGCCGCGCCGGTGACGGCAGGCGCCGCGGCGTCGGCGAACGGCCGCCAGGCCAGCGCACCGACGTAGCCCGGCGCCGGCGCCAGTTCCTGCAGCCGCCATTCCGACGGCGCACCCAATGCGGGGTCGCTGTCGACCAGCAGCAGGCGGCCGTCGCGTTCTTCGAAACGCAGCCGGTGCAGGCCGAACGAGAGCCCGTGGCCGTGCGCTTTCAGTACCGCTTCCTTCAGGCACCACAGGCGCAGGAAGGCGCGGTCGCGGTCGGGCTGGGCGTTCAGCCAGGCGGTTTCGGGGGCGGTGAAATAGCGATCGGACACCGCCAGCGCGCGTGGCCGCGGGCGCAGCCGTTCCAGGTCGACGCCGACCCGTCCGCGCGCGGTCAGGGCGATCAGCAGGCTGTCGCCGCTGTGGCTCCAGTTGCAGTCCCAGCGCTCGTACGGCGCTTCCAGATAGGGGCGCTGGCGGCCGTCGCGGCCCAGGCGCAGGGTTTGCGGCGCGGCGTCCAGCTGCTCGGCCAGCCAGGTCCGCGCCTGCGCCTCGGCGGCGTTTCCGGGCGTGTGCGGCTGCCAGGTCCAGCGCGGCGCGGGGTCGGTGGGAGTCATCGGCAGGTCAGGGACATGAACAATCGTTTGGCGGAACGCCAGCGCGCCAGCGTAAGCTAAAGACGGGGACGCGGCGCTAGGCCGCGATCGATGCCGATGCCGCACGGCCGGCGCTTAGGGGATGACGGCGATGCCGTCGGCGTAGGAATGGTGCGGCCGCGGCCGGAGCGACGAATGGCGGACGATGTCAGCGGTAGTTGATCATGATGCGGTACCCGGCGACGAACGCGTCGCCCTGGTGACCGGTACGGGCGAGCGTCTGTTCGCGTTCGCGCACGGCGATGCGATCGCGCAGCAGCGCTTCGAGCGCGAAGTGCGCGCGCTGGCCGCGGCGCTGCCGTCGGCGCGCTATGCGATCAATCTGTGCGAAGACCGCTACCGCTTCCTGGTCGCCTTCTGCGCGGCCGCCCTGCGCGGCCAGACCACGCTGCTGCCGCCCTCGCGCGCGCCGGCTGTGGTCGGCGACGCGCTGGCCCAGCACGCCGACAGCTATTGCCTGGGCGATACCGCACTGGAACCGCAGCCGCCGCGTTACTGGCGCCTGCCCGAGACGCTGGCGCAACTCGACGGCCCGGCGCCGACCATCGCGGCCGATGCGCTGGTCGCGATCGGCTTCACCTCCGGCAGCACCGGCCAGCCCAAGGCCAATCCAAAAACCTGGCGCTGCTTCCGCGCCAGCACCGCCCAGAACCTGGCCGCGCTCGCCGACCTGCTCGCGCCCGACGCGATCACGCCGCTGGTCGCGACCGTGCCGCCGCAGCACATGTACGGCATGGAGATGTCGGTGCTGCTGCCGCTGCTGGGTCCGGTCGCGGTGCACGCGGCGCGTCCGTTCTTTCCCGGCGACGTCGCCCTGGCCCTGGCCGACGCGCCGGCGCCGCCGCTGTTGGTGACCACGCCGGTGCATCTGCGCGCCCTGGTCGAATCCGGCATCGCCTTGCCGGCGCTGGCCGGCATCGTCTCGGCCACCGCGCCGCTGCCGCAGGAACTCGCCCTGGCCGCGGAAACGCGCTACGGCTGCGAGGTGCGCGAAGTGTTCGGTTCCACCGAAACCTGCGTGATCGCGCGCCGCCGCACCGCCCACGAGGACGCCTGGACTCCGCTGCCGGGTGTGCGCTTATTGCCACAACCCGACGGCACCGCGGTGCACGCGCCGCACCTGCCCGAGGCGGTGGTGCTGGCCGATCTGATGGAAGTCGGCGCCGATGGCCGTTTCGTGCTGCGCGGACGCAGCGCCGACCTGCTCGAAATCGCCGGCAAGCGCGCTTCGCTGGGCGACCTCACCCGCAAGCTGCTCGCGATCGACGGCGTCGAGGACGGCGTAGTGTTTCAGCTCGACGCCGACGACGGCGCGGTGCGCCGGATCGCTGCGCTCGCGGTCGCGCCGCAGCTGGAAGAGGCAGAAATTCTGCGCGCATTGCGTGCCAGCATCGACCCGGTATTCCTGCCGCGCCCGCTGCGCCGCGTCGATGCGCTGCCGCGCAACGAGACCGGAAAATTGCCGCGCGACCTGCTGTTGCAACTGCTGCGCAGCAACGGTGGCTGAAATCCACATATGGCGTGTCTACGCCGCGTGACGCGCTTCGCCGCAGCGCGAACATTTAACAGTGCCATCACAAATCCGCATCCAGACTGCAATAGTCCGATGCGACAGGCGAGTGCATCCACACGGCGCAATGCGATCGGGCGTCCTCTGTAACGATTAGGAGACACCGACATGATGGGCATCATCATTTGGCTAGTGGTTGGCGGCGTCATCGGTTGGCTGGCCAGTTTGGTCATGCGCACCGATGGCCAACAGGGCATCTTACTCAACGTCATCGTAGGCATCGTCGGCGCATTCCTCGGCGGTTGGCTCGGCGGCGTGTTGGGCCTGGGTGCGGGCGATATCAACGATGGCAACTTCAGCCTGACCGGCTTGCTGTTGTCGCTGGTCGGCGCGATCGTGCTGCTTGGCATCGTCAACCTGTTCCGGCGTGGTCGCGTGCGCTGAGCACGCTGACCGATGGAAACGAAAAAGCCCGGCATCGCCGGGCTTTTTTGTGCACGGAAGCTCGCGACATCCTCCTCGTCGGGGATTCGTAGGATGTGGTGAGCCGCAGGCGAACCGCATCGCGCATCCTCGCATCCTCGCATCCTCGCATCGCGCATCCTCGCGAGTGGTTCCCTCTTCCGCTTGCGGCGGCCTCGCTCTCGCTTTGGGGTAGGAGCGGCGCGAGCCGCGACCACGAACTTCGCCTGCCGGTGGAGGTTCCGCTTCAGAGTTCGCTTCTGCCTCTGCTTTCTGTGGGAGCGGCGTAGGCCGCGATCGCCAACCCCTCGGCCGCGCCTGCTTCGGTCGCTTTGGGGTAGGAGCGGCGTAAGCCGCGACCGCGAACTC